>USEZ01000019.1 GCA_900553775.1 uncultured Slackia sp. | reverse complement strand
ATCAGGATCGCTAGCATAAACATAAGAATACGTTGATGTACTAGATGAGGATTTGCCACAAGCGGACAAGAACACGCCTGCGTCCAGAATGCACCTCGGCCTTCAGCTTGACGGGCTTCGCGTCCGCTACGCCGAAAGTCGCGGTTCCGCCTATGCGGCCGGTCTCTTCGCAGGCGATGAAATCATTGCCGTGAACGGCCTTCGAGCCGACGCCGCCACCATCGAGCGCATGATTGCTCAGGCCAAGGGCTCAACCGTGCACATTCACTACTTCCGCGAGCACCTGCTGCGAAGCGCCGAAATCGAGATTCCCGTCAATCCTCTTCCCCAACCCGGCACCCTGAAAATGAAAAACCCGACCGAATTCGGCCGGGCATGGATCAGATCGTCCAATCGACAGGCCTGAGGCCATGCTCCGCCAGCCACGTGTTGGCGGCGCCGAAGTGACCACACCCGATGAAAGGCACGGGCGGCCGCAACGCTGAAAGCGGAGACGGATGATTGGCACAGAGGACCAGATGCTTCTCCTCTTCGATGAGAGCGCGCTTGCCCTGAGCGAAATTGCCCCAAAGCATGAAAACGGCATGCGGCGCCGTCTCCGACACGGCGCCTCTCGCCGCTTCTCGCTTCTCGCTTCTCGCTTCTCGCTTCTCGCTTCTCGCTTCTCGCTTCTCGAGGATAAACCGCCCCCGCGCAAGCCCATCGCCGGCAAGGCCAACCTTCATATTATAATCCTCTGGTTTCCACCCCATTTCCACCGAACGAGGATCCATGGACCCCATCACGCTGCTTATCGTATGCCCGCTCGTCTTTCTCGCCGGACTCGTCGACTCCATCGCGGGCGGAGGCGGGCTCATTTCGCTGACCGCCTATCTGCTTGCAGGCCTTCCCGCGCATGCGGCGCTCGGCACCAACAAGCTTTCGTCGGCGATCGGCACGGCGGTGGCGACGGCGCGCATGGCCCGCGGCGGATACATCAAGCTCAAGCTGGCGATTCCCGCCGCCGTCGGGGCCGTTCTGGGATCGGCCGTCGGCGCCAAGCTCGCCCTGCTCACGCCCGATGGCATCTTCCAAATCCTGCTTGTGGCGGCGCTTCCGTTCGTCGCATTCGCCGTGTTGCGCAAACGCACCCTCGAAACGCCCGAAGGCTCCGCCATTTCGCCGCGCAGGCAATACGCCGTCGTAGCCGCTTCGTCGATTCTGCTGGGAGCCTACGACGGCTTTTACGGGCCCGGTACCGGCACCTTCATGCTGATCGCCTTCACCGCGGCGGCGAAACTGCCCGTCAAGCATGCCTCGGGCGAAGTGAAGGTGGCCAATCTCGCCTCCAACGTGGCCGCGCTGGTCACGTTTTTCATGCACGGGCAGGTTTTGATCGCGCTCGGCCTCGCCGCAGCGGTATTCAGCATCGCGGGGAATTACCTGGGCGCCGGCATGGTGATGAAAGACGGCACGAAGATCGTACGGCCCATCATCGTCGTCGTGCTCGGCCTGTTGTTCATGAAAGTGATCTTCGACCTGGCGGTTTAGCGAATATCCAAAAAACGGGCGCCGGCTCATGCCGACGCCCACGTGCGAATGCGGTTCGCGCGCGAAGCCGAAAGGCAAGCGCGCAGATGCAAACAAGCGTTATATGAACTTGGCCAAAATGAAGCCCGCGATCACGCCGACCATGGCGATCAGCATGGTGACCACGCCGATGCGCCAATCGTGGCGGCGGTCTTCTTTGCGATGGCGCTCTTCACGCAGCACCTCGGCGCGTTCTTCGTCCACGATTCCCAGGTAGGAATATCCGCGCGCAAGCACTTCCACGACATACGGGTTGCCGTCTTTGTACATGGCGCCGATCATGCCCATCTGATCGAGACGGCGCATGGCCGACCCTGCCTCGGTATCGCGCTTCACGAATGCGAGCGGGCCCTGCTTGCGCTCCTGACGGCGTGCGGTTTCCAGCTGCACCAGGCGACGAAGAACCTTCTCGTCGTATGCGCTCAACCTGTCTTGCACGGCCAAAACGTTCCCATTCTGCATTGCGTTTCTCCTGCGTCTTTCCTACCGGGTCAGAAGCGTAGTATAGCGCTCTTGCGCGCTCGAAGCGGGCTGACCTGCATTTGTCAACCGCATTCTACGAAAAGAGAGCGCCCGTTGCATGCCGCACCGTCGTGCCGCCGGGCAAAGCGGCCGGAAGCGCCGCAGGCCGACGCGCCGCCACGCGGCAAAAGGGCGCCCTGGCGCGGAAACGCTACTCCCGCACGGCGATGCCGGCCGCCTCCAAAGAGCCCGCATCGAGCAGGCGCAGCAAGTCGGCCTCGGAAAGCACCGGCACCCCGAGCGAAACGGCCTTGTCGTATTTGCTGCCGGCGGCCTCGCCCGCGATCACGTATCCGGTCTTTTTCGACACGCTGCCCGACACCTTCGCGCCCATGGCCTTCAAACGCGCGCCCGCCTCGTCGCGCGTCAAGCCGCTTTCGACAAGAGAGCCGGTCAGCACGAACGTGATGCCCGCAAGCGTCTGGGGCACGTCGTCGGCCGCGGACGCGTCTTCCATGGACACGCCCATGCGTTCGAGGCGGCGGATAACCTCGCGGTTGTCGGCGTTTGCGAAAAACGAGCGGACGCTCTGGGCGATGACGCCGCCCACGCCGTCCACCTCCGCCAAACGTTCTTCATCGGCGTCCATCAGGCGCTCCATCGTGGGAAACGCCGCCGCAAGCTGTTCGCCGACGGTCTTTCCCACATGGCGGATGCCCAGGCCGAACAGCACGCGGGCAAGCGGGCGCGTCTTCGACGCCTCGATCGAAGCGATAAGCTTCGCCGCGATGGTCGACCCGAGATGGATGGGTTCGCCCTCCTTGTTGACGCGGCCCGTTTCAAGCGTGGCAAGCTCGTATTCGGTCAGGCTGTAGTAGTCGGCCACATCGCGCACGCGCTCGCTTTCCACAAGGCGCGCGACGATTTCCTCGCCCATGCCGTCGATATCCATGGCGCCGCGGCTCGCCCAATGCAGCAGGCGTTCGAGCGCCTGAGCGGGGCAATCCATCGAAACGCAGCGAAACGCCGCCTCGCCCTCTTCGCGCACGATGGGGCTTCCGCAGCTCGGGCATGTTTCGGGCATCTGCCAGACCTGGGCGCCTTCGGGACGCAGGCTCGCCACAGGCCCCAAGACCTCGGGAATGACGTCGCCCGCTTTGCGCACGATCACCGTATCGCCCACGCGCACGTCTTTGCGATGCACCTCGTCGATGTTGTGAAGCGTGGCGCGCGCCACCGTGGAGCCCGCCACGCGCACCGGCTCGAGCTCGGCCACGGGCGTGATGGCGCCCGTGCGCCCCACCTGCACGGTGATATCGCGCAGAAGCGTGGTCTTTTCTTCCGGCGGGAACTTGTATGCGATCGCCCAGCGCGGCGCCTTGGCCGTGAACCCCAGCTCGCGCTGCATGGCGAAAGAATTCACCTTCACCACCACGCCGTCGATCTCGTACGGCAGGATCGCGCGCTTCTCGGCGACCGATTCGCAGAACGCCCGCACTTCTTCGGGCGTTTCGCAAAGTTTCACATCGGGGTTCACGTGGAAGCCGCAATCGCGCAGCCATTGCAGGAGCTCCCACTGGCCCGACGCCTTCACGGTTCGATCGTCGGCAAGGGCGTAGATGAACGTGGACAGATCGCGGCCTTTGGTGACGGTCGGGTCTTTCTGGCGAAGCGACCCTGCCGCCGCATTGCGCGGGTTGGCGAAAGCGGCGCGCCCGTTCGCCAGCGCGGCTTCGTTGAGCGCATCGAAGCTCGCCTTCGGCATGTACACCTCGCCGCGCACCTCGACAGAACCGTCGGCGTCCGCCAGGCCGGCGACGCCGGCATCGCGCAGGCGCAGCG
The DNA here is from genome assembly GCA_900553775.1 of uncultured Slackia sp. GTDB lineage: Bacteria > Actinomycetota > Coriobacteriia > Coriobacteriales > Eggerthellaceae > Slackia. The sequence continues at coordinate 17,838 of USEZ01000019.1, read as the reverse complement.
GGACGTCGCGCACCGTGCGCATGTTCACCGTGACGTCTTCGCCCGTGACGCCGTCGCCGCGCGTGGCCGCCTTCGCAAGCACGCCCGCATCGTAAGTCAGCGCGATGGAGGACCCGTCGATCTTCAGCTCGCAGACGAAATCGACCGAACGGCCTGCGGATTCGACGACGCGCTGCGTCCAGGCATCGAGTTCGTCGAGATCCATGGCGTTGTCGAGCGAATACATGCGCTGCGCATGGCGCACGGGCGAGAACTGCTCGCCCACGTAGCCGCCGACGCGCTGCGTGGGCGACGAGGCGTCGATCAGCTCGGGATGCGCGGCCTCGAGCTCGCGCAATTCGGCCATGAGGGAGTCGAAGGCGGCATCGGAGATTTCGGGCGCATCCTGTGCGTAATACAGGTAGCTATGGTGCTCGATTTCGCGGCGCAGCTTGCCGATGCGCGCCGCCGGGTCGCTCGCGATAGCCGCCGCGGTTTCAGCGTCGAACATGCTTTCTTGTTCCATCATGGTGCGATTCTCCGAATTCCTCGATGCCTCTGCGTTCGTTCGAGCGTCCATGATACCCGTGCGCGCGCGAAAAGAACGCCGTGGGCGCGTATCGCCACAAGGGAACCCGATACCGCATGCCGTCGAAATGCGAAGGACGGCCGCGCGGCGAGCCGAATCGCAACGCACGCGCAAAAGCGAACGCAGGCGGATGACGCGGGCCCGCAGGAGCACACGGGCGCGGCCGACCAGGACGGGTGCGGGCGAGCGGAACGGGCGCGCCCGACCTCGCAAGCGCACCCGATCGGGACGGGCGCGTGAAACGCAAGGCGCCGCGGATGCGCATCGTCGCAAAGGGAACCTGAAGGCGCCCGCATCGAAAACAGGCGCATGCAATGGGCGAGCGGGGCGCTCGGCGATTCGATTTCCGACCCGCCCGAAGGGCGGTCGAGCAAAAACAGACGCCTCTGACCATTTTTTTGCGCCTATGCCGCACATTGGAACCCCAGAAAGACCCGATCGCATACGACAGTCGGCGTTTGCCCAGGTGGCCCGAAACCAAAGCCGCCACGTAAAAGGAAATTCGCGGCATAGCCGAAAAAATCGGCCTCAAGGGCCGATTTTCATGCAAAAGGGGAGCGTGCGCAGCAAGACCGATCGTGAGCCCGGCATCGGTTGCCGGGCTCACGCGAACCAACCGCGAAGCGCGCCTGAAACGCAAGGCGCCGTCGACGAAAAAGAAACGATCGAAAACCGCCGGGCAACCAAGAAAATCAACACGCGATAGCCGGCGTCGGCGCGAATCGAATACGGTCGGGGTGCGAATACACGTTGAAGCGACCCTGCTTGGCAAAGCCGACGAGCGTCAGGTCGGCATGACGGGCGGCATCGATGGAGAGGCTGGTAGGCGCCCCCGGCGAAACAACGAGAGGCCATCCCATGGTTATCACCTTGGATACGATTTCGTAGGGAACGCGGCCGCTGAACACAAGCGCCTTGTCGTCGGGATCGACGTCGTTGAGCACGCACCAACCGACAAGCTTGTCGACGGCGCTATGACGCCCGATATCTTCGAACCATGCCTCCACTCCCCGAGGCCCGGCCAAAACGGCGCTATGAACGCCGCCCGTGCGATGAAAAAGACGCGACTGGGTTTCGAGCAGGGAAATCAAAGCGCCCACCTCGTCGGGAGCGACCGTGAAACGCCTCTCGACGCTTTGACGGCTGCATCGGTCGGCGCGCTTGGATGCATGGGAGCGATCCCGCACGTCAACGCGGCAGGAATGCATGTCGACGACGATACGCTCGATGTCTTCTTTTCCGGATATCACTCCATCGAGATACAACACCCCCACCGCCAACTCGTCGATATCCCACGGGGAGCACGTCATGCTTCGATAAAGACGCCCGTTCACCACGATATCGAGAGCGCATTCCTGAATAACAGAATCCGAGCAGGCCGAGAAAGACCCTGCCGCATAACGCCAGATATCCCTTTCAAGAAACGAATCGGCATTAGACCTGTTCAATGCATGTTCACAATGGAAGAATCCGACGCCCACGAGAGCCGCCTTTCGCAATGTCGGGCCGGATGCGTTACGCGAACCATCCGGCCCACAGAAGGGAGGGGAATGCGGCAAAAGCGGCGGGACAATCGGGCCGGACGCCCGAAAACCCGCCTTTGGAAAGCAAGTCCGCTTCGCCGCACGAAAAACGGACTGCCGAGAACGCTACTCGGCAGGCTTGGAAGCCGCACCCGCCTCGGTCACCGTGCAGGGGATGTACCAGACAGAGGGGTTCGTCCCCTCTTCCGGCAGCAACTGATAGCCGCCTTCGGCTTCGGCCTTCGCCTTGATGTCGTCAAGGTCTCCGAAATAACGGGCGTTCGTGGGGCACGCCGCGACGCAGGCCTGAGGAGACCCGTCGCCGTCGACGCGCTCCACGCAGAACGTGCACTTGTCGACCGTGCCATGGGGCATATAAATCGGATACATCACGTTTTCATACTCGTTGAGCTCTCCGAAATAGCCCTGTTCGCTTTCGCAATAGTAGCGAGAGCCGTACGGGCAGGCGGCAATGCACGCCTTGCATCCGATGCATTTCTCCTTGTCTATCATGACGATGCCGTCTTCGCGCTTGTACGTGGCGCCTTCGACGGCACAGGCCGCGATGCAGGGAGCATTCTCGCAATGCATGCACAACGTCGGCACGATATTGCGACGCACGTTGGGGTACGTTCCTTCGATTTCTCGAATCACATGGGAGCGCGTCACAGCAGGAGGCGTTCCGTGGGCCTCTTTGCACGCAACCGAGCATGCATGGCAGCCGATGCATTTCTTCTGGTCGATCAACATTCCGTATGCCATGGTCTACCTCCTTTACTTCTTTGCGATCTTGACGCGAATGAGCTGGTCGAATGCGGAAACCACATGGTCGAGGCGCTCGGGGTCGTCGCCGGGGATAAGGTTCACCAGGTCGACGCCCTTGCCCTTCGCGATGGTCATATGCTCGGTCTTTGCGTTCCATGTGCCGACAACCGAAGACACGCACTCGGGATGGATGCCGTCAGTCACCACCAGGCGCCCTTCGATGCTGTAGCCAGCCGTGCTGGTAAGCACCACCTCGTCGCCGCTGGCAAGGCCTTTCGCGGCAGCCGTCGCGGAGTTCATCTCAAGGCAATACGTCACGCCGTCGTTTTCGTTGACTTCGTTGATCCAGGGGTTTTCGACCGTCCACGTGTCGGTATTCTGCGAGTTGGTGTAATACACCGGGAACAAATCGAATTCCGGGTCTTCTTTCGGATAGAAATCCATGCCGGGACGCCATTCGGGCAGGGGGATGTAATCCGACGTATCCCACGGGATGTCGGTCTCGGCCAAAGCCGCCTCGACCTTCTCTTTCGCCTCGAGCATGAAATCCCAGTAGAACGGAATGCGGCCCTCGACCTCGTCATTCCAAATGTATACCTCGTCGACGGAGCGTTCGCGCGTATATACGCCGTTATGCTCGCGGAACCACTGCAGGTCGTGCTCTTCGTCGATGTTCGACTTGAGAACCGAATTGACGAACGCCTCGGTATCGAGCTTTTTGTCGGTGGGAACGGAATATTCGGGCTTGACGCGGAACAAGCCGTTGATTCGCTCGATGAACGCTTCGTTCGCCCCGGCGCGGTCGACGATATTGGCGTACAGGTCCATATATCCGGGAGCGCCGTCTTTGGCCTCGACGACCGGCTGCCAGATGGCGACGGTCCACGGCGTATCGATGCCGCCGATATGACGATGATTCAAGAACATATGGGGCAGCGGGTCGAAACGCTCGAGATAGCATGCCTCGGGCAGCATAAGGTCGGTGAAATACGACGTGTCGTTGAGGAACAAATCGCAGCCGATCACGTAGTCCATCTTTTTGAGCGCCTCGGCCTCCTGGTCGGAATTGCCCCACCAACGAACGGGATTGCAGGCATACCAGAACAAAACATCGATCGGCGTGACATGCCATTTCTCGGGGTCGGCATTGGTCACATGGACGAAGTGGCCGTCTTCGGAAAGCGGCTGAATGCCCAGCATATCGCGTTTTCCAAGCGTATATTCGCGTTCTCGGATGGTTTTGTAGAAGGAGTTCGGACGGGCGATCATAAGCGAATTAGACTCGATGAAGCCGTCTTCTTCCCAAATCGTAGGATGGAACGACGCGTTGTCGTTGTCGTCGGTCCAGCCATTGCAGGCGGACGCGAACCCGATGAATCCGCCCACGGAATTGGCGGATCCCACCAATTCATTGAGCATCAGGCAGCTCCACACGTTCAGAATGGAATGCTTGTGGCGCGAAAGCCCCGAGAACACGTCGACGGCCACCGGGCGATACGGCAGCGTGACGCCGTTGATGTCGATCGTCTCGCCGATGCAGGCGGCCTCGCCGAACTCTTTGGCGATCTGGCGAATCGTCGCTGCGGGAACGGCGGTGATTTCCTCGGCCCATTCGGGCGTCATCGAGGCGATGTGCTCTTTATACACGTCGAATGCCGTCGTGTAGCTCTTGCCGTCCACCTCGAAGATGCCCTCAAGCGCAGGCGCGCTCGCTTCGTCGTAAGGAAGCGCCGACGACGTCGATTCGTCCCAATACAACGATTTGTTCGTGTCGGCGGCGCGCAGCAGGCGCTTGGTATCGGGGTCGACCAGCGCGCAAGCGTTCGTGCGCTTCACCAGGTAATCGCGGTCGTAGATGCCGAGCTCGTGCACGAGCACGTTCGCCATGGCAAGCGCTGCGGCGGCATCCGACCCGGGGCGTATAGGCACCCAGATATCGGCCTTTTCGGCGCCGGCGCTCATATGGGGATCGAAGCTCACGAAGCGCAGGCCTTCTTTCCGGCGGCGGGCGAACGTTTCAGCCGTCATATTGAAGCCGTGCCTGGTCGCCGTGCCCGCCTGGGTGCCGAATTGAATCAGGTAATTGCAGTATTTATAGTCGGGCTGGGAATTTCCGCACGACGTCATCAAGAACTCGCAGATATGGACTCCGGCGCCGCAAATATCGGAAATCATACCGTTATTCACGCCGAACGCGGCTCCGAATGCGGTCGCGCGAATCAAGGAGCCGATCTGGCTTGCAACCATCGAAGAGCCCGCAACCGAGTTGGGGTCGTTCTTCATCGCGCTCGTGATCTTCTCGGCCAGGATGTCGTAAGCCTCGTCCCAGCTGATTTCCTCCCAGCCGGGATCTTGGTCGAAGCCCTTTTCGGGATTGGTGCGCTTCAGCGGCTTGGTGATGCGGTTCGGATCGTAAAGCTGCATAATGCCCGCCGCGCCCTTTGCGCAGATGTGGCCGTTTCCGATGGGGCTGTCGGGGTTGCCCTTCAACTCCACTACGACGCCGTCCACCACATGCGCAAGGATCGAACAGCTGTTGAAACACATGTTGCACGTCGTGGGGATCCATTCCCCCTTGCCCTCGACGCCTGCCTTGGCGGCCTCTTCTTCGCCTTCGGACGCGCTTTTCGGCGCGCAGCCCGCAAGACCGCCCACCAAACCGGCGCCCACGACGGCGGCGCCTGCTCCGGCGACGAAGCCGCGACGGCTGACCGACGGTGTCTTTTCGCTCATTGTCCTTTCCTTCCCCTCGATGAAACCCCGCACCGGGCGTGCGGACGGATTTCTGCGGCCGCATGCAAGCGCACGAGGCCGCATCCTGTCGAAAAACGATCCGGCAGGAACAGCTATAAGAAACGTCTTTCGACGTTGCTGCCAGGTATTTCGGTTGTCTGCCCAAGCGGGCGATTCGATTGTTGTCGATTGCAGGAAAGTCGGCGAACGAAACGACAGCGGCTGTCGTGCCTCGCGCGCTGCATTTCGGCGGGCGGCCCTCCACGCACCCAAAGCGCATCAAGCGCCGTTAGAAAGAACTCTTACCCCCATAGAAAACTCCTTCGTGCGGAACTGTTTCCGATAGGTGGTACGGTACCATACACTACTATGACAGTAAAGCACCGTCGCACGAAGCGATCATCTATCTTGGGAATAATAGTCGGGTTCGAAATAAGCGCGCCGCCGTGCGCCATGGCAGATGAGCGAAAACGATTCTTGCCGGAAGCGGGTTCTTGGCGAAAGCGGCACGCCCCGTCGATTGCGCAGCGGCGATGTTTGCGCAGGCCGACCGCGCACGGCGGGAACTCGGGAGCGACGATGCCGCACAGGCGAGGCGAATCATTGCCCCCACTATGGAAAAGGCCGAGAAACCGCCTTTTCGATTTCTCGGCCTTTCGCTGCAGTCCTCCTGCGAAACGCGCGCTCTCGCGCGCATCCGCTATTTCTTGAAGAGCGATTCTATGTTGTTGAAGCCCTCGCTGAATGCGCTCGGCGCAATGACCAGGCCTCCCTTTTCCTTCACGCTCTCGTAGATAAGATTCATCGTGCGCAGCTGCATGGCGCGGTCGTTGCGATCGTACACATCGGCGGCATCCACGAACATCTCGGAAATGTCTTTCTCCACTTCCGCCAAAAGCAGGCGCGCATTACGCTCGCGCTCGGCCTGGGCTTCTTTCGAAAGGGCGTCTTGCAGGTCGTCGGGAATGGAGATGTCGCGAATCTCGACCGACACCACCGTGATGCCCCAGGCGCGCGTCTTCGAATCAAGGATGTCTTTCACCTCTTCGTCGATCTGCTCGCGCCTGGTGGCGACCTCGGCGAGATTGATGCGCCCCACCGCATCCCGCAGCGCCGTTTGAGCGGCCCACCAGATAGCCGACGAATAATCCTCCACCTCTACGCAGGCGTCCTTGGGATTCCATACCATCCAAAACAAAACGGCATCGATATCGAGGGGAACCAAGTCCGCCGTCAGCGCCTCTTCGGCAACGAACGGCGTAGTGATGATGCGCTGGTCGACGTGGACGGCCGCATACTCGACCACAGGAATGAGAAAGTAGACGCCGGGTCCCGCCAGGCGTTCGAACCTTCCCATACGCAGGATGACGACGCGCTCCCAATGCGGGGCGATACGCACGGAATAGGCCGCCGCCATGCCGAAAAGAATCGCGGCCGCCAATGCGGGAACGCTCAGCCCGAACGCCGCGGCAAGCAAAAACGCCGCCGCTGCAAATGAAAGCGCGAACATGACGGCCGAAAACAGATACACGCCGAATCGCGATGATTTCCTCGGATTCGGCGCCGACGCATTCGCCTTCATGCTCGCGCGGCGGGCATCGCTGCGCTCCTGCTCCCTATTCTCCTTGCTGCGCACGCCTGTCCTCCCTCGTCGCCCGTTCCGTCTGCCTGCAGGGTCTCCTGCCGAAAGGCCCTTACGCTTGCGATCGATGCGCGATTTTCGCATACTGGTCGCGCACAAGCTCCATCACATCATCGACAAGCATGCCTTTTTCGGCCGCGACATCCACCAATTTGCCCGCAAGCGCCACTATCTCGTCGTCGAATTCCGCCTGGATGAATTCCTTGGTTTCAGAGACGTACGTGCCAAGCCCGCGCCTCGTGAAAATGTACCCGTCGCGCTCGAGGTCTTGATACACCTTATTCACCGTGTTGTAATTCACGCCGAAGCGCACCGACAGCTCGCGCACCGAAGGCAAGCGTTCTCCGCGCGCAAAACGCCCCGATACGATAAGAAATACCAGGCGTTTCCTGATTTGGATCCAGAGGGGAACGCCGCTTGTCTCGTCTATCTGAAATGCGCCCAGTTCATCCACAGGCGATATCCTCCATCATTCGAAACCGACCTTTCCCCCGCTCGAAATATTACCATGCTCGAAAAAAAGGGGAGCAATGCGGCGGACATCAGAACCAAAACGACTGAACACTCATATCGACCATGCCGTAACGCACGGCCGCAAGCAGGAGCGCGAAACGCAGGCAAAGGCCTCCCGTCATGCGCAAAAGCCCGCCTGCCGCGATAAGGGGCGCAAAGGCGACACGGCGGGAAACGATATCGATGGCAAGCGGGCCGACAAGACCGGCAGCCACCACCCCTATCCAGAACAACGCGGAAAAAGACCCCGTCACAAGCGAGCGCACCGAACAGGCCACCGCATCGCCCGCCATGAAAGCGTCGACGCAAAACGCCGCGAGCGCAACGGCTTCGACGACCGCCAGCAAGGCATCGGCCGTCGAAAGGGCTCCGATGCCATCCAGCATCCCCTCGAAGCCCTGCCGCACGAATGCCGTCACGGTAAGGGCGCCCGCGCCCGTCGCAAGCGCCGAAGCCACGAAAAGAATCGGTATCCAAGGCGTATGCAGAAACGGAATCGCAGGAAACAGCGACAAATACAGGCCCGAATACACCATGACGAACGCCGAGCACGCAAACGCGATCGCCTGGAACGCCGGTTCGACCACGCGACGCACGAGCGGAAAGGCCGCGCGTCCGCATACGAGGGCGGCGATCGCCGAGAAACAGAAAATCGCAATCGACCAGGCCCCCATTCCCAAAAGACTTTGCGGAGGACCGAGAAAGACGTTCAAGGCGCGTTCGGGCGATCCGAGGTCGCACAGGAGGAACACGCCGCCTACCGCAACGGCGGCGGGCCCGATGGACAACCCCGCATCCGTCACGGGAGCGACGCGCACCAGCCACGGCGTGCGCTTGAAGCGCAAGACGCCGTCGACGAGCGCCGCTATGAAGAAAGCCCCCGCCCCGCCGCCCGCGAGAAACAGGTAGCACGCGATGAACGAACTTGCCATGCCGCGCGCAGCCCTACCAAAGCGTATTGGTGCGGTCGCGGCCGATCGGCAGGCTGAACACGATCATATCCACGGCATGCACGAACGCGAAAAGGCCGATGAAAATACCGAGATTCGCCGGCCAGATGCACAAAAGCACGCCGAGCACCGTTTCGGCAGCACCCGATATGCCCACCAAAAGCCCGATTCCCGCGCCCACCGCGTAGAACCTGCGCGCCACCACGAGCTGCACGATGCCGAAAAGCGCCGCGCCAAGGCCGAGCATCCATCCCATGAACGCCACGCCCACCATGGGAAACACCAACAGCATGACGCCGATGGCGATGAGCATAAGCGCGAAAAACAGGCTCCATCCGCTTTGCTCGAACAGCGTATTGCGCGACCTGATGTAAGCTGCGGCGTTGATGCCGCCCGCCACGATGATCAGCACCGCGGCGATGGCGTTGAAGCCCTGAAGCACCTCGAGCGGGCAGAATATGCACAAAAGGCCGAACGCAAGAAGCAGCACGCCGGAGACAAGCTGCATCCAATTCACCGATCCGCCGCTTCGCCCCGGCCTGAATTCGTCACGGGAGTCGAGCAGTTCGATAGGGATGTTACTCATATCGATTCCCTTCTTTTCGAACCTTGCGAGGCAGCGCGGCCGCCGCAAGGGCAAGATAATCGAGGATATCTTCCGCCGTCACGAACGAATCGCCCGTCGCGGCCGCCGCAAGAACGCCGGCGCGCGCATGGATGAACGTCGCGGCCGCGCACGCATCGAAAGGGTCGCAGCCTTGGGCGAGCAAAGACCCGATCGCGCCCGCAAGAATGTCGCCCGTGCCCGCTTTCGCAATCGCAGGCGTGCCGGCGTCCATGACGGCATCGTCGAACGACGCCTCGTCGCCCGTGGCGATGAACGTGTCGGGGCCCTTCAAAACGCAGATTACACCGTATGCGCGGGCAAGAGCCAGAGCTGTTTGCGGCGATGCGGTGCAGTTCGTACCGTATCGGCCGCTGCCGTCGTCGATGAAACGCGCAAGGCGGGCGGCCTCGCCGCCATGCGGGGTGACGACCGTCGCAAGCCCCGCGGCCGACCGGCGCCCGAGCACGGCGCGGGCCTGATCGCACGCAAGCGCCGCAAGCCCGCCGCCGTCGACGAGCACAGGCGCGCGCGTGTCGGCAAGAACCTCCAGGACAAGGCGCGTCTCTTCGGCCGCGCCCGCCATGCCGCATCCGACGACGACCGCGCGCGGATGACGGGCGTCCGCGTCATGGGGCTCTTCGGAAAACTCACGCACGGGAAGCACCACCGACGACGGCTGCACGACATGCAGCGCCGCGGCCACCTGCTCGCACGCATAGACTTTCACATACCCGGCGCCCATGCGATTCGCCGCCTTCGCGGCAAGCACCGCCGCTCCCGCAAAGCGCTCGCTTCCCACCACGAGCTCGCACACGCCGCGCGTGTATTTATTGGCGTCGGACCGCAGGGCGGGAAAGGCGCGCGCCGCTTGCTTCGCATCGATCCTTCTCATGCCGTCAGGCGCTTTCTTCGCACGCGAAGGCGCGCTCGACCTCGGCCTGCCCGACCATATCGTCGAGCAAAGAGCGCACGTCTTTGAACTGTCGGGCAAGCTCCGCTTTGGCATCGCGGCGCTTTTCGCGCTCGACCTGCGAATCCTTCGTGATGGCGACGGCGTTGGCAACCGCCACGTTGTGCGTGTAAGAAAGCGAGAGAGGAATTTCCAGCACGCCTTTGTCGCGCGCGATGCGCTCTGCGGCGCCATGCAGCGCCACGGCAGGCTTGCCGTAGCTGTCGCGCACCACCTCGACATCGGTCATGCGCACGCCGTGCGCCAGAATGCCCGTGCCGAGCGCCTTGCAGACCGCCTCTTTCGCGGCGAAGCGCGCGGCATAGTGGGTAACGGGGTTCGCCTTGGCATCGCAATACGCCCGCTCTTCGGCAGTGAACGCCCTGCGCATGAACGACGGCGTGCGCGCGCAGATGCGCGCGATGCGTTCGATTTCGACGATATCGACTCCCAGGCCAACCGTCATGGGCACCCTCCGTTCGTTTGCGCCATTGTACTCCGATGCGGCGCAGCGATGGAGTTGCCGAGCCTGAAAATAGAAAACCGATGGGCAACGGATCGGAAACCCCCGCGGCTGCGCGAAACGCCGCCGAAACGCCTGCGGCTCCGCAGAAAAAGGGAAGGCCGCGATTCGCGCGCGGCCTTCCTCTCGAAAACGGTTCGCCCGACTCCGCCGCCTCGTCGACGCCGCGACGGAGCGGCCACCGGCGCGGTCTACGCGTTGGCCAGCGGGCTGGGCGTCGTATACACGCGCGAGGCGTATTCGCGGTCGAGGTCGTAAAGCGCCTTGGCGTCGGAGCCGAACAGGCGCATCTTGGTGATCATGTCGTCGGCGTTGGTCTCTTCTTCCATCTGCTCGTCGATGAACCAGTCGAGAAACTTCATGCAGCGGTAGTCTTTGACCTCGGAAGCGGCCGCGTAAATCTCATTGATGCGCGAGGTGATGTAGCGCTCGTGCTCGTATGCCGCTTCGAGCGGGCCCATGAAGTCGGCGAACTCCTTATCGGGCTGTCCGATGGCGGCAAGCTTGATCTTCTCGCCGTTGTCATGCAGATAGTTGCGGAAAATCAGCGCATGGTCGCGTTCTTCGGCGGCCTGGATCATGTAATAGTTGGCGTATCCCTCCAGGCCCTCTTCCTCGTAATAGTCGGCGAACGACATGTACAGATACGCGCTGTAGAGCTCGGCGTTGATCTGGTCGTTGATCAGTTCGTACACTTTCTTGTCCATAAGCTCGCTTCCTTTCGGTTCCCGCAGGCGCGGGCGCTTTTCCAACCGCCCCATTGTACGACGGCGGGGCGCGCCGAAAAACGATGCGACCGAAACGCGACAAGAAAAGCCGCTTTCCGAAAGAGCTCGGGCGACAACGGGCCGACGCCTGCCGGCTATCGCTCGAGCACCTGAACGCCTATGCCGATAAGGCCCGGGCCCGTATGCACCACCAACGCGGGCGATATCTGGTTGAACAGCACCTCCTCGGCATCGGGGAGCGCATCGCACAGGGCGGACAGCAGCTCCTGCGCCTCTTCGGGCGCGCCGCCATGCACCACCGCAAGACGATAGCGCGTCGCGCCGGCTGCATATTTCTTCGCGGCGACGAGCGTCTTTTTCAGCGACGCCTTGCGGCCGTGGGCCTTGGCTATCGGGGCGTATTTCCCCTCTTCGTCGCATGATATGACGGGACGCATATCGAGCGCCGAGCCGACCGAATAGACCACCTTGCCGATACGGCCGCCCTGGTACAGGTATTCGAGCGTATCGACGCAGAAAAACACCTGGGTCGAACCCGCCGCGCGGCGGCAGCGCTCGACCGTTTCCTCGAACGACGCGCCCCGACGCACCGAACGGGCGGCCTCGATGGCCGTGAACCCCGACCCGAGGCAGATGCTTTTCGTGTCGATGACCTCCACCGTGAGGCCCGGATACCCTGCGGCCACGCTCTTGATCAGATCATGCGTCGCCGACAGGCCCGACGATATGGTCACCGCCACGACATGCGTCACGCCGTCGGCGACCATGGCGTCGAAAGCGGCGGAAACATCGGCGGGCGCGGGCGTCGACGTGCGCGGGATCTCTTCCGCGAAACGCGCGTACACCTCGTCGGGCTGGATATCGACGCGATCGCGATACGAGGCGTCGCGGTAGTTGATATGCAGGGCAACTACGTACATCCCCAGATCATTGGCGATATCCGTCGGAACGTCCGAACACGAATCGGTCAGAACGGCTATTTTTCGAAGGGGTTCCATATCGTCCTTTTCTCTATATAATCTAGTTTTAAATACTAGATTATGAAATGATATATATCATGTCAAGCCATAGGGATTTTGCAAAAATGCCGCCCGCGCGGCATTCGCGCCGCCCTTCCGACCCCATACGCGATAAGCTGCCGTCATGAAACAAACACCGAACATCGACAAACCGACGCGCAGCGGCGAAGCCGGCGCCGCATTCGACGACTTCGTGCGCACGCTGCACCTGCCCCGCTACGCCGAACTGCCCGATATCGAGCTGTACATGGACCAGGTGCTCACCTACATAGACGACCGCCTGCGGCCGCTATTCCCCGCAGACGAGAAGCTGCTCACCTCGTCCATGGTGAACAACTACGTAAAGCAACGGCTCATCCCCACGCCGTCGCACAAGCGCTACGGCCGCGAGCACGTGGCGCTGCTCATCTTCATCTGCCTGATGAAGCGAACGGTTTCGATGGCGGATATCCAGCGCCTGTTCGACGTTCAGGCGGCCACGCACTCGACCGAACGCGCCTACGACTTCTTCTGCACGGCGGCCGAGGAAAGCCTGCGTTCGCTGTTCTGCGGAGCGACGAACGCGCACGAACTGGGAGAATGGGCCATCGGCAACCACGAAGGCTTCGCCTTTTCGCTGCGAATCGAGCATGCCGACGACCTTTCCCCGGAACGTCGCATCGTGATATCGGCCGCGACCGCGATCGCCAACAAGATCTATTTGGAAAAATGCCTCGAACTCGAAAACCTGGGCGGCAGATAGCCGCAGGGTGTCGCAGGCGCACACGAAGGAAGCCATGGATACCGAAAAGCTGACCGAACGAACCTACGAGCGCCTCGGGGCGCGCATCCGCGAGAAATTCCAAGACAAGGAAATCGCGCGGGATATCGTCACCCTGGCAGGCATGGCGGAAATCTATTGCGCCGACCACCACGACGACGAATCGCGCGAGAAATTCCGCAGCGAAGCCACCGAGGCAGGCGTCTACCCTGCACGCAAAATCCCCCGTCTGTGCCCCGATTGCGCCATGCATGTGCGCTACGGCGAAGTGCGCCGGGCGCTGTGCACGCGCAGCCCGCGGCCATCGTGCAAAACATGCGCGAACCACTGCTACGCCCCCGAAGAGGCCGCATGGCAACGCGCCTGCATGGCCTACGCCGGGCCGAGGGCGATGTTTCGCGGGCATGCGATCGAGGCCGTCAGGCATCTGATTCAAACGCGGAGGCGCTAAGGACGCCCGCGCGCCCGAAACACGGCCCGACGCGCGCAGAAGCCGCATGCCGGCCGTCCGCCGCCTCCGACGATGCGCGAGACGGCGGACTCCCTGTCCGTCGCCGCCTGGGCGCAGCCAACGACGAGGCTCCGAACATCTAGCCGAGCGCCACGTCCAAAATCATCATGGTGAGAAAGCCCAGCATGACTCCTGCGGTCCCCCAGTTGGCGTGCTCGCCCAGATGGGCTTCGGGGATAAGCTCCTCCACCACGACGAACATCATGGCGCCCGCCGAAAACGCCAGCATCCAGGGCATATACGGCGTGATGAAGCCCACGCCCAGCACCACGAGGCAGCCGAATAGCGGCTCGGCCAAGCCCGACAAAGCGCCCATGGCGAACGCCTTCGGACGGCTCATGCCCTCCTGCGCCAACGGCAGCGACACCGCCGCGCCTTCGGGGATGTTCTGGATGCCGATGCCGAGCGCCAACGCCGTCGCCATGCCGAACAACGCAGGATCGGCCCCGGGCTGCGCGGCCATCGCGAACAGAAGTCCGACGCTCATGCCTTCGGGAATATTGTGCAGCGTGACCGCCGTGAACAGCAGCGTCGAGCGGCCCCACCGCGAGGGCAACCCCTCGGGGCGCTCCTTGCCAAGATTGAGATGGGGCAGCAACGCGTGCAGGGCGAACAGGAACAGCGCGCCGATGACGAACCCGCCCGCAGCGGGAATCCAGCCGATCTGACCGGCCTCTTCCGCTTTCTCGATGGCGGGAATGAGCAGGCTCCACACGCTTGCGGCGATCATCACGCCCGCGGCGAATCCGAGAAACAACGTCTGGGCGACGCCGCCCTTCTTGCCGCGCAGCAAAAACACGGCCGCGGCGCCCAAGGCGGTGCAGGCGAAGGTGAATCCGGTGCCTGCAGCGGCCCCGATAAACGATTCGAACATGGCAAACTTCCTTTTCAAGCGACCGGATGGTCGCCATCGTCATTCATTGGTAACGGATATCGGGCAGACCCGCGCCCCGCCGCCGCAAGCGCACGAAAAAGCAGGCGCGCCGGCAATCGCAAGACGGCCTCGCACGCCCGAAGGCGCAGGGGCGATCGGCCCAAACGCCGCGTGGAACACGCACCCGGCGCGCGCTTATCATACGCCGCCCCGGATGCGCATCGTGCGCAATCGTCAAAAGTTTCTTTAAGCTAACATTTTTATCGCCTATCGAAGAGCGGTAGAGAGCATCCGGCACGCCGGCCGAAAGCGCCTTGCGCACGCCCCCTCGCCGCCGCGGCATGAGCGCGGCGCGCACGCACGTTGTCGCCACACGCCGCCGTGAATGGCCATAAGAACGCTTTGCCCGGCAAAAAGGGCGGCGACGTAAGAAAATATCCTCGTAGCAAAAGCCGCGCGAACGAAAACGTCCGGGCCGCATGCCGCCTTCGCCGGAAATCATCGCGGCGGCGGACGCGGCTTCGAGCCGATGCGCGCACGGGGCCGCGCGCCATGCATCGGACGCGCATCGGCATGCAGCCGCCTTACACGACCGAATCGAGGAAAAGCCATGATCAACCAGCGCATGTACGAACTAGGCAGCGAGCCGTCCGCCATCCGCGAGCTGTTCGCCTACGGAATTGCCCGCAAGGCCGAGATAGGCGCCGAGAACGTCTTCGATTTCAGCCTGGGAAATCCGAGCGTTCCCGCTCCCGACCAGGTCAAGCAGGCCGTGCTCGATCTGATCGGGCAGCCCGCGCAAGACGTACACGGCTATACGCCCGCCCAAGGGGCGCAAAGCGTGCGCGCCGCCATCGCCGCATCGCTCAACCGTCGATTCGGCACGGCGTATTCCGCCGACCATCTTTACATGGCCGTCGGCGCGGCGGCTTCCATCTCGATCTGCATCAATGCGATCGCGAACCCCGGCGACGAAATCGTCGTCGTGGCGCCGTACTTCCCCGAATACCGCGTTTGGATCGAAAACGCCGGGGCGGTTTGCGTGGAGGCGCCTGCGCGGGCGGATAATTTCCAGCTCGACATCGAAGCGATCGAGCGCGCCGTCAACGAGCGCACCAAAGCCGTGATCGTCAACTCGCCCAACAACCCCACGGGTGCGGTCTACCCGGAATGCGACCTGGTGGAACTTGCAAACGCACTGCGCCGCAAGCAAGACGCCTACGACCGTCCCATCTACCTGATATCCGACGAGCCCTACCGCGAAATCGTCTACGGCGAGGCCGGCGTGCCGTTCATCCCCGCCCTGTTCGAGAACACGCTCGTGTGCTACTCGTACTCCAAATCGCTGAGCCTTCCGGGCGAACGTATCGGTTACGTGCTGGTGCCGCCCTGCATGCATGAGGCGCGCGACGTGTATGCCGCCGTGTGCGGCGCAGGACGCGCGCTTGGCTACGTATGCGCCCCCACCCTGTTCCAGCACGTCATCGAAAAGTGCGTCGACGCACCGTGCGACGTGGAGGCCTACCGCAAGAATCGCGATGCGCTGTATGGCGGCCTGACCAAGCTGGGCTACGAATGCGTTGCGCCCCAGGGAGCGTTCTACCTGTGGATGCGCGCACTCGAACCCGACGCGAAAGCGTTCGCCGAAGCGGCGAAGCGCCACGAGCTGCTCATCGTGCCGAGCGACAGCTTCGGCGTGGAAGGCTGGGTGCGCATCGGCTATTGCGTCGACCGCGCCGTGATTGACGGCGCCCTGCCCGCATTCGCCGCCTTGATGCGCGAATACCAGGAAAAAGCGCTTTTCTAACAAAAGCGAACGCCCGAACGCCTTGCAGACGATGTGGGCCGGACGCGCCGATATGCGCATCCGGCCCACATCCGTGATTTCGAAGGAAAGAGGCCTGCAACTTGCCGCCGAAAAGCGACGGTTCGCCTGCTGTTGAAATCGCGTGTCGAAACCCGCAAGAACGGGCGCATTTCGGACGAACGAGATTTTTCCAAGAACAACAGGGCTCGCCGCAGCGAGCAAGCCATCGCCCCGAAACGAACGAAGCGCCCGGAAGGCGCTTCGTTCGCACATGATTCGTTATGAGAGGCGTCGGCCGCGGAAGGGCGCTTCCTAGAACGTGCCGAACACGTAGTCGAGCTCTTCTTCGAGCGAATCCTCGTCGACCACCCATGCGCCGTCCACCAGGGTGAAATCGACGGCGGCGTAGTAGTCCGTCATGGAGGGGGTTTCGGCCATGGACTCGTTCACCAGCTCGCCGATCTTCGCCTTGATGTCGTCTTGGGACGCATTATCGGCCGCGCCCGAACGCTGGTAATCGCTGAGCTTCTCGTTGAAAAGCATCAGGAATTCGAACATGTCGCGCTCGGTCGTGGACACATATGCCGTCGCCGTCGTGTCCTTGGGGTACACGGAATCGATCGAGTATTGGAAATCGGTCATGGCCCAGTCGGCCAGCGTTGCGGGGTCGACGCCCAGCTCGGTCCACGACATGCCCATGCTTTCGGCGAAGCTCTCGTCGAACTCTTGAGCCAGCTCCTGCACGAATGCGAGGTCTTTCGAGGCGATCTTGCCGAAGATGGCGTCCGTCGCGTCGAAGACGGCCTGCTCTTCGGCGTCCATATCGGGAACCGGGGACGGAACGGACGGATCCGACAGGGAGTCAGAGCTCGAAGGCGGCGTGTAATCGCTCGTCAAATCGCGATAATCGTCGGGGTCGTACGACATGATAGTCCCGAACACGCCCACGGTGATCAGGACGTATGCGATGCCTACCAGCACCGACGCCACGATGCCGACGATGCCGCACACCTTGCCGCCCGTCGCCTTACCGTCGCGACCGGCCTCGCGCACGGCTTTGCCGGCGAGCACGATGGCCACGATGCCGAGGATGATGCCCAGAATGGGGCCGATGATCGGAACGACGAGGGCCGCGATGATGGCCAGGATGCCGCATACCAGCGAACCGACGGCCTTGCCGCTTTTCGGGGCGTAGCCGGGTGCGGGCGGAGGCGGATAGGCGCCCGACGGAACGGGCGTCGGCTGCATGGGCTGGGCGGGGCCGGCCGCTGGGCCCGAGGCGGCGGCGCCCATAGGCTGGGTGGGCGCAACGGCAGGGCCTGCCGCAGGCTGCGCGGGAGTGCCGCCAGCTCTCGGGGCAGTTCAT
>USEZ01000018.1 GCA_900553775.1 uncultured Slackia sp. | reverse complement strand
TTTTCCCGCCTGCGTATTCTGCATGGCGTGCGCGGCGTTTTCGGCGGCCGTCTGCGAAGAAGGCCGCGCATGCTCGCCTTTCGTGCCGAGGTTGCCGGGGCGATCGTCGAATGCGTCGTCGAAGGCGCCGGCTTCGTGCGCCGAAGGTGCGGCGAAGCGGCCGGCATGCCGCGCGCCCGCCAGCTTGCGTTCGGATACGGCTTGCGCGCTGTGTCTTCCCTTCGTGTCGCGATCGCATTGCGCCTGCGCATGCTGCGTCGCGATGGCGTTCGCGTGGCGGCCGTGCGCAGGCGTGCGGGGCATATCGATTGCGTCCTGCGACGCATCGTCCGTCGCGTGCGAGGGCGTGGCGGCCGCAGGATTCGGCTCGTTCCATGCGTCGATGGGTTCGGAGGCGATTTGGGCGTCGTCTGCGGCATCGGCCGAAGCTTCGCTTTTCCGTCCGATCTTGCGGGCTATTTTCGCCACGATGGACGTGAGCATCTCGGCTTCTTCGAAGCCCGCTTTCGCCGCGATGCCGAACGTGACGGCCACGGCCGCGATGCCGCCGCAGACGATGCATGCAAGCGCATGGGGGATGGAGCCGTCGAGCGGGGCGACGGTGACGTCGAGGATGAAGACGACGCCTGCGCCCGCCGCCGCGCCGAGAAGGCCCAGCCCGAGCGAGCGCGCGCCCGAAAGGGCGGTCGATTTCAGTCCGAGCGCGCCGATCCTGCGGCGCAGATAGACGAAGCAGGCAAGGTCGAGCACGGCGTAAAACACCGTCTCGCTCAGGGCGATGGCGGGCATGCCGAAATTCGCGGGCCCGCCGAACGGCGTGGCGAACACGGCGATGAACGCTATCTGGAGCGCGATGGCGGCGACCATCATGACGGCATAGGCGCCCATCGCCCTCATGGCGGAAAACGCCTTCTGCAGGTAGGTGTTCACCCCGTAGAAGGGAAGCGAGAGCGCCAAGGCGGCGAGGTAGAGCGCGATCTGGCCGATGTTCTCCTCGGTGAAGGCGCCAATGTGGTACAGCGTGACCAAAGGCTCGGCGAACACGATGAGAAACAGCGCGAATGGAACCATGAAGAAAAGGATCTGGTTCGTGCCCGAGGCGAGCCCGCGCTTGAAACCCTGCAGGTTGCCTTTCGCGTGCATCTCCGATATCTCGGTGAACATGGCGGTGGTGATGGGCACGGTCAGAAACGCATAGGGAAGCGTGAACCACAGGCGGGCATAGGCGATGATCGACGGCCCGTTTTCGACGACGGCATACGATGCCGCGTTTTGCACCGACACCACGATAAGCCCCGCGCACATGACAAGCACGGCGGGCACGCCGATCGCGAGGGTTTCTTTCAGGGCGGGATCGCGCAGGTCCACATGGAAGCGCAGCTTGATGCCGTTGCGCTTGAGGGCGGGAAGCTGGATGGCCATCTGGACGAAGACGCCGAGCGGGTTGCCTACGGCGATGATCAGCTTCGCCATGTCGGGATCGCTCGGCGCGACGAAGGCGTAGAGCATGAAGGTGGCCGTGACGATGATGTTGTTGAAAATGGGCGCGGCGCTGCTCCAGAGATAATCGCGCGAAGCGTTGAGCAATCCGCTGACGATGGAGGAAAGCCCGTAGAAGACGATCTGTATCGCGAAGAAGCGGAAGAAGAACACCGCATCGTCCATGCCGCCTTGGTCGCTCATGAAGCTTTGCGTGAACACGAGCGCCGGGGCGAACAGGGTGCACAGCAGCGCCACCAGGCCGAGGGCGATGAACGCGATGCTCATGATATTGCCGGCGTATTCGTTGCCGCCGCGTTCGCCCAGGCGGTTTTTCACCGACAGGTAGACGGGCAGAAACGCCGTGACGAGCATGCCGCCCATGACAAGCTCGTAGAGCATGTTCGGCAGGTTGTTCGCGATCTGGTACGAGCTTGCCAGCATGGTCGACCCGAGCGCGAAGGCCATGGCCCACGTGCGCATGAAGCCGGTGATGCGGGATATGATGACGAAGAAGCTGATGAGAGCCGCAGAGGTTCCGACGCTTGCGGCCGTTTCCTGCGAAGATGGCTTGTCTTGTGATGTGGAAATACCGGTAGCGCTCATATTCCGCTTTCGACTTCGGGTATAATGCTAAAGCTATTGTCGTCTCATCATATATTCCGAGGGCAACGTTTGAAACGAGGCACTATGAACATCCTGATTATCCGCAATAACTCCAACGCGGCGGCGCTCGACGCATCGATGCTTTTGGCCGCCTACCTCGACTCGCAGGGAATTGCGCATCAGGAGCTCGATTCGACCCCGTTGTCCATCGAGTCGGTCAAAGACACGTGCGCCGATGTCGACGTGGCGTCGTTCGACATGGTGGTTTCGCTCGGCGGAGACGGCACCATGCTGCGCACCGCCCGCCTGGTGGGCAAGACGCGCGTTCCCATCCTGGGAATCAACTTCGGCCATCTGGGCTTTTTGGTGAATTCCTCCGAAGACGGCGTGGTAGCCATCGTGGCCGCCGCCCTGGCGGGCGATGTGACGCGCGAGGAGCGCGCAAGCCTGCATATCGATTTGATTTCGAACGGCGAAGTGGTGGCGAGCCGCTTCGCCCTCAACGAGTTCTCGGTGACGCGCGGCGCCTTGGGCCGCATCATCGATTTCGGCATCGAGATATCGGGCAATCATCTGGTCGACATGCGCGGCGACGGCCTGGTGGTTTCTTCCGCCACCGGTTCGACGGCATACGCGCTTTCGGCGGGCGGCCCGCTTGTCGCCCCCGATTTCAAGGGGCTTGTGGTGGTGCCGCTTGCGCCCCATACGCTTTTGTCCCGTTCTATCGTCACCGACCCGAGCGATATCGTCGAAATCGATTTGTCGCGCAATCCTGAAAGCCGCGAGGCGAGCTACTTCGTCGACGGCGAATTCATCATGCTCGACGAGCCGATCGACCGCGTGCTGGTGCGCAAGTCGAACAATCCCACGGTGCTTCTGCGCTACAAGAGCGAAGGCTTCTACAACGCCGTGGCCCAGACGTTTTTCTCCGACGAGCGTCGCATGTAGCCGCACGCTCGGGCGCGGCGCTTCGGCCGCGGCCTGAATCCGAGAACTTCTTCCAATGGAAAGAGGAGCCTCCCCGAACGGACCGGAGAGGCTCCTCTTTTTTCTCGCATGCTCCGGGCGATCGCCCGGTTCGGGCGCGCTGCGTCGCATCGAGGCGCAGGCGTCTTGACGGGATAGGGTCCGGCTAAGGCGCGGGCCTTGTCGGCGATGGCTCCGTGTATGCCGCAGTGCGAACGGAACCATCGCCCGCGTTCTTACTTGTGGTAATACGTGTGCTGTTCGTATTTCGGCTCGCAGCATACGTTGATGCCGAGCTTGCGATAGAGATTTTCATCGGTCGCCGAGATGATGACCGAGAAGAAGGCGTCGCAGCCGCGCAGGTCGTCGACATGGGCGATCGTCTGGGCGGCGACGGGGTTGGTCGCCGAGCTGATGGAAAGCGCGATGAGGGTTTCGTCGGAATGCAGACGAGGGTTCTTGCTCGCGAGCTGCTCGGTTTTCAGGCGGCAGATGGGCTCGATCGCCTCGTTGCTGATGACGAGCAGGTCGTCGTCGACGCCTGCGACCGCCTTCAAGGCGTTCATGAGCAACGACGAGGCGGCGCCGAGCAGATCCGACGTCTTGCCGGTGATCACGCGCCCGTCGGGAAGCACCATGGCGCCCGCCGGGGCTCCGGTTGTCTCTTCTTTCAGCAGCGCGGCGCTGCGGGAGGGCGAAAGGCTGCTGGTCACGCCCGCCTGGTTCATGAGCATTTCGAGCTTCTCGATGCGTTTTTGGCCGAAGCCGGTGCGCTTCGCCTCGACGGCGGTCTGGAAATAGCGGCGCACGATTTCCATCTTGGCGGCGTCGCGCACCACCTCGTCGTCGGTGATGGCCAGTCCCGCCATGTTCACTCCCATGTCGGTGGGCGATTGATACGGGCTCGATCCTGCGATGCGCTCCATCATGGCTTTGAGCACGGGGAAGATCTCGACGTCGCGGTTGTAGTTGACGGTGGTCACCCCGTAGGCTTCCAGATGGAACGGGTCGATGATGTTGGCGTCGTCGAGGTCGACCGTGGCCGCCTCGTAGGCGATGTTCACGGGGTGCGCGAGCGGCAGGTTCCATACCGGGAAGGTCTCGTACTTCGCGTAGCCTGCCGTCACGCCGCGCTTATGCTCGTGGTAGAGCTGCGAAAGACAGGTGGCCATCTTGCCCGAGCCGGGGCCGGGGGCGGTCACCACGACGAGCGGGCGGGTGGTTTCGATGTATTCGTTTTTGCCGTAGCCTTCGTCGCTGACGATGTGGTTGATGTCGTACGGATAGCCTGCGATCGGGTAGTGCAGATAGCACGCGATGCCGAGCGATTGCAGGCGTCGGCGGAACATGTCGGCGGCAGGCTGGCTCGCATAATGGGTGATGACGACCCCTCCGACGAGAAAGCCCATGCTGCGAAAGACGTCCATCAGGCGCAGGGAGTCTTCGTCGTAGGTGATGCCCAGATCGCCGCGCACCTTGTTCTTCTCGATGTCGTTGGCGTTGATCGTGATGATGATCTCGACGTCGTCGACGAGGCTTTGCAGCATGCGGATTTTGGAATCGGGTTCGAATCCGGGAAGTACGCGGGCGGCATGATGGTCGTCGAAAAGCTTGCCGCCGAATTCGAGGTAGAGCTTGCCTTCGAATTGGTCGATGCGGTTGCGGATATGCTCTGCCTGCAATGCGATGTATTTGTCGTTGTCGAATCCGATGCGCATAAGGGAAGCAGACTCCTTTCCGGTAGGGGCGGGGCGGGCCGCCGAGAGAATCGCCTGTAGAACGGATA
Source organism: uncultured Slackia sp. (assembly GCA_900553775.1). Classification (GTDB taxonomy): domain Bacteria; phylum Actinomycetota; class Coriobacteriia; order Coriobacteriales; family Eggerthellaceae; genus Slackia. Next base: position 16,947 of record USEZ01000018.1, on the reverse strand, counting down.
AATTATATATCAGGGTATTTCGTCTCGGTGTCGGGGCGGTTTCGGCTTCGTTAATTGGAAAGAGCTTTCCGCTTGCGTACATGGCGCGCTCGTCGTGCGGTATGGTGGTTCGGCGACGGCGGGCGGTTTCGAAGGCGAGAGAGGGGCGTGTCGTGGAGAGGAAAACGTTCAAGCGGGCATTCCCCGATTGCGACGAGGCGGATTCGGCCTCGCTTGCGCCGGCGCGCGATTATCTCGCCTACCTTTCCGCCGAACGCGGCGCGTCGCCCGCCACGGTGTCTTCCTATGCGTCCGACCTGGAGGATTTCGCGGCGTTTCTGCTCGAAGAACGTTCGCGGTCCATCGCCGAAGCGGAACGCGACGATATGGCCGCCTACGCCGTCGACCTCGCACGCCGCGGCTATGCCCCCGCAAGCAGGCAGCGGCGCATTTCGGCGGTCAAGGGGCTCTACCGTTTTCTCGTGCGCGAAGACCTTTCCGAGAGCGACCCCGCCGCCGATGCGCCGCTGCCTGCGGTCGAGCGCAGGCTTCCCGACGTGCTGTCCGTCGATGCGGCGATGCGGCTTTTGGACCGTCCGTACCGCCCTGACGACCTGGGCGCGCGCGACCGGGCCGTGATGGAGGTGCTCTACGGATGCGGGCTGCGCGTCAGCGAGCTGGTGGGCATGGACACGGGGGATATATCGTTCGACGAGGGATTCGTGCGCGTCGTCGGCAAAGGCCGCGTCGAACGCTTCGTCCCGTTCGGCGGCGCGGCGCGCGCGGCGCTTGCGACGTATCTGCGCCAGGCGCGTCCGCATCTGGCCGCCAAATCGCCCGCGGCGGGGTTCGCCGTCTTTCTCAATGCACGCGGCGGGCGCCTTTCTCGCCAGGGCGTCTACGGAATCGTCGAGCGCTCGGGGGCGGCCGTGGGCATCGGGGCGCTGCATCCCCATACGCTGAGGCACACCTTCGCCACCCATATGCTCGAAGGCGGCGCCGACCTGCGCACGATCCAGGAGATGCTGGGGCATGCCGATATCGCGACCACGCAGATATATGTGCATGTGAGCAGAAGCCACATGCGCGAGGAGTATCTTGCCGCGCATCCACGCGCTCTAAAAGATACTTAGCATCATATTTTCTCCACTTCATACCGAAAGATACGATGGCGCCTCACGAGGGCGCCATCGTGGTTTTTTAACTCGATATCCGGCATCACCTGGACGGATGCGAAAAGCCCGATCGGCAGGATTGCGCGAAAAGTGGGACGAAGCGGTTCGCGAGCGGCGTGGTTTTATTGCGGGGTGGGAGGAAGTGGGATAGAATGGCGAGCATTGGTCGGGGTGTTGCAGTGCGGAAGGGGATGAGCGTGTCCGGTCTATTCGGCGAATACCGTCATAAGATCGACGCCAAAGGACGCCTTTCCCTGCCCGCCGCATTCCGCAAGACCTTGACCGAAGACACCCAGTTGGTGGTCGTTCCCGACGTCAAGAACGGGTTTCTTTCCGTCTATACCGTAGATGCGTACGAAGCGTGGGTCGACGCCCTGTTCGAGAAGAAGGGCGGTTACAGCCCGGGCGATCGCAAGCATGTCATGCTGCGCACGAAGCTCAACGCCAGCGCCATGCCCAACGCGATGGATTCTGTGGGCCGCATCAACCTGGCCGCGAAGCAGCGCGCTTCGGTGGGATTGGAAAAGGAAGCGGTTCTGGTGGGCAACACCGACCATTTTGAGATTTGGGATGCCGCGCGGTGGGACGAGTTCCAGAGCAGCGTAGATCTCGATGAATTGCTGTTCTCGTAAGGAGCCCGATACGTGGAAAAGACGACAAGCGAATATCGGCACATCCCCGTTCTGCTCGACGAATGCTTCGAGCAGTCGCGTATCAAGCCCTGCCATATCTTCGTCGATGCGACGCTCGGCGGCGCGGGGCATTCTTCCGAGGCCGCCCGCCGTTTGGGCGAAGACGGCATCCTCATAGGAATCGACCAAGACGAAATGGCTTTGGCCGCAGCGGGCGCCCGTCTGCGGAGCCTCGAGATTGCCGAGCCGCCGCGCATCGAGCTTCTGCGCGGCAATTTCGGCAATCTCGACGACCTGCTGCTGCAAGCCGAGGTTCCGGGGGTCGATGTGTTCCTGTTCGACCTGGGCGTCTCGTCTCCCCAGCTCGATCTTGCATCCCGCGGGTTCTCGTTCAAAGAAGACGCGCCGCTGGATATGAGGATGGATCCGGGCAGCCAAACGGTTACCGCCGCCGAGCTTGTCAACACGCTCGATGCGGCCGAGCTTTCCCGCATCATCCGCGATTATTCCGACGAAAAATGGGCAAGCCGCATCGCGCAGTTCATCGTGGCGGCGCGCGAGCGCGGTCCGATCGAAACGAGCGGTCAGCTCGTCGACATCATCAAGGCGGCCATCCCCGCATCGGCGCGCCGTGCGGGAGGGCATCCCGCGAAGCGGACGTTTCAGGCGCTGCGCATCGAGGTGAACTCGGAGCTTTCGGTGTTGCGCCGCGGGCTCGAAGCCGCGCTGCGCTGGCTGAATCCGAAAGGGCGCATCCTCGTGATCAGCTACCATTCTCTCGAAGACCGCGTGGTCAAAGAGGTATTCGCCGATCATGCGCGGACATGCACGTGCCCGCCGGGGCTTCCCGTATGCGCATGCGGGGCGAATCCGGCGCTGAAAGTCGTCACCCGCAAGCCGATTCTTCCCACCGCGGAAGAGGTGGAGCGCAACCCCCGGGCCCGCAGCGCGAAGCTGCGCGTCGCCGAGAAGATCCGATAGATATCAGAAACCGACCGAAACGTTCAACGGGCGAGAAGAAAGGAGGCCGGTATGAACCGCACGAATGCATACCGCGCCTCTCGGTCGGGATATATGTATGGCAGCTCCGCCCCCGCCGTTTCCGAGCGCGCCCGTTCGGATTTCGAGGTCATTCCCGGAAAAAGAACCTCCTCGGAAGTCGATACGCTGCCCGCTTCGATCATGGGCGCGGCGAAAATCATCGTGGCTGCGGCGCTTGTGCTGGCGACGATCGGCTGCGTGCGCGTCGGGCTGTCCGCGGCAAGCGTGACGTGCTCGATCGCATCGGACGACCTGAGCACGCAGATAGAAAGCGCCCGCTCCTACGGCAGCGACCTGGAAGTGCAGCAAAGCAGGCTGTCGAACACGACGCATATCCGCGTCGAGGCGTCGAATCTCGGCATGGGCGCGCCTTCGAGCACCGAGGTCGTCGTGCTGCCCCCCGATATCGTGACGACCGACGAGGACGGCGACCTGTCGCTTTTCGGCTCCATCGCCGCGATAGCCGATCGGGGATAGCCGATGGATGAAAAGCGGTCTTTCCCGTCGCGCAACGCATCTTCCGAATCGCCCTCGGGGCGCTTGGGGTGCGTCTTCGTTCTTTTCATAGGCATCGCCTTGTTGTTCTTCGCTCGTCTCGTCGAGGTGCAGATCGTCAAGGCTCCCGAATATCGCGAAGAGGCGGCGGCGTCGCGCACGGCCGATATCGACCTTCCCGCCCGCCGCGGCACCATATACGACCGCAACGGCAACGTGCTCGCCACAAGCGTCGATGCCACGACCGTCTATGCCAATCCCAAAGAGGTCAAAGACGTGCCTGCCGCGGCCGCCGCGCTTGCCGACACGCTCGGGGGCGATATCTCCTCGTATGAAGAGCTGCTGAGAAAGGACACGACCTTCGTCTACCTGAAGCGCAAGGCCGATACCGACGAGGCCGCCACGCTCAAGGAGAAGGGCCTGACGGGCATCTATTTCATCGACGACACCAAGCGCGTCTATCCGTACGGAAAAGTCGCAGGCCAGGTGCTCGGATTCGTCAACGTGGACGGCGAGGGCGTCTCGGGGCTCGAGCTGTATTACGACGATATCCTCAAGGGGGTTTCGGGCAGGCTCGTGGTGCAGCGCGGCGCGTCGGGCATGCCTATCCCGGGCGGCACCGAGATAGACGAGCCTGCGCAAGACGGCCAGGACATCGTGATATCGATCGATATCGATATGCAGAGCTATCTGGAAAAGCGCCTCGCCGAAGGCGTGCAGGAAATAGGCGGCGACGACGGGGGGGCCGTGCTGATGGACGCCTCCACAGGAGACGTGCTCGCCATCGCCTCGACGCCGTTTTTCGATCCCGCAGACCCCTCGAATTCGGAAGTCGGGTCCGATTCCCTCAAGCCTGTCACGCAGGCCTACGAGCCGGGTTCGATCTTCAAGACGGTTTCGATGACGGCGATGCTCGAAGCGAACGCGGTGACGCCCGATACCACGGTTTTCGCCCCTGCGGGCCTTGCCGCCGACGAATACGTGATCACCGACGCGCACGAGCGCGGCGATATGACCATGACGGCGCGCTACGTGATGCAGGATTCGTCGAACGTGGGCATATCGCTGCTGGTGGAAAACCACCTCGGCTTCAGGCCGCTGTACGACAAGGTGGTTTCCTACGGGCTCAACGACGCCACGGGCATCGACTATCCCGGCGAGGCGTCGGGCTATCTCGCGCCGGACGTGGACGCCTGGTCGCAGATCCTCAAGTACAACGTGACGTTCGGCCAGGGCATTTCCACCACGCCGCTGCAGATGACGCGCTTCTACGGCGCCTTGATCAACGACGGCGTGGCGGTCACGCCGCATCTGCTTCTCTCCAAGCCGCAGACCGGCGAGGTCGCACGCTACGAGACGGAGAAGATCATCGAGAACGAGGCGGCCATCGCCCCGATGATCAGCATGCTCGAAACGGTGGTCCAGGAAGGCACGGGCCGCGATGCGGCGATCGACGGCTATCGGGTCGCGGGCAAGACCGGCACGGCCGAATACGTCGATGAAGACACGGGCCTGTACGCCAAGAACTCCTACAACCTCGATTTCGTCGGCGTGCTGCCCGATGCGACCACGCCGCTCGTATGTTTTGTGGGCGTCAACGAGGTTCCCTACGAGCGCAATACCGCGGCGGTGTTTAAAGATATAATGACCGAGGCGATAAACCGCTACCGCGTGGTCCAAAGCGACTGAGCGCGGCAAGGCGGGCGATCGGATCAGAAAGAATCGGTATGAAACTGGATACGAACAGCATTCTTGAGATAACGGGCGCGCGCACGGCGCTCGCTCCGCGCGACGCGAGCGCCGCGCTGGTCGGCTTGACCTGGGATTCCCGCACGGCGTTTCAGGATTGCCTTTACGCCGCATTGCCGGGGGAGCGCGTCGACGGCAACGATTTCATCGCGTCGGCCGTGCGCGGCGGCGCGATGCTCGTTTTGGCAGGCCACACCCCTGACGACGAGGCCCTCGATGCCGCGCACAGGACAGGCGCGGGCATTCTCGTGGTCGACGACGTGGCCGCCGCCATTACCGCGCTTGCCGCGGCGTGGCGCTCCATGCTTTCGGCCACGGTGGTCGGCATCACGGGGTCGGTGGGCAAGACGACGGTGAAAGGCCTCGTGCGCCATATCCTCTCGTCGCGCTTCAAGACCTGCGCCACCAAAGGCAACTTCAACAACGAGCTCGGGGCTCCGTATACGGTGCTTTCCGCCGATGCCGACTGCGAGATGCTCGTGGTGGAGATGGGCATGGACGATGCGGGGCAGCTCGCCCACATCTGCTCGTTCGCGCGGCCCGATATGGGGCTGATCAACAACGTGGGTGTCTCTCACCTCGAACGCCTCGGCTCGCGCGAGAACATCGCCTGCGCGAAAGCCGAGCTGTTCGAGGCGCTCGGCGAAGGCGGCGTCGCTTTCGTCAACGCCGACGACGATATGGCCGCATTCGTGCGCGACCGGGCGCGGCTCGGCGTGCGCGGCGTAAAAGAGGTCGACTTTTCCGCATCGGGAGAGCCTGCGGGCGCGATGCGCGCGGTCTGGGCCGAGGATGTCTCCGTCGACGAAGGGGGGCATCCCCATTTCGTCTTGTGCACGCGCGGATTCGCTCCCGAAACCGAGCGTATCTCCTGCCGCCTGGGGCTGCGCGGCGCCCACAACGTCTCAAACGCCTGCGGGGCCGTGGCCGTCGCCCTTGCATGCGGCATGTCCGCATCCGAAGCGGCCGCCGCTTTGTCCACGGCGCAGCCCGAGGCGGGGCGCCAGGAGGTCAAGCGTGCGGCATGCGGGGCCGTGGTGTTCGACGACGCCTACAACGCGAGCCCGGCGTCCATGGAGGCGTCGTTGGCGATGCTTGCGAGCTACAAGGCGGACGGCCGTAAGATAGCCGTGCTCGGCGATATGGGCGAACTCGGCCCGGCAAGCGTCGAGGGGCACAGGGCCGCAGGCCGCGCGGCGGCCGCAGCGGGCGTCGACCTGCTCGTGTGCGTCGGCGAGGCGTCGTCCGATATCGCGGCGGGCGCTATCGCGGCGGGCATGGACGAGACCTGCATCGTGCGCGTGGCCGATGCCGCCCAGGCCGTGCTCGCTCTTAACGGTGGAATCGAAGCGTCGGACGTCGTGCTGGTGAAAGCGTCTCACTTCATGCGTCTCGACCGTGTCGTCGAAGGGATCGTCGCGTAATGCTCAACAACCTGTTCTCGTCTTCTCCGACGTTTCTCGTGTTTCTCGGCTTCGTGCTGGCCGCCGCCATCACCATGGTGCTGATGCCCGCATGGATCAAGCTGCTCACGCGCACCCATATCGGACAGCAGGTCCGCGCCGACGGCCCGCAGAGCCACCTGGTGAAGCAGGGCACGCCCACGATGGGCGGCGTCGTCATGATCGTCGCCATCGTCGCGACCGTGCTGCTTGTGGCCGAGCCGTCTTTCGAGCTGATCGCCGCGCTCGTGGCCACGTTGGCCATCGCCGCGCTCGGGCTGTTCGACGACGCCTCGAAGGTGATACACGAGCGCTCGCTCGGCCTGACGCCGAAGGGCAAGCTGATCGGCCAGTTCTCCACGTTCGCCGTGTTCACCCTGGTGGTCGTGAACTTCATGGGGATCGAGCCCGTCGTGCAGCTTCCGTTTTTGCCCGCGATCGACCTCGGCGTTTTGACCACGGTCGTCCCATGCGGCTTCATCGAGGGCGGCTTTCAGATTCCGTGGCTGTATCTGCTGTTCAGCCTTATTCTTCTGGGCGGCTTGAGCAATGCGGTGAATCTGACCGACGGCCTGGACGGCCTTGCCGCCGGCACCGTCATGGTGGTCATGGTGGTCATGGCCGCCATATCCTACCGTCTCGACATGCTTCCGACTGCGGTGTTCGCCGCCACGATCGCGGGCGCTTGCGTGGGATTCCTGTGGTTCAACGCCTATCCCGCCGACATTTTCATGGGCGACACCGGCTCGCTTGCGCTGGGCGCGGCGCTGGGATGCGTCGCGATGCTCACCAAGACCGAGGTCTACTCGATTCTCATCGGCGGCCTGTTCGTGGCCGAGGCGCTGTCGGTCATGCTGCAGGTGCTCTATTATAAAAAGACCAAGAAAAGGCTGTTCCTCATGGCGCCTTTGCACCATCACTTCGAGAAGAAGGGATGGAGCGAAACGAAGGTGGTCATCCGCTTCTGGATCGTCTCGGGCGTTTTGGCGGCGTTCGGGTTCGTCATGTGGTTCATCCAGCCTATCGTGATGGCGGGCTAGCCGAGCCCGTTTCGCAATCCGCATCGCCGTATGGCGAGGGCATCGCCGCCTCGTTGCGGCGATGCGCATTTACAAGGAGAAACGTCGAAGAGGGGGAATCGTCATGGATAACGGATGCATCGAGGGCCGCAAAGCCGCCGCCGCCGTGCTCGGAGACGTGCTGGTCTTGGGCTTGGGCAAAAGCGGCAGGGCGGTCGCCCGCTACTGCCTCGGTCTTCTCGGTTCGCGCGTGAAAAGCCTCACCATCGCCGCCGGCGACTACAACGAGGAGGCGTCCGTTTTCGCCCGCGAATGCGAACGCGGCGGCGCCAAGGTCTATTTCGACCGCTTCACGTTCGACGAGCGCTACGATTTGTGCATCGCAAGCCCCGGCATCTCGCAGTTCTCGCGCTTCTACGAAAACGCCGCGGCGGCAAGCGCGAGCGTGATCAGCGAGGTCGAATTCGCCTGGCGCGAAAGCCCCGCGGATTCGCGCTGGATCGCCGTCACGGGCACGAACGGCAAGACCACCACGACCACGCTTATCACCCATATCCTCGAAGGCGCGGGCGAGCGCGTCGCCGCGGTCGGCAATATCGGCAATGCCTGCATCGAAGCGGTGGCGGCCGATGCTGCCGACGTGTACGTGGCCGAGGTGAGCTCGTTTCAGCTCGCGTCGATGGAGCTGTTCGCCCCGCAGGTGGCCGTCCTGCTCAATATCACGCCCGACCATCTCTATTGGCATATGACGTTCGAGGCGTATGCGGAGGCGAAGAAAAACATCTACCGCCGCCTTTCCGATACGCACGGCACGCTCGTGATCGACGCGGTATGCGACGTGACCCGCGATTGCATCAAGGAATTCAAAGAAGACGCCGCCCGTGCGTTCGACTACATCCCGCTCGGCTGCGCGGCGGGTTTGGATCGCAGCATGAAGGAGGCGTGCGGCTCGCGCAATGCCGCGTGGCTGCACGACGGCATGCTGCGTGTCGAATACGGCGACGATTCGATCGAGCTGGTTGCGGCGTCGAGCCTGCATATCAAAGGCGAGCACAACGCGGGCAACGCGCTTGCCGCCGCGAGCGCCGCATTGGCCGCAGGCGTGACTCCCGAGCATGTCCGTCGCGGCCTTCGCTCCTTCCAGCCGCTCGAGCACAGGCTTGAGCCGTGCGGCGATATCGCGGGCGTCTCGTTTTTCAACGACTCCAAGGCAACCAACGTGGACGCGACGCTCAAGGCGCTTTCGGCCTTTCCCGCGAAAACCGCGGTGTTTTTGCTGGGCGGGCACGACAAAGGAACCGACCTCGAGGAATTGGTGCGCGAGGCGTCGCAGACCTGTTCGGGCGTCGTGTGCTTCGGAGCGGCGGGCGAGCGTTTTGCCGAGGCCTTCGCCTCGGCGAAGGCCGATATCGCGTGCGTGCGCGCCGCGCATATGGAAGACGCCCTGGACGTCGCCTTGTCGATGGCCGAGCCCGGCCAGTCGATCGTGCTTTCGCCCGCATGCGCCTCGTTCGACGAGTTCGACTCGTTCGAGCATCGCGGGCGCGTGTTCAAACAGCTCGTCGACTTTCGCGCCCAGCGAATGCGCTAGGGGCTGGTCGATGTGGCCCGATTGACGGCGTCGGACATCAACGAAGGGGCGGGCGCGCGCCGACAGGCCGATGCGCGCGGGGTGCCCTCGGAAATCATGATGCCGCGCGTGCTTCTGGTGGTCGCCACGATACTGCTTTCGCTGATCGGCCTGGTCGTGGGCTTCTCGGCATCGAGCATCGAGGCGATCAATCTCGGCAACAGCGTCTATTCGTACGTGGTCAAGCAGGCGGTGCTCATGGTGGGCGGCGGATTGCTCGCCTTTTTGATCGCGAGGTTTCTGCCGTATGAGAAATGGCTGCAAGGGTGGTGCTTTCCCGCGGCGTGGCTTTGCATCGTGGCATTGCTGCTGGCGGTCTATTTCATGGGCACCTCGGCACTCGGCGCCACCCGCTGGATCTATTTCATGGGATTTAGCCTCCAGCCTTCCGAGCTCGCGAAGATCGTCTTCGTGATAGCGGCGGCCCGCATCGTCTACGCCTATCGCAACGAGTTCAGGGATTTCAGACAGACCGCCCTGGTGGCCTTCGCGCTCGTGGTGCTTCCCCTCGGCTTTCTGTTCGTGACCCAATCCGACATGGGAACGGCGATCATCGTGGTCATGGGCGTGTTCGCCGTCATGTGGGTCGGCGAGGTCCCCCTCAAGGTGCTCGGGCCGCTGTTCGTCGTCGTCGTGGGCATCGGCGCGCTTTCTTTGGCGGGCTATCGCGCAGACCGCATCGCGGTCTGGCTCGATCCGTGGAGCGACCCCTACGGCCTGGGCCGCCAGTCGATCAGATCGCTGTATGCGCTGGCCGAAGGCGGCTTTTTCGGCGTGGGCATCGGCAATTCGCGCGAGAAGTTCCAATACATCTCCGAGGCGGAAAACGACTTCATCTTCGCCATCGTGGGAGAGGAGCTCGGCATGCTCGGGGCTCTTGCGGTCGTCGCGCTGTTCCTCGTGGTGCTGTATGCGGGTCTGCGCATCGCGCATCGCGCCCCCGACAGCTTCGGCGCCATGATGGCGGGCGGTTTGACGGTCACGCTCGTGGTCCAGGCGTTTCTCAACATCGCCGTGGTCACGGGGCTGTTCCCGGTGACGGGCAAGCCGCTGCCGTTCATTTCGTCGGGCGGTTCGTCGATCCTTGCATCCATGCTGATGGTGGGGCTCATCCTTTCGGTGTCGAAGGGTTCGAACGTCTTGACGCCTTACGAGCGCCGCCGCAACGATCTCAATGTGATCCGCGTCGAACATCCCGCGCGCGCCCGCGCATCCTCGGCAACCTCCGATGCGGATTCGCCCGGCTCGAAAAGACGCGGCGCCGGCAAGGCGGCGGGCCGCTCGTTCGTGAGGGATACGGCGTTTTCGCTGCCAGGGTTCGCCGGCAAAAGACGCGAGAGGCGTGCCGAGGAAGACGCCGCCGCGCGTGCCGACAGGCGCGAGCGCGCGCAACGGCGCGCACGCGATTCCGAAAGGGGAAAACGATGAAGATCGTGCTTTCCGGCGGGGGGACCGCCGGCCATATCAATCCCGCCCTCGCCCTTGCCGACGAATTGCGCGCGCGAGGCCACGAGGTCTGCTACGCAGGCACGCCGGCAGGCGTCGAGGCCAGGCTGGTGAAGCAGGCGGGAATCGAATTCGTCGCCTTCGAGGCGGCGGGCTTCGACCGCCAGAAGCCCTGGACGCTTATCACCTCCACGGCGCGCATCGCCGCGTCGGCGGGAAAGGCGAAGCGCTGGATGCGTTCTTGCAGGCCCGATGCGGTGGTCGGCTTCGGCGGCTATGTCTGCATTCCCGTGGGGCTTGCGGCCGCCTCTTCGGGCGTGCCGCTCGTGATGCACGAGCAGAATTCGGTCATGGGCATGGCGAACAAATTCCTCGGAAAGAAGGCCCGCGCCGTCGCGCTGACCTACGAGGAGGCTGGGCGCGACATCGCCGACGCGTCGAAAATCGTCGTGACCGGCAACCCTGTGCGCGCCTCGGTGCTGAACGCGACGCGCGCCGAGGGAAGGGCCTTGCTCGGCATACCCGACGACGCGGTCATGCTGCTCGTGTTCGGCGGCAGCCTCGGGGCGCGCCATATCAACCGGGCGGTCGGCGCGCTCAAAGACGCCCTTCTCGCGCGCGAGAACCTCTATGTCGTGCATATCACGGGCCCGAAGGAATTCGACGCGGTGCAAGAGGAGCTGGCGCTGGGCGACGAAGAGCGCAAACGCTGGATGCTTTTGCCCTATCAGGACCGCATGGCCGAAACCCTGGCGGCGGCCGACTGCGCCATCTCGCGCGCCGGCGCCACCTCGCTTGCCGAGATATCGGCCATCGGCCTTCCCGCCCTGCTCGTGCCGTTCCCCTTCGCGGCCGAAGACCATCAGACCACCAATGCCCGCGCCTATGTCGCAGGCGGCGCGGCGTTCATGCAGCGCGACGACGAGCTCGACGCCCCTTCTTTCGAAGAGAAGCTCTTTTCCCTGGTAGACGACGCTTCCTTGCGCGCTCGGATGCACGAGGCGGCGGCGGGGTTCAAGACCCGCGACGCGGCGGCCAACTTGGCGGATGTTGTGTGCCGCGTCGCGCATGCCGGCTAAACCGTCTACAATGCTGTTCGTTCTATCTTGGAAAAAGGAGACTTGATGAGCTCAGAAGCGAAATGCGTCCATTTTATCGGCGTCGGCGGCGTCGGCATGAGCGGCATCGCCCGCGTGGCGTCCGACCTGGGCATGAAGGTCAGCGGGTCGGACATGAGGCCGTCGCGCTATACGCAGCAGCTCGAAGAGGCGGGCATTGCCGTATTCATCGGACACGATGCGGGCAACGTGCCCGCCGACTGCGACGTCGTGGTGGTTTCCACCGCCATTCCCGAACGCAATCCCGAGTTGGCGGCGGCACGCGAGCGCGGCATCACGGTATGGCAGCGCGCCCGCATGCTCGCCGAGCTCGGTCGCGGGAAGAAGACGCTTGCCGCCGCAGGCACCCACGGCAAGACCACGACGTCTTCCATGCTCGCCACGGCGGTCGACGCGCTCGGTCTGTCGCCGACGTTCGTCGTGGGCGGCATCGTGGACGCGTATCAGACCAACGCCGTGTCGGGCTCGGGCGAATATTACGTGGTCGAGGCCGATGAAAGCGACGGCTCGTTTTTGAACCTGTCGCCTTACGTCGCGCTCGTCACCAACGTCGAAGCCGACCATCTCGACCATTACGCGGGCGGCATCGAAGAAATCCGCGATACGTTTCTGCGCTTCATGTCGTCGGTTCCCGAAGACGGCGCGATCGTGGCATGCGGCGACGACCCCGCGCTTGTCGAGCTCGCCTCGCGCAGTGCGAAACGCGTGGTGACCTACGGCTTCGGCGAATCCTGCGACACGCGCGTCGAGGATTACCGCACCGAGGGCCTCGCCACCTTGTTCACGCTGCGTTTCGCCGATGGGCGCGAGACGGCGTGCCGCCTGGAGAAAAGCCCCGGCCGCCACAACGCGCTCAATGCCGCGGGCGTTTTGAGCATCATCTGGGCGCTCGGCGAAGACGTCGAGCGCGCCGCCGCGGGAATCGCGCGCTATTCGGGCGTGCGACGCAGGTTCGATTTCGTGGGCGAGGCCGCGGGAATCACCGTGGTCGACGACTACGCGCACCATCCCACCGAGGTGGCCGCGACGCTTTCCGCCGCCAAAGCGCTCGACTTCGAGCGCGTCGTCGTGCTCTTCCAGCCCCATCGCTATTCGCGCACGCAAAGCCTCGCCGCCGATTTCGCGGCCGCCTTCGACGCGGCCGACGAAGTGGCGGTCATGGACGTCTATGCCGCGGGCGAAGCGCCGATCGACGGGGTGGACGGCTCGCTTGTCTGCGATGCCGTGCGCGCGCATGCGGGCGTCGACAAGGCGTTTTTCGTGCCCGAGAAAGAGCGCACGGTCGCTTCCGTGGTCGAGCGGCTTCAGCCGGGCGATCTGCTGATCACGATGGGCGCGGGCGACGTCACGGGCTTCGGCCCGCGTATCGTCGAGGCTCTTTCGGCGCGATAGGTGTCGCGCATGGCGAGTTTCGCACGCGAGCTCGGCCCGCATTTCGAGGGAACCGTCCTCGAGAACGAGCCGATGAGCCGCCATACGACATACCGGATCGGCGGGCCTGCCCGCTATTTCATACAGGCCGACACGCTTTCGTCGCTTATGAGGGCGACCGATGCGCTGCGCCTGTGGGGCATCCCGTGGATAGCCGTCGGAAAGGGGAGCAACCTGCTCGTCAGCGACGAGGGCTTCGAAGGGGCCGTCGTCACGTTGGGCCGCGGCTTTTCGACGTGCTGCTACAACGAAGAGGCGGCGAGCTTTTCCGTCGGCGCGGCATGCCGCCTTTCGCATGTGGTGCGCGAGGCGTTTTCCCACGGCCGCGCGGGCTTCGAGTTCGCCGTGGGCACGCCCGGCACGGTGGGCGGGGCGTTGCGGATGAACGCCGGCACGAGCCGCGAATACATCGGCAGCCGCGTCTGCACGGCGACCACGCTGCGTCCCGGCACGGGCCTTCGCCGCTACAACGCCTCCGACATCTCCTGGGGATATCGAGAGACGTCGCTGCCGTATGACGAGATCGTGCTCGAATGCGAGCTTTCCACGATGGAAGGCGAACGCGACCAGATTCGCATGCGCATGGAGCGATCCTTGTCGCGCCGTCGCACCACCCAGCCCTTGTCGCTTCCTTCGTGCGGCAGCGTGTTTCGAAATCCCGAGCGCGAATCGGTGGGGCGCCTGATCGAGAACGTCGGGCTGAAAGGCGCCTCATGCGGCGGCGCCCAGATTTCGGAGCTGCATGCGAATTTCATCGTGAACAGGGGAGATGCAAGAGCCGTCGAAGTTTTGGCCCTGATTCACGCCGTTCAAAACGCGGTCGGAGACCGCTATGGGATCGAGTTGGTACCGGAGGTGCGTTTCCTTGGCTTCGCGCAATAACCGCCATACGACGCGCCGTCCGTCGCCTCAGCTGCGCCGTCCTGCCGCGTCGCAGGTGAACATACCGCGCGGCGTATCGCGCCCGCCGCGCACGGCGGGCCGCCCGTCGCCGCGCACCGTCTCGCCCTATACGGCCCGCGATTTCGGCAGCGCCCAGCCGCGGGTCTCCACGGTGAAGGTCGGGTCTTTCGCCCAGGCCTCGTCGGGTCGCGCCGCGCGGGTCGACAGGACCTATCGCGCCCATATGGCGAAGGTGTTCGTTCTGATCGGCGTGCTCGTCGTTCTGGCGGCGGCCTGCGCGGGCGTGTATTTCTCCAACCTGTTTTCCATCAAGCAGGTCACGGTGTCGGGCGTGGAGCATCTCACCTCGTCGGAGATGACCAGCCTCGCCAACGTCCCGAGCGATACGACCCTTCTGCGCGTCGACGCCGGCGCCATCGAAAGCAGCATCATGCGCGATGCCTGGGTGGCCGACGTCGACGTTCAGCGCATCTTTCCCGACACGCTGAACCTCGCCGTGACCGAGCGCGAAATCGGCGCGGTGGTCGAAGTGAGCGTCGACGAGGGGAAATCGACCGAGCAATGGGCGCTTTCGATCGACGGCATGTGGCTGTGCATGATTCCCGAGGAGGGAAGCGAGGCGGCCGCGTCGATCAGCCCGAAGATCTACGAGGACAAAGCCGAGGTCCTCGCCATCAAAGACGTGGCCTACGGCGTCAAGCCCGAGGTGGGGGCGTATTGCAGCGACGAAAGCATCGTCAACGCCCTCGATATCGTGACGGGCCTTACCACCGAGCTGAAAGACCGGGTGAAGACCGTTTCCGCCACGTCGACCGAAAACACCACGATCACGCTCGACACCAACGTCGAGATCGCCTTCGGCGCGGCCGAGGACATCAGGGACAAAGAACGCGTCTGCCTGCAGATCATGGCCGACCATCCCGACGCAGTCTCGTATATCAACGTCCGCGTCGCGTCCAGTCCCACCTGGCGCACGGAATAGCCATGGGGATATCTCGTGTAGCTTCGACGATGAAGGGTTTCAACCCGGCATCGTTTCTTGCAATGTAAATGACTTCGTGTAAAGTGAATCTGTCATGCTTTCTTAACGATAGCCGGCGGATTGTTTGAGATAATGCGACGCAAAGAAACGCGCTGGAGATGTAGCACGCATGGAGGATACGATGCCTAAAACTATTGGTTCTGAGCACCTGGCCGTCATCAAGGTCGTGGGCGTAGGCGGCGGCGGCACCAACGCCGTCAACCGCATGGTCGAAGCCGGCCTGAAGGGCGTGGAGTTCATCGCGGTGAACACCGACAAACAGGCGCTGCTGCTCTCGAGCGCCGACAAAACCATCCATATCGGCGAAGAGCTGACGCGCGGCCTGGGCGCCGGTGCCAATCCTGAAATCGGCTGCCAGGCGGCCGAAGAGTCCCGCGCGGAAATCCGCGAGGCGCTCGCCGAGGCCGACATGGTGTTCGTCACCGCCGGCGAAGGCGGCGGCACGGGCACGGGCGCGGCTCCCGTCGTGGCCGAAATCGCGCGCGAGGAAATCGGCGCGCTGACGGTCGGCGTCGTCACCAAGCCGTTCGGCTTCGAAGGCCGCCTGCGCCGCAACCAGGCGGAACAGGGCTGCGACCTGCTTTCTCAGAAGGTCGACACGCTCATCGTCATCCCCAACGACCGCCTGCTCGAGGTCATCGACAAAAAGACCTCCATGCTCGACGCGTTCCGCATCGCCGACGACACGCTGCGCCAGGGCATCCAGGGCGTCACCGACCTGATCACCATCCCCGGCCTGATCAACCTCGACTTCGCCGATATCCGCACCGTCATGAAGGATGCCGGCACGGCCATGATGGGCATCGGCTACGGCTCCGGCGAAAACCGCGCGCTCGACGCGGCCACGCAGGCCATCAACTCCAACCTGCTCGAGGCCTCCATCCAGGGCGCAAGCCGCGTCCTGTTCTCCATCGCCGGCGGTCCGGAGCTCACGCTCGCCGAGGTCGACGCTGCAGCCCGCGCGATGGAAGCCGTGGTCGACGAGGACGCCAACATCATCTACGGCCAGATCATCGACGAGGGCCTGGGCGATCAGGTGCGCATCACCATCATCGCCACGGGATTCTCGCGCAGCACGCAGGCCGTCATGGATTTCGACAACGCCCGCAACGACCTGTTCGCCTCCACGGCGCCGGCGCGCGACACGTACATGTCGAACCAGAGCCATCCCACGTCTCCGGTCGCCACGTCCGCCAATGCGGCATCCACCCGCATCGCCGACGAGGAGTACATCCCCGACTTCCTGCGCCGCCGCTAATCCGTAAGGTTCATGCATTATGACGAACCGCGTTTCGTCGCATGATAGAGCGACCCTCGATATGCCGTTCCCTCGGCTTTCCGAGGGTCGCTTTTCTTCATATGCGGCATTGACCGACGATGCGCTCTACGAGAGAACCGGCGTGCGGATCGCCTTCACGCAGCGGACAGGCGGCGTGAGCGAGCCTCCCTTCGATTCGTTCAATCTGGGCAGCCATGTCGGCGACGATCCCGCATGCGTCTCGCGCAACAGAGACATCCTGCTCGAAGGCATCGGCGCGCCGGATGCCTTCGTGATTCAGCCGAATCAGGTGCATGGCGATAGAGTCGTGGTGTGCGAGCGCAGGCAAGATGTCGAAACATGCTCGGCGTGCGCCCGCGAAGGGGCCGACGGCGTGGTGGTTCGCGCAAGCGATGTGGCGGCGATTCTCTGCTTCGCCGACTGCGTGCCCATTATCGCGGTGTCGCCTGCGGGCTCTTTCGCCGTCGTGCATGCGGGATGGCGCGGCGTCGTGGCCCATATCGCCGAAAAGGCCGTCGACATGCTGTGCGCGGCCGACGGCGTGGACGCCTCGGCGGTCAATGTCT
>USEZ01000017.1 GCA_900553775.1 uncultured Slackia sp. | reverse complement strand
GCGCTTGCGCCCTCGCGCACCGCCGCGGCCTCGATCGCCTTGGGGCGAACGGTAAGGATCGTCGGGACGCCGTCTTGCGCAACCGCCACGGTTTCAAGCACTTTGCCGGAATAGGCCTCGCGCACCACGGCGCGGCGGGCTGCGTCGACCGCGACGATTTCGGGAACGTAGACGGCGTCGAGCGCTTGCGCCATGCACGGCGCCGCGTCCATGCCGAACGACGAATGGGAAAACATCGCGACCGCAGGCTCGTGCTCGCGCGCAAGATCGGCCAGCGAATCCGCCGCGGCCTGCGTCGCATACGGATCGAGGGCGTCCGGCACGACGACGATGCGGTCGGCCCCGTACGCCGCAAGCTCCTGCAAGCCTTCGACGCCCGTCTCGCAAACGACCGCAACCACGTCGCACTCCGCCGCATCGGCCAGCGCACGCGCCGCCGACGTCATCTCGAACGTCACATGACGCAGCGCCTTGTCTTTGACTTCGGCATACACCCAGATATCAGCCATGTCGTCTCCTCCTAGAACGCTTTCGCTTCGTCTTGCAGCATGCGCACGGCGTTTGCCACGGCCTCGGCCGCCGTTTCGCCTTCGACGATCTTTCCGCCTGCGCGCTTGGGCTTGGGGTTCGTCTCAAGCACCCGCATCGCCGCGGGCGCTTCGGCCGCGGCGGCCGAGCGCGTTTCGATGGGCTTGCGCTTCGACTGCATGATGTCGCGCACGGTGGGATAACGCGGCTCGGCCAACCCCTGCTGCGCGCAGACGACGGCGGGAAGCTCCACGTCGATCGACACCTTGCCGTCATCGACCTCGCGCACCGTATGGGCCACGCCGTCTTCGACATCGAGTCCGACGACGGTGTTGACATGGGGGATGCCCATCATGCCCGCGATACGCGGCATCACCTGGGCACGCGCGGTGTCGGACGATTTGCAGCCGCCCATAATCAGGTCGGCCCCCATGTCGCGCAGTTCTTCGGCAAGCACGGCGGCCTTGGCGGCGGGGTCGCCGTCGGCCAAGGCGGCGTCTTCGACGAGCACCGCCGAATCGGCGCCCATCGCCAGCGCATGGCGAACGGCCGACGCGGCGTCGGAGGAGCCGATGCACAGCACCGCCACCTCCGCGCCGATGCTCTCTTTGAGTTGGACGGCCTTTTCGACCGCGAATTCGCTATAGGGGTCGATGACGAGCGTCTGGCCTTGTTTGGCCACGTTTCCCGCATCGTCGAAAGCGAGGACCGCTTCGGAATCGATCGATTGCTTCATGCAGACGACGATTTTCATGTCGGCTTCCTTTCCTTGAAGACGGTCGGATGACGCACGGCGCCCGCCGCATGGGGCTACGGCGCCTTGGACGGCGTGGACGCACGGGGCGCGCTTTACGCGTCCTGCTTGGCGTATTCTTTCAAAACGGCTTTCGCCACCAGGGTTTTTTGCACTTGGCTCGTGCCTTCGATGATGGTGAAGGCGCGGGCATCGCGGTAATAGCGCTCGACGGGATAGTCTTTGCACAGGCCGTAGCCGCCGAAAATCTGCACCGCATCGCGCGCGGCGGACACCGCATGCTCGGAGCAGAACACCTTCGCGGCGGAGGCGGTCTTCATCATGTCGGAAGACCCATCCATATAGGCGTCGGCGGCCCGGTCGAGCAGAAGACGCGAGGCCTCGAGGGCTATTTCCATATCGGCCAGCATGAACTTCACCGCCTGGAAATCGGAGATAGCGCGGTGGAATTGCGTGCGCTCCTGGGCATAGACGGCCGCCGCCTCGACGCAGGCCGCCGTGACGCCCGTCGAAAGGGCGGCAACCGCAAGCCTGCCGCGGTTGAGCGTGTGGTGCGCGATATCGAAGCCCTGGCCGACCTCTCCCACCAGCATGTCGGGCGTCACCAGCATGTCTTCGAAGAACAGCTGCGAGGTCACCGACCCGCGCAGGCCGATCTTATGTTCCTTGCGACCGATGACAAGCCCGGGCGTATCGCGCGGCACGACGAAGCACGTCGGCAGCATCTCGTCGCCTTGCGCCACCTTCGCGAACACCGTGAAGTAGTCGCTCACTTCGCCGTTGGTGATGAAAATCTTGGCGCCGTCGACCTTCCAGCCTCCCTCGACCGGCTTGGCGACGGTGGCGATCGAGGAGATGTCGGAACCGGCGCGAGGCTCGGTCAATGCGAAGCAGATCTTCGCCTCGCCCGATGCCAGCTTGGGCAAAATGGTCGATTTCTGCTCGTCGCTGCCGGAAAACACCAATGCATCCGACCCGATTGCGGAAATGAGCACCATAAGCGCCACGGCGGGCGATTCCTTCGAAATGCGCTCGATCATGCGCACCCAGCAATGCATGCCCACTTCGCAGCCGCCGTATTGCTCGCCGTAGGCAAGCGAGAACAGCCCCTGTTCGACGAAGAGGCGGTAGATGTCTTCGGGGAATTCGTCCTGCTCGTCGATTTCGGCCGCGCGACGAGATACGACATCGGTGCAGATATCGTCGACCATCTTGAGAATCATCGACTCTTCTTCGTTGATTTCGTATTTCATTTTTACCCACATTCCTAAATTTGTTTAAAATCTGTTCCTTTATTATACGAAGCAAGGAATTTTTATTTCGTAATTTAGGAATATTGGTGGGATAGTTATCTTATTTTGTTTAATTCTTAACCGTCTACCGACGGCAAACGGCGCCATGGTGGGCTCTTTTTAACACAAAATGGCCGGTTCGTCCCATAACGCCTGATGGGACGAACCGGCCATTGGAAGCTCGACGGTCGGATAAGCGCGCATGCGCGCGCGGCATTACAGCACAAAAGGAATGCAGCCGCCCGCCACCATGAGCACCGCGGCGACCACCGATGCCAAGAACAGCGAATCGCATCGGTCGAGAATGCCTCCGTGGCCCGGCATGATCGTTCCCGAATCTTTCACGCCCGAATTGCGCTTGATGCGGCTTTCGGCCAGATCGCCCAAAACGCCTGCAAGGCCGCACGCCATGCCGAACGGCACCGCCTGGGCGAAGCTCATGTCCACGCCCGGTATGCACGCCATGACGCACCAGATGACAACCGATCCGACCAGCCCCCCGAAAAACCCTTCCCAGCTTTTCTTCGGCGAGATGCGCGGCGCAAGCTTATGCTTGCCGAACTTGCTTCCCACCAGATAGGCGAACGAGTCGTTCGCCCACACGCTGCAGAAGATGCCGACCACGAGCACGCCTCCCCAAAACCCAGGAACCGCCTGGCGCACCGCGATCAGGCTCGACAGCAAAAGCCCCGTGTAGGCGGCGCCGAAAAACGACACGCCCACATCGCCGATGCGCGCACGCGACCAGAACACGTACCACACCAGAAGAGCCACCAGCAAAGCGCCCGTCACGACCAGCGCGCCGGGCATGCCGAACAGCCACACGCTCACCGGATACGCGATCGCCGCCAGGATGCCGAGCAGCTCGTTGGGCAGCTTCGCGTCGCTGCGAAGCATGTAGAAAAACTCCCCCGCCGCGATGCCCGACAGGGCGCAGAGCAGAAGAACGGTGGTGGCCTCGCTCGCCATCACGCACAGGATGGAGACGCACACGTAGACGAACCCCGTCCTGAAACGCACCTGCAGATCGCTCGCGTTCTTGAACTTATCGGGGGTTTTGTCGTAGACGAACTTCTTGGCCGCGTTCTTCTTGCCGACGGCCGTCGATTTCGCAGACTCGTACGCCTGATGGGCGTGTTCTTTCATGTCATGATTCTCGCTCACGCCCGCACCGCCCCGAAGCGCCTGTCACGCGATTGATAGTCGAGCAGGGCGCGCAGAAAATCGTATCGGTCGAAATCGGGCCAGAGCACATCGGTGCAATAGAACTCGGAATAGGCCATCTGCCACAGCAAAAAGTTGGATACGCGCATCTCGCCCGACGTGCGGATCACCAGGTCGGGATCGGGAATGCCGGCGGTATACAGGCCACGCTCGAACATCTCTTCGGTAAGGACGGGGAGTTCGCCCGCCTGTTCGCCTTTCAGAGCCGCCTCGCGCATGCATGCCTCGGCGGCGCGCAGGATTTCCTGGCGCGAACCGTAGTTCACCGCCACGAGCAACGTCATGCCGTCGTTGTCTTTGGTCTTCTCCCACGCTTCGTCGAAGGCGGCGCGGGTTTCTTCGGGCAGCGCCGACAGATCGCCGATCGTGCGTACGCGCACGTGCTCTTCATGCAGGCCGTCCACCTCGGCAAGCATCGTCTTGGCGAATAGGTCCATCAGGCCGACGACCTCTTCTTCGGGGCGTTTCCAGTTCTCCGTGGAAAACGAGTAGATGGTCAGATACCTCACGCCCGCGTCGCTTGCGCAGCGAATCGTCTCGCGCACAGCCCCGATGCCGGCTTTATGGCCCTTCAAGCGATTCAGGGCGCGCTTTTTCGCCCAACGGCCATTGCCGTCCATAATCACGGCGACATGCGCAGGAACGCGCTCGGGATCGAGCGCGCGCGGATCGAGCCCGCCGGGCGGGTTCGGAAATATGACGTCGAGAGGCTTATGCAGCATAGGCACCCCTTTCATCGATGCGGGCATCGCAAAAGCACAGGCTGGAAATAGACCGAAAAAAGCGATGGCCGCCCGCATGAAGCGAACGGCACCATCGGTGCATTTCCAGCCCGGCCGCCCGAAAAGGCGGCGCGGGCGAAAGAAGCTGAAGAAGATCTGCCAGGTCGCCGCAACGCAGGCGAGAGGCGGCCTCGCCTTCCAGATGCCGCGAAGGCTTCGCGTAGCGTACTTCGGTACGCAAGCGAAGCCTGGAGCGAGCAGATGGACGGCGAGGGCGCCTCGCAGCCGGACGACCCCGTTCCGTCGGCCGAAAGGCCGACGGAACCTAGATCTCCATAACCTCGGCTTCTTTCTTCTTCAGCATCTCGTCGACGGAAGCCACGAATTTATCGGTGAGCTTTTGGACCTGCTCCTCGCCGCGGCGAGCGTCGTCTTCGGAAATCTCGGAATCCTTCTTCTTGCGCTCGATTTTGGCGTTGGCGTCGCGGCGTGCGTTGCGCACGGCCACGCGCGCCTCCTCGGCGAAGGTCTTGCAATCCTTCACCATCTCTTTGCGGCGCTCCTCGGTCAGCGCGGGAATGGGAAGGCGGATGACGGCGCCGTCGTTGGACGGCGTGATGCCCAAATCGCTCGCCAGGATGGCGGCCTCGATGCCGCGCAGAATCGACTTGTCCCACGGCTCGATGACGAGCATGTGCGCATCGGGGGTCTTCACCGCGGCCATCTGGTTGATGGGCGTCGGCACGCCGTAGTAGTCGACCTTGATCTTGTCGAGCATCATGGGGTTGGCACGACCCGTGCGCACGCCCACGAAGGCTTCCTTGAGGTTGTCGAGCGCCTTGTTCATATTGGCCTCGGCTGCGGTCATGATTTCAGCAGTCATATCGTCCCTTTCCTTCCCGATGCCCCCTTGGAGGCCCATCGAGCCTTTTCGTCCTGCACGCATGCCCGATGCAACCGCGCACGCGCAGCCGTTCTAATACACCAGCGTCCCGACGTTTTCGCCTTTGAGAATGCGGCCGATGTTGCCGGGCGTGGTCATGTCGAACACGAGCAGCGGCATCTCGTTGTCTTTGCACAGCGAGATGGCGGCGGCGTCCATGACGTTGAGCTCTTTGGTCAGCACGTCGAGGTAGCTGATCCTGTCGAACTTCTTGGCGTCGGCGTTCTTCTTGGGGTCGCTGTCGTAGATGCCGTCGACCTTGGTGGCCTTCATCATGCAGTCGGCGCCGATCTCGCACGCGCGCAAAGCCGCCGTGGTGTCGGTCGTGAAATACGGGTTGCCCGTGCCGGCGGCGAAAATGACGACGCGGCCCTTCTCCATATGGCGGATGGCACGCAGACGGATGTAGGTCTCGGCCACCTGGTGCATCTCGATGGCGGACTGGACGCGCGAGGAAACGCCGTGGCGCTCGAGGCCGTCCTGAAGCGCCAACGCGTTCATGACGGTTGCCAGCATGCCGATATAGTCGGCCTGGGCGCGGTCCATGCCATCGGCGCTGCCCGCGACGCCGCGGAAGATGTTGCCGCCGCCGACCGTGATCGCCACCTGGACGCCGTCGTCGACGATTTCTTTGATCTGCTCGGCAAGGTCGTCGATGACCTTCGGGTCGATGCCGTAGCCGGCGTCGCCCATCAGAGCTTCGCCGGAAAGCTTCAGCAGCACGCGACGGTATTTATACCCTTCTGCAGGCATGAAAACCCCTTTCGAAAGAATCGTGGTATCCGCGCTATTGTACGATAAGAAAAGGGTCGCGCCCCAAAGAGGCGCGACCCTTTTTGCATGTTCACCGAAATTGCCGAGCGGTGCGCCGGGCATCGCGCATGGCGCGCGAAACGTGCCGCAGCGCGACGGCTCCCCGATGCCGCCTGCCAAGCGCGGCCGTTAGTAGCCGTAGCCGAACAGGCCTCCTCCGTTGCCGTAGCCGTAGCCGTTACCGTAGCCGTACCGGTCGCTCTGCGACGAGCTCGTCAGCGCATTCTCGTCAGAACCCAACGTCACCGACAAGGTCTGCTCCTGGCCGTCGCGGTTCACCACCACATCCACGGTGTCGCCGGGGTTCTTCTCGCGCACCATCAGCTGCAGATCGGAAGGCGACGCGACGCTTTTGCCGTCGAACGACGTGATGATGTCGCCGCGCTGCAGGCCGCCGTCGGCCGCTCCCGTGCCCTCGTAGACGCTTGCCACGTAGACGCCCGCGTCGGTGGGCAGACCGTAGTAGCGGGCCATCTGCTCGTCGATCTGCGCCATGGAAACGCCGAGCTGAGCGTGGGTGGGCGTTTTGCCTTCGATGATCTGCTGCGCGAGGTTCATGGCGTAATCGACGGGAATGGCGAATCCCACGCCCGAGCTCGATCCCGAGGCCGACTGGATCATGGAGTTGATGCCGACCAGCTTGCCGTCGGCGTCGACGAGCGCACCGCCCGAATTGCCCGGATTGATCGTGGCGTCGGTTTGAATCATGTTGGGATAGATCACCGTTTCGCCGGTCGTCTCATCTTGCATGGTGGTGGAACGCTGCAGGGCGCTCACGATGCCCTCCGACACCGAATTCTCAAGACCGAAGGGGCTGCCCAGGCTCATGACCCACTCGCCTACCTGCAAATCGGACGACGAACCTATTTCGATCGGCGTCAAGTCGCTCGCATCCACCTTGATCACGGCGATGTCGCTCGAAGCGTCGCTGCCCACGAGCTGGGCGTCGTATTCCTGGCCGTTGATCGTGGCCTTGAGCGCGTCGGCCCCCTCGACCACGTGGTTGTTCGTGATGATGTAGCCGTCCTTCGAGATAACCACGCCGGAACCGAGCGAAGCCTGCTGAAGGCTGTCATCGGAGCCGGCGCCCGGAACCTCGAACCCGAACATCGACTGCGACGAAGAAGAGGCGCGCTGGTACACGTCGATGCTCACGATGGAGGGCAGGGCCTTTGCGGCAACCGCTTCGGCCAGAGTGTCTTCGGTGTCGGACGCGCTCACGTTCGTGTTCGTCGAGGCGCCCAGCGTGGTCGAGGACCCGCCGTCGGTCAGGGCGTTGAACCCGGCGAAGCCGCCCAGGCCGAGCACGACCGCCAAGGCCGCGCCGGCGAAGCTTACGCCGAAGGTTTTCGCGAGGCTTTTCTTCGCAGGGTCTTTGGCGGGCTTGACGTGCTGGGTCGAGCCTTGCGCCGCATACGCCTGGTAGACCTGCTGCTGATAGGCGGCCTGCTGCCTGGCATAGGCGTCGACGGCGGGCTGGACCTGGGTCTGGGCCGCATGCTGCGGATACGTCTGCGGGAAAGATTCGGTATCGGCGAAGGCCTGCGTCGATGCGGCGGCGTTCTCGTTGATGTTCTTGTTCTCTTCAGACATGTCGATCACTCGCTTTCGGTATGTTCGGCATTGCTCTTTTCGCAGTGAACTCTACCATCGTTTTCCCCGCGAACAAGACGCCCGTACCCTTCGTCACCTCCGCGTTGCCCGATATACGTCGGCAAACGTAGCCGCGCCACAACACGCACACAAACGCAAGGCGGCAAGCTGAAAAGCGGCCGGAACGAGCTGAAAAGCGGCTGCGGCGAAGTCGCCCGAAAACGCGCCGCACCGGCAGCTGCCGCGCCTGCGCAGCGCGACCGACGCAGGGCCGCAAGCGCCGAAAAGCAAGCGCATGGACGGCGGCGCTACGAATCGACAACGCATATCGCGGATCGACCGGGGGCGAAGCGACGAATGATAGCATCGGGAAGAAACGACAAGACGCGAAGAGAGGATCGCCATGGATTTTCCCGGTTTGATCACCGTCGGCCCCGACGACCGAGAATACGCCGAAAGCGCCATAACCTTGCTTGGAGACAGCTTCATGGAAGAGATGTGGTTTTCCACCTGGCTTGAAGCGCTCGATGCGGCAGGCATCGGCGAAAAACGCAAGCGAGCATTGCTTCATGCCGTTTTCGCCGACGACGTCGAGGCGTTTTCCCCTTATGGCGCCATCCACATGCTCGAAGACATGACGGCGGCCGTCGGCGGATACCTTTTCAGCGAGTTGCGCGGCGAAACGCTCACGTCGATCGAAGGCAAGCAGGCGGGCAGGCATTTTCTCGCCGAAGCCACCGATGAAGAGCGCGCCTTGCTCGAGCGACGCGAACACGAGATGGAGCCCATCTCGTCGTTCGATTGGGCGCGCGACCATGCGCAAGGCGACCATATCAACTTCTTCGCCTGGGCCGTCGATAAAAACGCGCGCGGGAAAGGATCGCTGCGTCGCGCGCTCGAACCGTTTTTCGCCTACGCCGACGAGCACGGCCTGAACTGTTATTTGGAGTGCTATGCGGACAGGCTGCAAAGCATGTACGAACATCTGGGCTTCGAGCTCGTCGACGAGCTGCACTCCCCCGATTTCGACGTCTTCGAGCGCCGCATGGTGCGCTACCCGAGGCCGGGCGCAAACCGCTAGCGCCGCACCGACGATAGTCAAGTCGAAGACCCGGCTCGCGACGGCCGCAGCATCGTTTCGACGGGGCCTGCGCCCGGCGTCGAAAAGCCTTATCGCAGCGATCGCGAGCTCGATGCCTGCGATGCCCCAAGGTCGGCGCGCATAAGAAAACCTCCCGTTTCCCGATGTCCAAGAAACGAGAGGCAGTTCGGCAACGCATGGGGCTTTCCCGCCGGCATGGCGGAAAAGCCCCTCGCGAGGTTTCAACGCGCCGACGTCGCTTGCGCGTCGGACACAAACGGGGGCTATCGACGCGCTGCAAGAAACGCGCGCGCCCGCGCACGGGCCCGCGCATCGACCTCGGCCAGTTGGTCGAGGCTTTCCACGCGCTGCACCCCGTCGGCTTCGTGACGCTCCATCGCATCCTCGACGCAGGCGTCGATATCGAGATACCCGCACGACCCTGCAAGGAATGCCGCCACGGCCTCTTCATTGGCCGCATTCATCACGCACGGGAGCGTTCCGCCCGTTTCCCCCGCATGGCGGGCAAGCGCCAGACAGCGGAAGGTTTCGGTATCGGCGGGAGCGAACTCGAGGGATCCGAGCTTCGTGAAATCGAGCGGCTCGACGGGCGCATCCCAACGGTCGGGATAGCTCAAGGCGAACTGGATCGGAATGCGCATGTCGGTGGTTCCCAAATGCGCCTTCACGCTGCCATCCGAGAATTCGACCATGGAATGGATGGCGCTTTGCGGCTGCACGACCACTTTGATCTTGTCGTAAGGCATGGCGAACAGATGATGCGCCTCGATGACTTCGAGACCCTTGTTCATCAACGTCGATGAGTCGATGGTGATTTTCGGGCCCATCTTCCAGGTAGGATGCGCCAACGCCTGCTCGGCCGTCATATCCGCCAAATCGGCGCGCGTCATGCCGCGGAACGGCCCGCCCGATGCGGTGACCCACAAGGCCGCCACCTCTTCGCGACGCTCGCCGAGCAGGCACTGATAGATCGCGCCGTGTTCGGAGTCGATCGGCATCAACGCGCCGGCAGGCCCTGTTGCGGGCGCCACGCCCGAAGCGATGCGCCGCTCGTCCACCCGGGCCGCAAGCGGCATGATCAAATCGCCCGCCACCACGAGGCTTTCCTTGTTCGCCAGGGCAAGCTGCTTGCCGCATGCGAGCGTTTCATACGAAGCGCGCATGCCTGCCGCGCCGACGAGGGCGTTGACCACCACGTCGACTTCATCGAGGCGAACGAGGTCGAGCAAGCCCTCCTGGCCGAACCCCACCGACACGCCGCCATGGGCGTTCGCGAGGCGCGCGTCGTCTTCAAGCCCCGCATCGCCGAAGGCGATATGGCGCACCTTGAATTCATGGGCCTGGGAAATCACGCTCGCGACGTTCGTATTGGCGGCAAGCGCCACGATTTCCAGCTCGTCGGCATGACGCCGCACCACATCGAGCGTCTGCAGGCCGATAGACCCGGTCGAGCCGAGCACGGCGATGCGCTTGCGCACGGTACTTTCTGCCATCTTGGACTCCCTTCCCATAAAGCGATGCAACGAGGCCATTGTAGCGCCCGAAGCGGCCTGCACCGCGCGTTCGAAACGATTCGCGACGAAGCCCATAATCGATACGGGCCGCGTCGATGCGCGAAAACGGGCGAAGGCTTCGCAGACCGCCATACGAGACGGCTTTTCGGCGGATTCCCGCATGGCAGACTTGCGGCATGAAAAAATCCCCCGCATCTCTGCGGGGGATTTGCGTGCGCTTGCAGCGTTACGAAGCCTTATTTGAAGAAGCCTTCGTAGTTGTGCATCTTAAGCTGCGACTCGATCTTGGACATTGTGTCCAAAGCGACGCCGATCATGATGAGGATCGACGTGCCGCCGAACGCCTGGATAAGCTGGTTGCCCGTGAAATAGAACAGAATCGAAGGCACCACGGCGATCAAGGCGATGAACAGACCTCCGGGCAGCGTGATGCGGTTGATCACGCGCTTGATGTAGTCGGTCGTCGCCGATCCGGGGCGAACGCCCGGGATAAAGCCGCCCTGCTTGCGCAGGTTGTCGCTCGTCTCTTCGGGATTGAACACCATGGAGGTGTAGAAATACGCGAAGAACACGACGAGCGCCAGCGTGAGAAGCCAGTTGATCCAGCCCGTGCTCATGGCGTTGGCCGCAGCGGTCAGCCATTCCACGTTGAACAGCGCGGCGATCTGCGCCGGGAAGTAGATCAAGCAGCTCGCGAAGATGATGGGGATAACGCCCGCCGCATTCACCTTGAGGGGAATGTAGGTGGACTGGCCGCCCATCACGCGACGACCCTGCACGCGCTTGGCGTAGTTGACCGGGATGCGGCGCTGGGCACGCTCCACGAAGATGATTGCGGGGATGCACAGAAGCACGATCGCCACGATGATGGCCGTCACCGCGATGCCCATGCCCAGATCGGCCTGCAGGTTGACGCTGCTGAATATGGCCGAGGGAACACGGGAGATGATCGAGGTGAAGATGATCAGCGACATACCGTTGCCGATGCCGCGCTGGGTGATCAGCTCGCCCATCCACATGATGAAGGCGGTGCCTGCGACCAGCGTGAACACCACGATCACATCGGTGACGATCTCGGGGACCTCGCTGGAGAACACCACGCCGTACTGGCTGCTCTTGAACAGGAAGAGGTAGCCGATAGCGTTGATCAGACCCAGGCCGAGCGTCAAGAAGCGGGTAACCTGGGTGATCTTCTTGCGACCGGTCTCGCCCTCCTTCGACCAGCGGCCCACGGCGGGAATGACGCCCTGCATGAGCTGCATGATGATGGACGCGGTGATGTAGGGCATGATGCCGAGCGAGAACACCGAGAAGTGCGAGAGCGCGCCGCCGGTGAACAAGTCGAGCATGGCCATGCTCACACCGCTTGTCGCGAATGCATTCGCGAATTCGTTGAAGGGGATGCCGGGCACCGGCACGTACGCGCCGAAGCGGTACAGTGCCAGGATACCCAAGGTGAACAGGATCTTATTCCTAAGTTCCGGCACCTTGAACGCATCGATGATGGTTCTTAGCAAGACTGCTCGACCTTTCCTCCGGCTGCCTCGATCTTAGCAACAGCGCTCGCGGAAACCTTGTCGACCTTGATGGTCAGGGCCTTGGTCAGCTCGCCGTTGCCGAGAACCTTGACCAGGGCGTCGACGCTTTTGATGATGCCCTTTTCGACCAGAGCCTCATGGTCGACCACGTCGCCGGCCTCGAACTTGAGCTCGAGACGGTCGACATTGACAGGCACGTACTCGACGCGGTTGAAGTTGCGGAAGCCGGGCAGCTTCGGCAGGCGCATCGCCAGAGGAGTCTGGCCGCCCTCGAAGCCGGGGCGCTTGCCGCCGCCCGCACGGGACTTCTGGCCGTTCATGCCGCGGCCGGAGGTCTTACCATGGCCGGAAGCAGGGCCGCGACCGACGCGCTTGCGGTTTTTCGTAGAGCCCTCTGCGGGGACCAAGTCTTTGAGTTCCATGTTTCTTCCTTTCGCTTTTTTCGGACGGGCCTCGCCCGTTCTCAGCCGACAGCTCGCTCGTCGGCCCACTTTGGATACCGTGCCTGGCACCAAGGCGAAATCGCCCTGGAAACACAAGCTTTTCTAGAATACACGGAAATCCCTGTTCCGGCTAGTAAAAATGCCTTAACCTCCGCAGAATCGCAAAAGGGGCCGAAACGGCCCTTTTCTGCAGAAAAGGCCGCTCTTGCGAGCGGCCTTCGTTGTTAGTCTTCGACGACCTCGACGAGGTGCTTGACCTTGAAGATCATGCCTCGGATGGTCGGGCAGTCGACATGATCGACCGTGCGGCCGATCTTGCCCAGGCCCAAAGCCTTGAGGGTCTTGCCCTGGTCGGCCTTGCGTCCGATAGCGGAACGGGTCTGGGTGATGTGGAGGGTCTTCTGAGCCTCGGCCATGATTTATGCCTCCTTCTTTTCAGACCAACCGTAGATGTGAGCGACGCTCACGTTACGGCGGGCGGCAACCTCATTGACGTTGGAGAGCTCTTTGAGGCCCTCGGCAGCTGCCTTGACGATGTTCATAGCATTGTCGGAACCGAGAGACTTGCCGAACACGTTCTTGACGCCTGCGAGCTCCATGAGAGCGCGAACCGGGCCGCCGGCGATAACGCCGGTACCAGGGGTGGCAGGCTTGAGAAGCACGCGGCCTGCGCCGAACTCGCCCATGATCTCATGGGGAATGGTGCCGGCCTCGGTCAGCGGGATGCTGAACATGTTCTTCTTGGCATCCTCGATGCCCTTCTTGATGGCGACAGGCACTTCCTGGCTCTTGCCCATGCCCACGCCCACGCGGCCGTTGCCGTCGCCGACGACGACCAGAGCGGTCAGAGCGAAACGACGGCCGCCCTTGACAACCTTGGAAACGCGGTTGATGTAAACCACGCGCTCCTGAAGCTCAGGAACGGCAGACTGGTTCTTTTCTTCTTTGCGAGGAGTCATTTACCCTACCCTTTCCTAGAACTTCAGGCCGGCTTCGCGAGCGGCGTCGGCCAAAGCCTTGATGCGGCCGTGGTACAGATGGCCGCCGCGGTCGAAGACGATTTCGGTGATGCCGGCTTCGACAGCCTTCTTGCCTGCGATTTCGCCGATGGCGGCAGCGCCTTCGACATTGGCGCCGGATTTGCCGGTGGCCTTGAAATCGGGACCCAGGGTGCTCACGCCGAGCAGGGTCTTGCCAGCAACGTCGTCGACGAACTGGATGTAGACGTTGGAGTTGGAACGGGTGACGCAAAGACGCGGACGAGCGGCGGTGCCGGAAATCTTACCGCGCACGCGACGATGGCGACGAGCCAGCGCAGCTTGTTTCTTCTGAAGTTTCTTCATCTTAAAATCCCTTCACACCTGAGTCGCTATTTGTCGCCCTTGGCGGCCTTGCCCAGCTTGCGGCGGACCTGCTCGCCGGCGTAGCGGATGCCCTTGCCCTTGTAAGGCTCGGGTTTGCGCCACTTGCGCACGATAGCCGCGGTCTCGCCGACCAGCTGCTTATCTGCGCCCTTGACGGTGATGTGCGTCTGATCGGGAACCTCGAAGGTGATGCCTTCGGGAGCCTCGACCGTGACGGGGTGGGAGAAGCCCAGCTGCAGCTCAAGAGCGGTGCCCTTGAGAGCGGCACGGTAGCCGACGCCCACGAGCTCGAGCTTCTTCTCGAAACCGGCGGAAACGCCCTCGACCATGTTGGCGATGAGCGTGCGGGTCAGACCGTGGAAGCTGCGGGCCTCACGGGAGTCGTCGGGACGGGTGACGATGATTTCGTCGCCTTCGTGCGCGACGGTCATCATGGGATTGAACTCATAGGAGAGCTCGCCCTTGCCGCCCTTGACGACGATGGTGTTGCCATTGATGGTGACTTCGACTCCGGCAGGAACCGGAATAGGCTGCTTACCGATACGAGACATATCTAGCTCCTTCCTTCCTTACCAGATGTACGCGATCACTTCGCCGCCGACGCCCGCTTTGCGCGCGTCGCGGTCGGTCATAACGCCCTTGGAGGTGGACACGACAGCGGTGCCCAGGCCGCCCAGAACGCGGGGCAGCTCATCCTTGCCGGCGTAGATACGCAGGCCGGGCTTGGAAATACGCTTGATGCCGCGGATGACCTTCTCCTTCTTGTCACCGTATTTGAGGGTGATCTCGAGAATGTCGCGAGGAGCGGCCGGGGTGATCTCGTAACCCTGGACGTAGCCCTCTTCGGTCATGATGCGGGCAATCTCGACGAGCTTTTTCGAGGACGGCATGGAAACCGTAGCCTTACCGGCAGAGTTTGCATTACGCAC
The DNA here is from genome assembly GCA_900553775.1 of uncultured Slackia sp. GTDB lineage: Bacteria > Actinomycetota > Coriobacteriia > Coriobacteriales > Eggerthellaceae > Slackia. The sequence goes on along the minus strand of USEZ01000017.1, from coordinate 7,281 downwards.
GCGCGTAAGCATATCTGCAATGGGATCGTTCATGCTCATGTTTTCTCCTTTGGTTCGTGATGAGCGGAGTCGGAGGTACGCAATGGCGCCCGTAGCGCGTACGCCTTACCGACCGGCACACGCCGATGTGGAAAGCCTTACCAGGAAGCCTTGGTCACACCGGGCAGTTCGCCTTTGTGAGCGAGTTCGCGCAGGCACACACGGCAGAGTCCGAACTTGCGATACACAGAGTGCGGACGGCCGAGTCGAGAACTTCGGCTCGCGCGCAGCCTTGGCGATCATCGATTTTTTTGCCATGCTTTTCCTTCTTTCTTATTTCTTCACTCAACGAATGTCGAGTAGAAACCTAGTTCTTCTTGAACGGGAAGCCCAGGGCATCCAGAAGGGCCTTGGCGTCCGTGTTGTTTTCAGCGGTGGTGACGAAGGTGATGTCCATACCGCGGGTACGGTCGACCTTGTCGTACTCGATCTCGGGGAAGATCAGCTGCTCGGTGATGCCGAGGGTGTAGTTGCCGCGACCGTCGAAAGAGGTCGTGGGGATACCGCGGAAGTCACGCACGCGAGGAAGAGCCATGGACAGCAGACGGTCCAGGAACTCCCACATGCGGTTGCCGCGCAGAGTGACCTTGCAGCCGATAGCCATACCCTGGCGGATATGGAAGCCCGCGATGGATTTCTTCGCACGGGTGATGCAGGGCTGCTGGCCGGTGATCACGCGCAGGTCGGCCATGGCGGCGTCAAGCTGCTTGGAATCGGACGCGGCGGCGCCGACGCCCATGTTCACGACGATCTTCTCAAGGCGGGGAACCTTGTTGATGTTGTCGATGTTGAGCTCACGCTCGAGCTGAGCGACGATTTCGTTGGTGTACTTTTCCTTCAAACGAGGAGTAGCCATCTTGAAATTTCTCCTTTTCGATGATTTAAACGCAGGATTTCCGACCCTACGTCCCTACCCCCGCGCGAAACACGCAGGGAGGGTCATTGTACCAAGCAAGCGGGGATTGTAAAACCCCCGCTCACAAAATTAGTTATTTAGCCTCGACGATGTCTGCGCCGCACTTCTTGCAAACGCGGACCTTCTTGCCGTCGACGCGCTTGTTGGAAACGCGGGTCGGCTTGCCGCAGCTCGGGCAGATGAGCATCACGTTGGAGACATGGATGGGAGCCTCCTTGGTGACGATGCCGCCCTGCGGGTTCTGCTGGGTGGGACGCATGGCCTTCTTGACCATGTTCACGCCCTCGACCAGCACGCGCTGGTTCTGCGGGATGCCGCGCAGGACCACGCCCTGCTTGCCCTTGTCTTTGCCAGTGATGACTTCGACCTTATCGCCTTTGCGGATGTTCATTTTCATGCTTCTGACCTCCTTTACAGCGTTTCGGGTGCCAGAGACACGATCTTCATGTACTTCTTATCGCGCAGTTCGCGAGCCACGGGCCCGAAGATACGGGTGCCCTTGGGAGCGCCGTCGTTGTTGATCAACACGGCGGCGTTCTGGTCGAAGCGGATATAAGAACCGTCGTTGCGACGGACTTCCTTCTTCACACGCACGACAACGCAGCGCACGACATCGCCCTTTTTGACGTTGCCGTTCGGAGCCGCCTCCTTGACGCTGCAGATGATGACGTCGCCAAGGCCCGCGTAACGGCGCTTCGAGCCGCCGAGAACCTTGATGCACTGCACCTTGCGTGCGCCGGAGTTGTCGGCAACGTTCAGCATGGTTTGCATCTGAATCATTGTGCAATCCTTCCGATACTAGCTTACGCAGAAAAGCGTAGACTATTTGGCCTTTTCGATGATCTCGACGAGACGCCAGCGCTTCGTCTTGGACAGGGGGCGGGTCTCCATGATGGAGACGGTGTCGCCCACGCCGCACACGTTGTTCTCATCATGAGCATGGAACTTCTTGGTGCTCGTCATCATCTTGCCGTACACGGGGTGCGGCTTGCGTTCTTTGATCTGAACCACAATGGTCTTGTTGCCGGGAGCGCTCACGACGACGCCCTGGCGGACCTTGCGGGAGTTACGGATTTCTTCAGTCATCTGTTTCCCCGAATCCTTACTTCAATGCGCCGGCAGCGGCGATCTCGCGGGCGCGCATCTCGGTCTGCAGACGCGCGATGTCCTTTTTGACCTGCTTCACGCGAGCGGTGTTGTCCAACTGGCTGGTCGCCATCTGGAAACGCAGGTTGAACAGCTCGGCGCGAGCCTCTTTCAGCTTGACGTTCAGGTCGTCGGAAGAGAGTTCACGAATCTCTACGGGCTTCATTATTCAGCCACCTCCGTTTCCTTGGAAACGATCTTGCACTTGATGGGCAGCTTGTTGATAGCAAGACGGAGGGCCTCTTTAGCGGTGGCCTCGTCGACGCCGTCGATCTCGAACATGATGCGGCCCGGCTTCACGACGGCCACCCAAGCCTCGGGGTTGCCCTTACCGGAACCCATTCGGGTCTCGGCGGGCTTTTGGGTGATCGGCTTGTCGGGGAAGATCGTGATCCACACCTTACCGCCACGCTTCATGTAACGGGTCATGGCGATACGGGCGGCCTCGATCTGACGGTTGGTGATCCAGTGGGCTTCGAGTGCCTGGATGCCGTAGCTGCCGTGGTTGAGGGTGGTATGGCCCTTGGCCTTGCCCTTCATAGAACCACGCTGCACCTTGCGGTGACGGATGCGCTTAGGAGCTAGCATTATTTAGCACCCCTTTCGTTGCGATCGTTGCGGTCGCCGCGACGGCCGCGCGACGGACGAGAGTTGCCCTCGAGAGCGGGCTGGGGAACCTTGCCGCCGGGAAGCTTTTCACCGTGGTAGACCCAGACCTTGATGCCGATGGAGCCCATGGTGGTGGCAGCGGTGGCGAAGCCGTAGTCGATCTTCGCACGCAGGGTGTGCAGGGGCACACGGCCTTCGCGATACCACTCGCGGCGGCTCATCTCGGCGCCGCCCAGACGGCCGGAGCACTGGATACGGATGCCCAGGGCGCCGGACTTGCGGGCGGACTGGACGGCCTTGCGCATGGCACGACGGAACGCGACGCGGCCTTCGAGCTGCTCGGCCACGGACTGAGCAATCAGGTTCGCATCGAGCTCGGGGCGCTTGACCTCGACGACCTCGATGTTGACCGGAGCACCGACGACCTTGGCGAGCTGCTTGCGCAGGCTTTCGATCTCGGCGCCCTTCTTGCCGATCACGACACCCGGGCGAGCCGTGGTGATGATGATCTTGACCTTGTCGCCGGCACGCTCGATCTCGACTTTGGAGACGGCGGCTTTTGCCAGGTGCTTGTCCAGGAAACGACGGATTGCGAGGTCGTTTTCAAGGTTCTTGGCGTAATCCTTGTCGGAATACCAGCGGCTACGCCAGTCTTCGGTGATGCCGAGACGGAAGCCGGTGGGCATGATTTTCTGACCCATGCTTATGCCTCCTCTCGCGGCGCAACGATAACGGTGATGTGGCTGGTGCGCTTGCGGATACGCGAAGCGGAGCCCTTAGCACGCGGACGGATGCGCTTGAGAGTGGGACCCTCGTCGACATAGGCGGCCTTGACGACGAGATTGGCGGAACGCATGTGATGGTTGTTCTCCGCATTAGCGACGGCGGAGTTCAGGACCTTCTCCACGACTTCGGCGATAGCGCGCTCGGAGAAGCGGAGGATTTCGCGGGCGGCGACGACGTCTTTGCCGCGAACCTGGTCGATGACGAGACGTGCTTTGCGGGGGGTCACACGCACGTACTTAGCGGTTGCTTTTGCTTCCATGTGTGTTTACCTCCTTACTTCTTGCCCTTGTTGGCATGGCCCTTGAACGTACGGGTGGGAGCGAACTCGCCCAGTTTGTGGCCGACCATGGACTCGGTGATGTAGACGGGCACATGCTTGCGGCCATCGTGAACGGCGATGGTGTGGCCCACCATTTCCGGGAAGATGGTCGAAGAGCGAGACCACGTCTTGATGACGTTCTTTTCGCCGGCAGCGTTCATCGCATTGATGCGACCGAGAAGACGCGGCTCGACGAAAGGACCTTTCTTCAAACTTCTGCTCACAGTTTCTCCTTAACGTTGAGTCGCTTACTTCTTGCGGCGACGAATGATCAGGCGGCTCGAAGCCTTCTTCGGGTTGCGGGTGCGATGGCCCTTGGTGGGAACGCCCCACGGGCTGACAGGATGACGACCCGAAGACTTGTTCTTGCCCTCGCCGCCGCCGTGCGGGTGGTCGACGGGGTTCATGACGGTACCGCGGACGGTGGGGCGGATGCCCTTCCAGCGGTTACGGCCGGCCTTGCCGATCTTGATGTTGGCATGCTCGGCATTGCCCACCTCGCCGATGGTGGCACGGCAGGTCAGAAGCACGCGGCGCATCTCGGAGGAAGGCATGCGCAGGATGGCGTATTTGCCCTCTTTGCCCATGAGCTGGATGGAGGTGCCGGCGGAACGCGCGATAGCGGCGCCCTTGCCCGGCTGAAGCTCGACGGCATGGATCAAGGTACCGACGGGAATCTCGGACAGCGGCATGGCGTTGCCCGGCTTGATGTCGGCGCCGGCGCCGGAGAGAACCGTGTCGCCGACCTGCAGGCCCTTGGGGTGCAGGATGTAGCGCTTCTCGCCGTCTGCATAGTGCAGAAGCGCGATGCGGGCGGAACGGTTGGGGTCGTACTCGATCGTGGCAACCTTGGCGGGCACGCCGTCTTTGTTGCGCTTGAAGTCGATGATACGGTAACGGCGCTTGGTGCCACCGCCCTGATGGCGGGTGGTGATGCGGCCGTTGTTGTTGCGGCCGGCCTTCTTAGGCAGCGGCGCAAGCAGCGACTTTTCCGGCTTGCTGCAGGTGATTTCGGCGAAGTCCGAAACCGTCTGGAAGCGGCGGCCGGGGCTAGTCGGCTTGTATTGCTTGATTCCCATCAAACAACCTTTCTTCCTTGGAGCCCTGCTCGCGTGCCACTCCTTGCACGTACCAGGCGCTCCCCTTGCATTCTGGGAAACGATTGCCGAATGGGCCGCAAAAGGGAGTGCGCAGCCTCGACTCCGTTTCCACGCGTCCGGGTGTATCCATTCACCGTCAGACGCAATTGCAGAATTATAATGCCCGGTCAACCTTGTTGCAAGATTGTTTTTCCCGCTTGTGAAGATGCTGCGATGAAGCCGGAGGGTCCGCACGCGCGACGGCCGCTTATCCGCACGCCGCGTCGTTCGGCTTGCAAACGCGCGGCATGGGAAGCGCGGCCCCCGCAGCCGTGCAGACGGCGACGAGCGGAATGCTTTGCGGGGCGAAAAGCAGCAGCATGAAAAGAAACGCGCCGAAGAATTTCCCCACGAACGCGCCCATGAGCGAGCAGACCGCGGCGCATACGCATACCGCGGCATCGGCGCCGAGCACCGACGCCATGCCGTATCCGAACACGGCGGCGCAAAACACCAACGGCAGATACGGGCCTCCGCTCCAGCCCATGCTCAGGCAGAATCCCACGAGGCACGTCTTGAGCACGCCCGTGGCGAGCAGCGCCCATCCCGCCATGCCCTGCCATGATTCGGCGATCGCATCGAACTGCTGGGTTCCGGGGAACAGCACATAGGGAAGAAACACCGCGACGGCGCCGAGAACCAGGCCGCACACGGCCGTGCGCAGCACCCCGCGATCGCCGAACGCCGCGGCGATGCGCCCGGCGGCGGCGACGGAAAGATGGTACAGCACGACAAGCGCCCCCCCCGCCAGCACGCACGCAAGGGCGCATAGCGCCGCATACGGAGAAAACGCAGCGGGAGCGCCGAAGCGAGGAAGAGCCATGCCGCCCGGAAGAAACGCCGTATACAAGGCGACGCCTGCGATGCCGCCGGCGGCGCCCGCCGCATAGACGGCGCGCCGCGGGCCCTTGGTCAGAAAAGCGCGCGATGAACGGGCGTTTTCCTGCAGCCCGAGCTTCTCGGCAAGCAGGCGCAGCCGCGATCCCACCCAGGTGCATCCTGCGGCGATCATGCCCATAAGGCCCGCTTCGGGCCCGACTGCGCCGCCGAAGGCGATCGGAAGGAAAAACGAGACCGCGCTTGCCGCCGGCTTTTCGAGCCTATAGCCGCCTTCCCGCTTCGCTTGGGCCATTACCTGGTAAAACGGCAACGGCGCGCTTTTGAAGCGCGCGTTCCACGCCCCGATCAGCACGCCGCCGACGCCGCACGCGACAAGCGGAAACAGCACCCAGCCCGTCGTCGCGCCTATGCCCTTCCACACCAGATCGCACAAGGCATACGCGATGCTCAGAAGCGTCCAGAGGACGAACCCCACGGGAACGCCCAGGATGAATGCGACGCCCGCCAGCACGGCGATCGAAGCGACCCGCTTCGGCCCTGCGAGAGATTCCGACGACGACATCGGGCCTCGCCTCCCCTTTTACTTCGTATCGGACGCCTTTTTGGACGCGGTTTTTTTGGACGCCGTCTTTTTCGCCGCAGGCTTCGTCTTCGCAGCGGCCTTTTTCGCGGCGGCCTTCGCCTCTTTCTCTTCCGCTTCCTTCTCTTTGCCGGGGCAATTGAAGTTCGGGCAGAGCTTCCACGGGCCGCGCGCCGTCTTCACGATCACCATGGGGGCGCCGCAATGCTCGCATACCTCTTCGGTTGCCGTCAGCTCGCCGTATTGGGGCAGCGGATAGCTCGTCTCGCACTCGTCGTAGTTCTCGCAGCGGATGAAGCGCTTGAGCGTGCGCGGGTTCTTGGTGGCGATGAGTTTTTTATCGAGGCCCTTCGCGGCGCAGGTCGGGCACGTGCCCACCACGACGTCTGGCTCTTGATTGGTCGGACAGTTGGGGTCGATGCACAAAACGCGCGGCTTCGAGCGAAACGCCGTCACCTTGATCTGGGGCATGCCGCACGTGGGACACGGCTCGGGGACGGCCTCCACCTTGCCCTTCGGCAGCGGGTACGTGACGTCGCAGTCGGGCCAGCCGGCGCAGCCGATGAACATGCCGCGCGTCTTCTGGCTCGCGCGTAGCTGCAAGTCCTTCTCGCACTTGGGACACGGGCCCACGTAGGCGTCGGCGGCCACGGCGTCGGCCAGGGCCTCCTTCACCTCCTCGGAGTGCGGCAGCAGGCTGGCCAGCTGCTCGGACAAAAGGTTGCGGCTCGTGTCCACCACCTGGGCCTTCGTCGTGCGGCCCTCGGCGATGTTGTCCATCTCCTCTTCCAGCTCGGCCGTCATCTCGGGATGCGTGATGTGCGGCGCGAACTTGTCGAGCGCGTCGCACACGGCCATGCCCAGCTGCGCGGGCTCGATGGGGTCGTTACGATGTACTTCACCGCGT
>USEZ01000016.1 GCA_900553775.1 uncultured Slackia sp. | reverse complement strand
ACGGCGCGTCGCGTCGACATCGCCGCCGTTGTCGATCACGTAGTCGGCGATCGATGCGCGCGCATCGTCGCTCGGCTGCCGCGCCATGCGTGCGCGCACGTCCGATTCGTCCTGATCGCCGCGCGCGCACGCGCGCTCGAAGCGCACGGCCTCGGGCGCCGCGACGGCCACGACGGCATCGGCCCACGAGAACGCCGCACGCGTCATCTCGCCCGCCGTCACCTCCACCACGACCGCATCATGCGTTTCGCCGAGCGCATCCACGCGATGGAAGCATTCGCCCATGATGGCGGGATGCGTGACCGCATCGAGCTGCCGCGTATGCTCGGCGGTATCGAACGCCGCCGCGGCAAGGCGCGCGCGTACGATATCGCCCGCATCGTCAAAGATTCCGTCGCCGAAGGCATCGCGCAGCGCCGCCTTCGTCTCGGGAAACGCCAAAACTTCGTGCCCGATGTCGTCGAGTTTCACCACGCCCGCGCCGAGCTGCGCGAACATGTCGCAGACCGTAGACTTGCCCGATCCGATGCCGCCGATCAAAACGACCTTTTTCATACCGCGCCCTCCTATCGCCCAGGGTTTCTTTCGCCAAGCCGCGCACGCATGCGTTCGACGCTCCGTCGCGCGCGCCGGCCCTTAGCAGCGCTCGGCGATTTCGCGAATCAGGCGCACCGTGTCGTCCCAGCCGATACACGGGTCGGTGATGGACTGCCCGTAGGTCATGTTGTCGCCGATTTCCTGGCGGCCCTCCACCAGGTAGCTTTCAATCATGACGCCCTTGATCAGCCTGCGCAAATCGGCATTGTGCTTGCGCGTGTGGGTGATTTCCCCCACGATGCGAATCTGCTCTTTGAACTGCTTGCCCGAATTGGAATGGTTCGCGTCGATCACCACCGCGGGGTTTTCAAGCCCCTGCTTGCAATACATCTCCCAAAGGCGCATGCAATCTTCGTAGTGGTAGTTGGGAATGGTGGTTCCGTATTTGTCCACGCCGCCGCGCAGAATCGCGTGCGCGAGCGGGTTTCCGTCGGTGGAAACCTCCTGCGTGCGATAGATGAAGCGCTGCGGGCTTTGCGCCGCCACGACCGAATTCAGCATGACCGCCAGATCTCCGCTCGTCGGGTTCTTCATGCCCACGGGAATGTCGAGCCCCGATGCCGTCAGGCGATGCTGCTGGTTTTCCACCGAACGGGCGCCGACGGCTTCGTAGGAAAGGATGTCGTCGAGATAGATCCGATTCTCGGGATACAGCATCTCGTCGGCCGCCGTCAAACCGCTCTCTTCCATGGCCCTGATATGCATGCGGCGGATGGCCCTGATACCCTCGAACAGGTCGGGCGCGCCCTTCGCGTCGGGCTGGTGGAGCATGCCTTTGTAGCCTACGCCCGTCGTGCGCGGCTTGTTGGTGTAGATGCGCGGAATCAAGATGATCTTGTCGGAAACGAGCGGGGCAAGCGCACCAAGCCGGCGCACGTATTCGCACACCGATTCCTCGTTGTCGGCCGAGCACGGCCCCACGATCACAAGGAACTTATCCGACACGCCCGTCAAAACATCGCGGATATCGGCATCGCGGCGCGCCTTGAGCGCGATCAGCTCATCGGAAAGAGGATATTCCGCCTTCAGCTCCTCGGGCGCCGGCAAGACCTCGTTCACGTGCATTCCCATTGCATGTCCCCCTTCAAGCGCCGCATATGCCCGATGGCGCGGCGATCGTCGTATCAAAGCGTGCGAAAACGCGTCGAAGACGCTATGACGCCCGCGCCCAGCACGATATCCCCGTCGTAGAACACGGCATACTGCCCGGGCGCCGTGGCGGACTGGGGTTCGTCGAGCTCCACACGCACTGCGGCGGCAGATGAGCCGCGCGCCTCGCACGAAACGATGCGGCACGGCATGGCCTGCTGGCGATAGCGCAGCTTCACCGTGCAGGAAAGCCCGCCTTCGCGCGCGATGGCGCGGGCCGCCTGATCGGACGAAAGGCCCTGCCATGCCATGCCCTCCACCGACACGCCGTCGATCGAGGCGTCCGCCGCGAAGGCAACCACAAGCTCGTTCGCATCGGCACGCTTGCCCACCACGTAATACGGCTCGGGCGCGCCGCCGATGCCGAGGCCTTTGCGCTGGCCGATCGTGTAGCGATGAAGGCCCTTGTGACGGCCCACCCGGCGCCCGTCGAGCGTCACGATGAAGCCGGGGTCGTCGGCAAGGCCGCGATCGGCGAGAAAATCGAGATGCGAGCCGTGGATGAAGCAGATGTCCTGACTATCCGATTTCGACGCCACGGGAAGCCCCCATAAAGCCGCACGCTCGCGAATATAGGCCTTTCCCTGGGAAACGGCGCCCAGCGGAAGAATCAATCGGGCGAGCTGGTCTTGCGAAAGCATGGCCAGCATATAGGACTGGTCCTTCGGAGGAAACGCGGCGCGCGCGACGGCGAGCCGTCCGTTGCAACGGACCACATTCGCATAATGCCCCGTGGCCACGAAATCGCAACCCGCCGCATCGGCCGCCTCCAAAAGAGAGGGGATCTTGCACGATCCGTTGCAGACCACGCACGGGCTCGGCGTTTTGCCGGCGGCATACGCCTGCACGAACGGGTCGACCACGTTGCAGGAGAAACGCTTCGTGCAGTCTTTCACGATATGCTCGACGCCGAGGACATCCGCCACCTCGCGCGCGTCGGAAACGGCTTTCCGCGACGCTTCGTCGTCGACGAACACGCAGGTCACGCCCACGACGTCGAAACCCGCATCCATGAGCATGCGGGCAGATGCGGAAGAATCGACGCCGCCGCTCATGCCCAAAGCGACGCGGCGGCCCGCATTCGAAATATGTCCGTCGAAAGAAATCACGGCGCTATTCTAAAACAAGCCTCGCTGCTTTAGCCTGCGATAGCGCTTTTTCTTCGAATTCAAGGAACGTCCACGAACGCAGCCCGCAGACAGCGGGCGAAGGCGCGCGACGCCGAGGGGTCCGCCGGAAAGCGCATCCGCCACGCCGCCATGCACGGCGGATACGCACGCGCAGCATCGCGTTGCGGCGCGCAGGAGGCGAGGCGGGCCCGCAAAGCGGGCCCGACCTTCGGAATCGATGGCGTATTCGTGCGACGGATGCGCTATCGACGGCGCGCTTTGCGGCCGAATGCGAGGGCGATCGCCGCGATGCCTGCGCATATCACCGCGATGCATGCCGACGCCGCGAGCATGGCGGTATCGCCCGTCTTCGCGAAAGACGCCCCCTGGACGCGATCCGACAAAGCGGACGCAGATGCATGCGTCGTTTTCGCGGCGTCCGACCCGCCCGCAGAAACACCGCCGCCGGCTTCGCCTTCGGGCATGCCCTCATCGCCCGAACCGGGCGCGTTTCCTCCGTCGGAACCGGGAACATCGGGTTCGGGGTCAGGGTCGGGGCTGGAATCGGGCGAATCAGAATCAGGGTCGGGGTCGGGATTAGGGTCAGGATTAGGGTCAGGGTCAGGGTCCGGCACAACGGGATGTCCCCCTTGGCCGTCTCCGTCCTGCGCAGACAACCCCGCCATGGCGCGATACAGGGAATCGCGCGCGGCGTCCAACGCCGCGATAGCCGCATCGGACAAGCCGGACGAATCATGGCGACGCGCCTGCTCGTCATACGTCGCCTCGGCATGGGCGAGCGCGCCGGAAAACGCCTGCCACGCGTCGCGGTCGAAAGACGGATAGTCTGCCACACGACGCGCATCGTCGATCAAGGCCGCAAGCCCTTCGGCCGAAACATCGAACGACCTGGTTTCCTTTCCCAAGATAATCCCGTCGTTTTTCTGCGTCGATGCCGTGAAATTGCCCGTAGAGGCGTCCTGCCCCACGTAATAGACGGTTCCGTCGACCTCCGTCGAAATGACCCAGCGCCCCGCCTCGGAGGCCTTCTCGAACGAGAAATACGTCGGGTCTGAACCGTAGGGCAGGCCGTTCGCATGCGCGCCCGTCACGTTGAGATACGTCTCTCCGCTTCCGTTTTTCACGGTATAGCCCTCATCGGTCCGTTCGATGGCCCACCGCTGCCGCTCGATCGGGAACTTCCCGCTCGTATCGGGCGCGATGCGCCCGTCGGCGACATCCGAACGCAAGCGGTCGGTCGTCGCGCCCGTATGAAGATACAGGATGCGACCGCCGCTCGATGCCTTATCGCCGTATATCAGATACACGCCGCCGACGGCTCCGTCGTTTTGCACGACGTATTCGTCGACCGGCGCGGCCGCGGCAGGGATGTCGTATTCGTCGGGAAGCACGACCTGCCCCTCGCCCGACACGTACACGCGCGCCGAAGCGCTCAGGACAAGCGGCGCGCCGTCGACGTCGACCTGGACGCGAGCGGTCAGCGTGGCTTTTCCAGGAGCCGCGCCCGTCAGCGAAACGGCCTCGTCGAGAGCGCCCTGGTCGCGATCGAGCTTCGCCGCCTCGGCCGCGCCGTCGGACGAAATCGACCATCGAACATGGGCGGATTCGACGCCTTGCGCCTGAAGCGAGACGCTTTTCGTCTCGCCCACGCCGAGGGCAATCTCTTTCGCGGAAAGAGAGATGCGCGGGGCCGATTCGACCCACGCCCATCCCTCGCCCATCGCATCGGAGGCGGAAAACGTCTCGAACACGATGTCTTTGCTGCCATCGGGCGCGCCTTGGTTCTCATACACCAAGGCAAAGCCGTCGGCGGTCTGCGTCAAGCACGAATAGAGGTATTTCCCGGGGTATCTGACGTCGGCGGGATTGAGCCATGTCACATCGCCGCTTTGCGCGTCGATCGAACCGAGGCGGATCACGCCGTCTTGGCGACCTTGCGTTTTCGGGTACGAAGCGGCGATCAGATGCTCGTACACCGTGCCGTCGGGCGAGACCAGCGCGCCCGCCACGTTGATGAACGACACCATGCAATTGCCCGTATAGGCAAGCTCGCGGTCGAGCGCGTACGGCCCCCAGGTGGCGCCGCCGTCTTTGCTGTCGCAATAGCTGATGAAGCCGGCGGAATTGCGGGAATACATGCGGATGTCTCCGTTGGGAAGAAGCACGGTCTGGGACTCGCTCGATTTGCCCGCCCCGTTGAAGCGATCGGCCCGCGCGCCGCGCTGCCACGTCTTGCCGCCGTCGTCGGTCCAAATCGCGCTCGCCGCTTCGTTGCCGCCCCGCTTGCTTTCATAAATCTGGAACATCACGCGCTCGCCGCCGCCTTCGAGCGGAACCACGAGCCCGCGACCGGGGCAGATGCCCGTGAAGGGCTGGTCGTCGGCGTTTTTGACGTCGATGATGCTCGGCTCCCCCCATACGATGCCGTCGCCTTGCACCTCGCCTTTCACCAGCCACAGATAGCACGTCGGATACGCCTTGTATTCGCTTTGCTTGTAGAACACGTTGTTCTGAACGGGAGCGTTCGTGCCATGCTGCTTCGTCATCGAGGGAGCGGCCGTGTCGCCTTGCACGTCGAACAGATTGTAGAAGGCGTCGACCCATGCGCCGGTCGGCGTGCCCTGGGCGTCTTTGATCGGGCGCAAAGTCGCCTGCTTGCCGCCGACTGCGAATGTTCGCGCCGCCGAAGCATCGGCGTAATAGGTGTAGTCGGCGCCATCGAGGCTCGCGATCGCATCGGGCGAGCCTTTCGCAAGAAGGAAATTGCCCTGCTCGTCGAAGCCCGTGATGTCGCAGCGGTCGCCGCCCGCTCCCCATATGCCCGACCCCGCAGGCCAGGCGTCGGCCACCATGTAGACGGCGCCCGAAGAATCCTGTATGAAGGTGGGGTCGATGAACGACGCGCTTTGGCTATTGTTGCCGCCCGCGTTCGTGCTGGCGCAATCGACGAATTCGTTGACCAGCTGCCATTCCCACGTCGCGCCGCCGTCTTTGGAAAGACAGGCCAGCCCGTCGAGATTGTTCGGGGAGTCGCCATACGAACTCCAGCGCGCATCGGCGCCGGCGAGCAGCCACCCGTTGTCGAGCGTAATAACGGACGGAATGCGAAAATGATTGCTCGCCGCGGTCCGGTTCGCCACGAACGGCTGCGCCGTCGTCGTGCCGCTCAGGCCGCGCGTCGCTGCGGATACGACCCCTCCGGCGGACATGCCGTCGGCCGGAATCGAAAGCTCTTCCCCCGAAAACCCCTCGAGAGGCCCGGCGGACGCGGCCTCGTCGGCGAATGCAGGGACTGCGCCGAGCGTCATGGCCAACGCCGCCAGGGGCGCAACCGACGCAAGAAGCGTTTTCCTCATACTCATCGATACTCTCCCCTTCTCGGCCCGCCTCGCTGAACGGGCCGTCGATCGACATGCACGTCGAGACGAACGATGAAAGTATAGTGACAAGATAGGATTTATTCGAACGATGCGGGAGTACGGCTTTTTATAGCGGCGAAGGGCAGACGGCGGCGTCTTCGCGTTCCATGTGCGCGACAACGGCGGCATTCCCGCATGAAAAAACGCCTGCATCCAAGGTTGAACGAAGCGCATTTCGGCTGGCGCAACGCAAAGGATGCAGGCGTCCCCTCAAAGGCACCGGCGATAAAGGAGGGGGGATATCGGCGTGCCGCGAATCGGCCTGTTTTCCATCGGGGGGCAAACTCGGATTGCATATCGACTTGCCAAAACCGCACGTGGCAGCGAAAGAGACTCGACATGAAACCCACGGTGGGAAGCAAAGAGGCTTGTTACGAATTCGCCTTCCAGGTCATACCCGTGCCGACCGTGTCGGACCCGGTGGCGTACGTGTGGCAGTTGTCGCAGGCGTCGGGAATGCCGCCAAGCTGCTCGGGCGTGTACGCCAAGCTGCTTCCGTGCACCGGGTTGTAGGGGTCCCAATCGCCCATCTGCGCAAACGATGCGCGCTGCGCCTCGTCCACTGCAGGGCCTTCGGCGTATGCGGTCAGCTCGGGGGCGTTGCCGTCAAGCTTCGGCCCCTGCCCGATCACGCCGTTCACCGCGCTTTCGGCGGCAACGTAGCCGAACGTGATCGCACGGCCGATCGACGTGCCGGGAATATGGCGCGGGTAGTTGCCCGCAAAGAAGCTGCCGCTGGCGTTGCCGCAGGCGAACAGGCCGGGAATGGGGTTGTCGTTCGTATCGAGCACGCTGCAGTTGCCGTCGATGCACAGACCGCCCACGGTTGCCAGCACGTTGCTGTTCGTAGTGAACGCGAAGAAACGCTGGCCGGTGAACGGAAGCGTCGTCTTCAGATCGCGCGCGAAGTCTTCGTCCACGCCCGCTTCGAAAAATCCCCGGTAGCGGGCAACCTCGTCGGCAAGCCCCTCTGCATCGATGCCCGCAGCCTGCGCAAGTTCTTCGATGCTCGGCGCTTCGAAGAGCCAGCCCTTCTCCTTGTATTCGTCAAGGGAGTCTTCCATGCCTTCGTACATGGTTTCGTCGAAGATATACCAGCAGTTCTTGCCGTAGGCGGGTTGGGCGTTCTGGGCGTTGGACACCACTTGGAAAGGAGCGTCCTCGCGCACGAAGCGCCTGCCGCGACCGTTGACGAGGATGCCGAAGTACACGGCGTTCCAGGTGCGGAAGTCGGCGAAAGAGTCGGGAGTGCCCCAACGGAAGTTCATCACCGGATGCGGGATGGGGTCCATCTGGGCGCCGATGGCAAGGCCCATCATGTGGCCGTCGCCCGTGGTTCCCCACGACGGATTCCACCAGCTGGAATATGCGTAATCTTCGGGGCGCGTCCATGCCTGCATCATTTCGGGATTGCAGTCATAGCCGCCCGTCGCCATGATGACGCCCTTGGACGCATTCGCCTTGAAGTAGCCGTCGGCATCCTTGGCGATAACGCCCGTCACCGCGCCCGACTCGTCGGTCGCAAGCTGCACGGCCGGAGTGGAAAAACGCATGTCGACCGTATCGTAGGCCGTCTTTGCCACATCCTGCATTTCAAGGCAGACATAGATGCCCGAAAGGCCGGAACGAACGCCCGCATCGGGAGGAAGCGCAGGAGAGTCGTAAAAGCCGAGTTCGGTGTCGATCAAAGAGGTCATCGCAGGAAAGCCGCAGCTCGAAGGATCCTGCTCGACTTTGGAGATGACGAAGCCGTTGGCGCCTTTGTCGAGCACTTCCTGCCAGAAGTCCGTCGCTTCGCCCGAGCGATTCACATACGTACGGGCAGGCTCGGGGCGCGTGCGGAAATAGGCGCTGCGATAGATCTCGTCAAGCAATGCCGTCTTGTCGATCGCGGTGCCATCCTGGCATTTCGCATTCACGGCGCCGAAGCACTCGAAACAACCGCGGCCTTTCGTCATCTTCTCGAGGATAAGAACGCTGGCGCCCATATCGGCCGCCTTGAGGCCGGCGATCAAGCCGCCCACGCCTGCGCCGACGACCACGATGTCGAAATCCTCTTCGCGCTTGATTTCGCCCGCTGCGATTTCGCGCGATTCGAAGGCGACCGGACCGCGGGGGCCGGGGCATGCGGCCTTGCGCGCGGGCATCTGGTTCACGCCGTCCTTATAGATGTCCACGTAATCGGCGCCGGCCTGGCTTGCAGCATCGCCGCCGTCGGTCGCCGCAGGCTCCTTGCCCGCATCGCCGGCGGGCCCACACCCGTTGCCGCAACGCCCATCGCCGCTGCTGCCGCCAGAGCGCCTCTCATGAAGTTTCTACGGGTCAATCCCGTCTTCGTTCCAGCAGGTTCTTCCGTCATGAAAGCATCTCCCTTCGATTCCCTCCTGTGTACGGTGTACACATTATGATTTAAGTGTACACCGTACACATTTGGATTGCAAGAACACCTTCCAAGAGACGAAAGTCCGCCGCCGGCACGCGATTATTGAGGAAGCGTTATGGACAAAACGACGAACCGGGCGCGAATGCACCTTGCGCCTTTAAAATGTGCTTCACCCCGTTTCGATAGGAAACAGGCCCGTGTCCGCCGCAGGAACCAAACCCTCGCCCGCTTCGGCGAGCCCGACACGCCGCCCTCGATGCATCGGGCGTTTTCTTGCGAAATGCCCGCGTATCCATACCGACCGCCGAGGATGCCATGACGAATCAGCCCGATACAGCCGCAAACAATCCGCTATCGCAATCTGCGATTCTTGCCAAGGGGCTCGAAATAGCAGACCGCGAAGGCATCGACAAGCTTTCCATACGAAAAATCGCCAAGGAACTGGGCAAGACGCCCATGGCCCTCTACCGCCATTTCGATTCCATGAACGACATTCAGCAGGGTATCCTCGCCCTGGCATTCCAAGAGGTGGACACCGCCCCGATTCCCGGAGAACGATGGGACGACACCATACGCCGCACCACGTCATCCATCAGGCGTATGCATTTGAGCCATTCCAAAGCCAAGCTTTACCTTATCGAGGCCGAAGCATGGGCGCCCGGATTGCGCGACCATACGGAGCATGTCCAAAAACTCCATCACGACCAGGGAATTCCCGAAGATATCCTTGCGCGGGCATGGCGTATCGTAGATGCGTTTCTCACCGGATTCATCATTTCGGAATGCACGTCTTCAGAGCGCCATGCGACGCTTTCCGCCGGCGAAGCCCCTTCCTGGGCGCCCATCACCGACGCCGCGTATTCCGACGAGGCGTTTCACGACGACATCGAGATCATCATCGCGGGCATCCGCAACCTTGCCGCGCCCGACCCGTGCGAATGGGAAACCCCGCTCGCATAACGAGCGAACAACCGCCCTTCGCACAAAGCGCGCAAGCGAAGCGGCTCGTCGCTCAACGTTTGCATAAAGCCTCGGAAGGCGGCATGTTACGCAAAAGCGAGGAGTCGTCGAAAAGCGGCATGCAAAGAAGGTCTCGCGAACGAAGAACATGCTGCGTGGCGCACAGCGTGCTCTCAAAGAAGTTTCATCGAAAAGGAACTATCCGGCATTGCCCGCGCTTTCGCATTGCGGTAATCAGCACGCACAAGAGCATCGCGGAAAGAGCGTGCATGGCATCAAAAAAGCGACCCCGAAGGGTCGCTTTTTCATGCGAAGCATATATCGCGCGATGCCGTGCTGTTATTCGGCGTCGGCGGCCTTCTCGGCCTTCTTCTTGGGCTGACGGGGCTCGGGAGCCTGGATGGACTCGTCGACCTCGATCTCGAAGCCCAGCTCGTCGGCGGCAGCCTTCATGGACAGGCTGATGCGACGACGGTCGGGGTTGATCTCCATGACCTTGACCTTGACCTCCTGGCCGACCTTGACGACCTGAGCCGGGGTGTCGATGTGCTTGGCGGCCATCTCGGAGATGTGAACCAGGCCCTCGACGTTGCTGCCGAGCTCGATGAAGGCGCCGAACGGAACGATCTTGGTGACCTTGCCGTCGACGATGGAGCCCACGGGATAGGACTCGACGAGCTTCAGCCACGGATCCTCGGTGGTCTGCTTCAGGCCGAGCGAGATGCGCTCACGCTGCAGATCGACGTCGAGAACCTCGACCTCCACCTCGTCGCCGACTTTGACGACCTCGGAGGGATGGTTGACGTGGTTCCAGGAAAGCTCGGAGATGTGAACCAGGCCGTCGATGCCGCCCAGGTCCACGAAGGCGCCGAAGTCCACGATGGAGGAAACGGTGCCCTTGAGGCGCATGCCCTTGGCGAGCTTGGAAAGGATCTCGGCGCGCTCGTTCTTGCGGCCCTCCTCCAACAGCACGCGGCGGGAAAGCACGACGTTGTTGCGGTTGCGATCCATCTCGATGACGCGGGCCTCGATTTCGGTGCCCAGGTACATGTCCAGATCCTTGACGCGACGAAGGTCGACCAAGGAAGCGGGCAAGAAGCCGCGCAGGCCGATGTCGAGGATGAGGCCGCCCTTGACGACTTCGATGACCTCGCCGGTGACGACCTCGCCGGCCTTGAATTTCTCTTCGACCTGGATCCAGGCGCGCTCGTACTCGGCACGCTTCTTGGACAGGATCAGACGACCGTCTTTGTCTTCCTTCTGCAGGACGAGGGCCTCGATCTCGTCGCCGAGAGCGACGATATCGGAAGGATCGGCATCCTTGCGGATGGAGAGCTCGCGGGAAGGAATGACGCCTTCGCTCTTGAACCCGATGTCGAGCAGAACCTCGTCATGCTCGAGCTTCACGACGGTGCCCTTGACCAGATCGCCTTCGTCGAAGTCGGTCAGGGTGCCATCGATCATCTCGTTCATCAGGTCGTCGGAGATGTCCTCGAAGTCGATGACGGACGTGTTCTTGATTTCGGTCAAAACGGACCCCTTTCAAGCACGGGGACCCTTCGTCATGGTGGTTAATTCAACATGTCTCGGGGGCCTACAGTTATCTACCCGCTCGCGGATTCGAGACGGGGCCCATCGGTGCTGCCGACAAGCCGTTGCATTGTATCACAGAGCCCCTTCCCGCCCCGCAGAAAACCTCGCCCGAAAAGGCCCGTTTCACGCTTTTTGCACTAATGCGGCACCCACTAGGTATCTTTCAGAAACTAATATGGTTTCTCAGAGCGCCGAAAGACGCGTGCGCGCATGTGGCGCTTCCCTGACAAAACAGGCGGCGCGATGCAAACGGACGGGCGCGTGCTATGCTTTCCATCCGATCGGATGCGCCGAAGGCATCCGCGCGCACGACGCTTGACGACAAGGATTCGCATGGAAAGCCTGACCTCCCAACTCATTGCCATCCTCTCTCAGGAATGGGTGCGCGACATCTTCTGGACCGTCATTTTGGGAACGGCCACCTTCGGCGTGTCCCATATCGTGGTGAAAGGGCTGCGCGCCCTGCTCAACCGCGACAGCAACCCGCTTCCCTCGTCGAGCATCATCGTGAACATCGCACGCGCCGTCATCTGGATCATCGGCGGCAGCATCATCTTGGACTCGTGCTTCGGCATCAACCCCAACGCGCTGATCACCGCTCTGGGCGTCGGAGGCATCGCCATCTCGCTGGGCTTTCAAGACACCCTTTCAAACCTCATCGGCGGCATCCAGGTCACCTTCATGGGCATCGTACGCCCGGGAGACAATATCGACGTGGGCGGCGATGCCGGCGTCGTCGAAGACGTGGGATGGCGCCACACCACCATCACCAACAACCGCGGCGAACGCGTGATCATCCCCAATTCGATCATCTCGAAAACGGCGCTCGTGCACCTGCCTCCCGTCAACCAGATCGCGATCCCCTTCGCCGTGACCGACGACTCGCGCTCCATGGACGATGTGGCAGACGAGCTCGCGCGCGTGTCGAAAGCCGCCGCCGAAGACGTCTCCCCCGTCATCCAGGACCCCAAGGTGCTTTTCGCGGAAGTCACCGAATACGGATTTCGGGGAAAGATCATCATGCGCATCGAGGATTCGTCGAAAACGGGCCTTGCCATCGACGCCGTGGTGCGCGCCATCGCGCCTTTGACGCGCTAGCGGTCGCATTTCGCGCCGGGCCGCATCGGATTCCGTCCTGTCAGCCGAATCCGTCGGCGACGATCCGAAGCGCCGCTTGAAACGATCCGAAAGCAAGACGCGAAGGAACGGGGGCGGGCCCGCCTGACATTTGCCTGACATCGAAGCCGCCCTTTCCCAACGATCGGCGATTCTCGGCGCCGGACAGACGCTCGTGCCCCATAGTGGGGCATGCCGCCCGTCGCGCTCGCGCCCATGGCGAAGGCGGCATCGCATGCGTCGAAAGGCAAGGAGGGCCTGCAATGGAAGCCGTCGCGCGCTTTCTCGGAAACTACACCGACAATTTCGTCATGGCCGTCGGCATGTGGCCCATCTTCTCGTTCATGCTCACGCTGCCGATCCTTGCGTATCTCTACCACCGCGACGGACGCATCCGCATGGTGTCGGCCATATCGGTCTATCTCGTGGTGCTCTATATCCTGGGCCTGGGATGCTTCACGCTCTATCCCCTGCCGCAAGGAGACGAAGGGCTCGGCATCACCTACGGCATCGCGCCGCAGCTTAATCCGCTCGGATTCATCGACGACCTGCAAAAAGACGGCTTGTCGGCCGTTCTGCAGATCCTTGCCAACGTGGCGTTCTTCGTGCCGCTGGGCTTCATCGCCTCGCGGCTGCTGCGCCTGAACCTGCTTTGGTCGGCCGCAATCGGGCTTTCGGCCTCGCTTGCCATCGAGTTCACGCAGCTCACGGGCTTTTGGGGCGTCCATCCGTACGCCTACCGCACGTTCGACGTCGACGACCTTCTCTGGAACACGTCGGGCGCCGTCATCGGCTGGCTCGTCGCCGCCGTCGTGGCCCGCGTGATACCGCCCGGCTCGCTTGCCGACGAAAGCGACGTCACCGCCGCGCCGGGCCTTGTCAGACGCGGCGTGGCGCTATGGCTCGATACGATCCTCATAGGCATCGCAGCCTCGATCGCGGGAATCGTCGTCCGGCTTATCGCCGCGATGCTCGGGTACCATGATTTCGCGCAGATAAACGACGCCTGGCTGCTCCCCGTCAACGCGGCCGCATTCTTCGTCGTCGAAGGCGTCGTGCCCTGGATGCGCCGCGGACAGACGCCGGGCGGCGCGTTCGTGCGCATGACCTGCGAGACGCGAGAGCGCGCGACGTTGCGCCGCATCGTCTTCTACCTGGCGCGCCTTGCCGCGCTCGCATGCGTGCTCTGGTATTTCCCGCCTATCCTGTTCGCGCTGCTGGCGTTCTACGCATTCAAGAAGAAGATGCCCTACGACTGCATATGACGCATATCGCGCGAAGCGCCCGCCCTCGCCGACGGAATGCATGCGCCGCGAAGCGGCCGCTAGTCGGACATCCTGTAGCCGATGCCTACGTGGGTCTGGATATATTTCGGATGCGACGGGTCGGCCTCGATTTTCTTGCGCAACGTGGCCATGAACACGCGCAGGCTCGCCATGTCCGATGCCAACGTGCTGCCCCACACCTCTTTCAAAATGTAGTTATGCGTAAGCACTTTACCGGCATTGCGCGCCAATACGCAGAGCAGCTTGTATTCCATCGGCGTCAGATGCACCTCACCGCCATCCACCGTCACGCGCGCGGCCGCGTAATCGATATGCAGGCCGGCGTTGTCATAAGCACTTTGCGCGCCCGCGGCGCCGCCTGCATCCTGGCGCTGCACGCGGCGCAAAGCGACGCGGATGCGCGCGAGCAGCTCGTCGACCGAAAACGGCTTGACGATATAGTCGTCGGCGCCCGCATCTAGCGCGGCCACCTTGTCGGCGTCTTCCAGCCGCGCCGACACCACCAGGATGGCGACCTGCGACCACGAGCGGATCTTCGCGATCACTTCGGAACCATCCATATCGGGCAAGCCCAGATCGAGGATCACGATATCGGGATTCATCGAGGCCGCCGCCATAAGACCCGCCGCGCCGCGATCGGCCGCCTCGACGCGATAGCCTTGCAGATCGAGTGTCATCGAGATCAGATTACGCACGGCGGGATCGTCTTCCACCACCAGGATGGAAAAATGCCCGTTTTCCGAAACGTCGGCCACAATAAACCGCCCTTCCTCCGACGACCTGCGAAAACGCGAGTGCAAAACAACACGTCAACCGACAGCATGCGGCGGCAGGCCTCTCGTGCCGCCATCCGCGCACGAAACGCGCGGCGCATCGCAGCTCGGCGCCGCCTTGCTAGCGGCCATGCTCTTGCATGCCTGCGACATCGGTCGCAGGTAGCGTGAACCAAAACACGCACCCGTGCGGATGCGCATCGCGCACGCCGATGCTGCCGCCGTGGGCTTCGACGATCGACCTGCAGAGCGCAAGGCCCAATCCCATGCCGCGACGATGGTCGCCGCGTTCGTGCGACCCATTGTAGAACATATCGAAGATATGCCCTTTTTCCGCATCGGGAATGCCGGGACCGTCGTCGGCCACGTCGACGCGCACGCGCGAGGCGTGCCTGCGCGCCGACACCGCGACGCGGCAGCCCTGCGGCGTGTAGTTCACCGCATTGCCTATCAGATTGACGAGCACCTGCACGATCAAAGCGGCGTCCATCTCGGCGAGAAGAAGAGCATCGCCGCAATCGACCGATATCTCGTGCCCCTGCGCATGGCGCTCGCAGTGGCGCACGGCCTCTTCCACCGCGTCGGAGACGACCTCGGGCTGGATATGCAGATCGAGCCTGCCCTCCTCGGCGCGCGTGACCGCCAGGAGATTTTCCACCAAATCGACGAGCCATAGCGAGTCGTCCCTGATATCGCGGTACAGACGAGCCAGCCGATCGGCATCGAGGCGCCCCGCGCTTTCGAGCAGCACCTCGGCGTTGCCCGAGATGCTCGTGAGCGGCGTGCGCAGGTCGTGGCTGACCGAGCGCAGCAGATTCGAGCGCAGCGATTCGGTCTCCGCCTTCACCTTCATGGCCTGCGTCTCCTGGAACAGCCTGATGCGCTCCATGGTCTGGCCCGCTTCCTCAAGCACTGCCACAAGCAGGTTTTTCTCAAACGGGTCAAACCCCTCGCCTTCGGAAACCGCGATGCCCGCCACGCCGTGCACGCGATCTTTGCCATGAATGGGCAGATAGAGGCATTTCGAGTCGGCCAGCGTATCGGTGGTCGCGCCCGCCCGCTCATCGTTGTCTGCCACCCAGGCCGCAACGGCCCGCTCCCGTTCGCTTACCATATCGGCCGCTGCATGCACTTTCTCGCCCGCCGCAGCGGGCGCAGGAACATCGAACACGCGCGGCTCCGACAGACGCGCCTGCTCGTCGGCATCGTACACGACCACGGGACGTTCGAGCAGCTTGATAGCTTGGTCGGCCGCGATGGCGCAGCATTGCTCGACCGAGATTGCCCGACGCAGACGGCGACTGGTGTCGATAAGCACCTCGGTTCGATACGCGCGGCGAGCCGCAGCGGCTGCCTGCGTTTTCGTGCGCACCGTCAAAAGCGATATGACGAAGCCGCCGAGCGCCAGGCAGGCGAAGATGAGCGGATAGCTCAGGCCGTTCGCCATGAATGTGAAACGCGGGTAAGTGAAGAAGAAGTTGTACGCGAACATGCCCATCAAAGCGGCGACAAGGCTATACGTGACCGTATCGGCGAAACGGGCAACCACCACGATAAAAAGCAGAAACAACATGGGCACCACCGATGAAGCGAAGCCCGTCTGGAACAACGCCGTACCCGCCACGCACGATAGCGTCGTTGCACCCACGGCAAGCCACACATCGCGCAGCGAGAACCTCAAAATGGGCGACTGTGCAGAACCCGACACCTTATGCGACGCGGCACGGTCGGGAACCACCGAAACCGCCAAGCCGGGGGCAAGGCGCATGAGCCTGGTGGCAAGCGTTTCCCCGAAGCCGAAATAGCGGCCTTCGTTTCCCGCCGACCCCATGACCACGCGTTCGATTCCGGCCGCAGGCGCATACTGCGCGATCTGGACCGCCGGATCGTCGCCTTGCACCGTGACCACGTTCGCGCCGAGCTCTTCGGCAAGCGCCACGTTGGCATGCAGGGCCTTTTCGTCGTCGGGCGAGGCGGCGCGCCCGTCGGCCGAAGGCTCCACCACCAAGGCGATCAGGTTGCCGTGAAACGCCTGCGCCATGTTGGCCGCCGCGCGAACGGCGCGCACGTCTCCCGGGCACTTGCTCACGTAGAGCAGCACATCCTCGCCCGCGGCGCTTAAGCCCTCGCCCACGCCCAGGCCCGCCGCACGGGGGTTGCGGTTCAGACGGTCGGCGGTGCGGCGAAGGGCTATCTCGCGCAGCGCCGCCAGGTTTTTCTTCGTGAAGAAGTTCGACAGCGCCCGCATGGCCTGATCGCTTCGATAGATCTTGCCGGCATTGAGTCGCTCGATCAGATCTTCCGGCTCGATGTCGATCAGCTCGACCGACGCCGCCTGGTCGAAGATGCGGTCGGGCACGCGTTCATGCACCGGCACCTGGGTGATGGAAGCCACCTTGTCGTTGAGGCTTTCAAGATGCTGCACGTTCATCGTGGTATACACGTTGATGCCCGCGCGCAGCAGCTCTTCGACATCCTGATAGCGCTTCTTGTGGCGGCATTCGTCAGCGTTGGTGTGGGCGAGCTCGTCGACCAGCACGATCTGCGGCTTGCGCGCCAATGCGGCATCCAGGTCGAATTCGCGCAGCACGATGCCTTTGTGGCGCACCTGGGCAGCGGGGATGCATTCGAGTCCGTCGAGCAGCGCGAGCGTCGCCGGGCGCTGATGGGGCTCGACATAGCCCACCGCCACATCGAATCCTTGCGCCGCCGCATCATGGGCCGCCTCGAGCATGGCGTAGGTTTTGCCCACGCCCGCCGCATAGCCAAAGAAGATCTTCAGACGGCCCGCCGTTTCGTTGTCGTTTTGCTCGTCTTGTTTGATGCGACGCAAAAGATCGTCGGGATTGCGCCTCAAGCCCTCGAACTCCACAAGCCCTCGCTTCCACTGAAAACGAACAAAGGGGCCGCGCCGAGCATCGACCCGTCGCGGAAAAGCCCCTTCGTGCACATTTTTTTCGATTCTCCATCGCAAGCGCGCGCGAATCGAAGAATCGTCGCGGCGGTTCGCATTGAAATGCCTGGACGCGATTCGAACGGAAGGCCAAAACGCCCTGTGATGCGGCCTTCGTCGATGGAGAATCGAAAAAATTGTACCGTTACCGCCGATTTTCTGGCAATCATGCGGCATCGGATTGGAAAAGCCGGATGCCACCGACCGGAGCAGACCTTGACGGCCCGCCCCGACCCGGCGGCTTCCCATGTCGAAAACCCCGTCCTGCGCTACAGAACCCCGTCGAGCATGAGATTGACCTTCAGCACGTTCACCGCCGCATCGCCCAGGATGCCGAACTGCGGATACTCGGTGCACTGCCCGATGATCGCGCGAATCTCGTCTTGCGATTTGCCGGTGTTTTTCGCCAGACGCTCCACCTGGTATTCGGCAGCCGCAGGAGAGATATGCGGGTCGAAGCCCGAACCCGAGCACGTCACCAGATCGCTTGGAACGGGCGCATCGCCGCGCTCGGGATGGGCGGCGCGCACCTCCTCCACGCGCTCGGCGACCGTCTCTTCGAACGATTCGGACGCCGGGCTGATGTTCGACGGGCCGGCCCACAGAAGCGTCTCACCCTCGGCATCCTCGAAGGTCGCTGCGTTGTAGCTTTGCGCACGCCCCCACATGTGGTCGTCGTCGCGATAGGTCTGCCCGATCAGCATGCTGTAGCGATTGCCGTCGGAGCCTTCCACGAAGCTGCCGTTCGCCTGGTAGGGAAACGCGACCTGCGCGACAACGGTGACGGCAGCCGTGTAAACCACGCCGCACACGAGCGTCGCAAGCGCGGAGAGGAACAGGCCGCGCGCCCAATTGGCCATGCTTTTCATATCAATCCGTCCTTTCGCCTATGCCAGCCCGCATACGACCAGAAGCATGTCGATCGCCTTGATCGCAACGAACGGCAGGATGATTCCCCCGAGGCCGTACACCAGCAGGTTGTGCCTCAACAGCTCGCCCGAAGACACCTCGCGGTATTTCACGCCTTTGAGGGCCAGCGGAATCAGAACCACGATGATCAGCGCATTGTAGACGATCGCCGAAAGAATCGCCGACTCGGGGCTTGCCAGCTGCATGACATTGAGCGCGTCGAGCTGCGGGTAGAGCCCCACGAACAGCGCGGGAATGATGGCGAAGTATTTCGCCAGATCGTTCGCGATCGAGAACGTGGTCAGGCTTCCGCGCGTCATGAGCAGCTGCTTGCCGATGCGCACCACGTCGATGAGCTTGGTGGGGTTCGAATCGAGGTCGACCATGTTGCCGGCCTCTTTGGCGGCCTGCGTGCCCGAGTTCATGGCGACCGCCACGTCGGCCTGCGCGAGCGCGGGCGCGTCGTTGGTGCCGTCGCCGGTCATGGCGACCATATGGCCCTCGGCCTGGTACTGTCTGATGGCAGCGAGCTTGCTTTCGGGCGTCGCCTCGGCCAGAAAGTCGTCCACGCCCGCTTCGGCGGCGATCGCGGCGGCGGTCATGGGGTTGTCGCCCGTGATCATGATGGTCTTGATGCCCATCTTGCGCAGGCTCGCGAAATTCTCCTTGATGCCCTGCTTCACGATGTCTTTCAGATACACCACGCCCAAGATCACGTGATCGCGCGCCACGAGCAGAGGCGTTCCGCCCGAGCGCGAAATCTCCTCGACGGCGCGGCGGCATTCGTCGCTGTATCTGCCGCCGTAGGATTCCACGTAGGCGCACACCGCGTCGGCGGCGCCCTTGCGAATCTCGTGCCCGTCGAAATTCACGCCGCTCATACGCGTCTGGGCCGAAAACGGAATGCTCTGCATGCCCGAGCCCTGCAAATCGCGGCCGCGGATGCCGAAGCGCTCCTTGGCCAGCACCACGATCGAGCGGCCCTCGGGGGTCTCGTCGGTCAGGCTCGCAAGCTGCGCGGCGTCGGCGAGCTCTTCCTCGCTTGCGCCGTCGACGGCGACGAAGGCGCACGCCTGACGGTTGCCCAGCGTGATGGTGCCGGTCTTGTCCAGCATGAGGATATCGACATCGCCCGCCGCCTCCACGGCACGGCCGCTCATGGCCAGCACGTTGGCGCGGTTGAGCCTGCTCATGCCTGCGATGCCAATGGCCGAAAGCAGCGCGCCGATGGTCGTGGGCGCCAGGCAGACGAACAGCGCCACCAGGCTTGTGATCGTGGTGGGGTTGCCCATGTCGGCAAGCGTCGCGCCGAAGCCGCTGAACGTGAACAACGACATCGTGACCAGCAGAAACACGATGGTCAGCGCCACAAGCAGAATCTGCAGGGCGATTTCGTTGGGCGTGCGCTTACGCGATGCGGCCTCGACCATCGAAATCATATGGTCCAAAAAGCTCTTGCCGCGCTCCTGCGTCACGCGGATCACCAGCCAGTCGGAAAGCACCGTGGTGCCGCCCGTCACGCCGGAGCGGTCGCCGCCCGACTCGCGGATCACCGGCGCCGATTCGCCCGTGATGGCCGACTCGTCAACCGACGCCGCGCCCACGATGACCTCGCCGTCGGCGGGGATCTGGTCGCCGGCGCGCACGAACACCACGTCTTCGCGGCCCAGTTCGCTGGAAGATACCTGCGTGCATTCGCGCTCGTAGAACGCCGCGGGGTCGGCCTCGTGGCTGCCGCGCGCCGCCAGGCAATCGTTGAGCTTGCGCGCCACCACGTCTTTTTTCGCCGCGCGCAGGCTGTCGGCCTGGGCTTTGCCGCGGCCTTCGGCCAGCGATTCGGCGAAGTTGGCGAACAGCACCGTCAGCCACAAGACCACGGCGATCGCGCAGATATAGCCGGGACGCGAATCGGCGATGCCGACAAGGCTCAAAAGGAACAGGACAGTCGTCAGGATGGCCGAGACGTAGACCATCAGCATGACGGGGTTTTTCGCCTGTTCGCGGGGGTTGAGTTTCGCGAACGCCTCGGACACCGCGCGCATCGCCTGCGCACGGGAGTCGGCGGCCGCCATCGATTCGGTTTGCACCTTGACTCACACCCTTTCTTCTACAGTATCATCCGGAGCTGTTCGGCCACAGGGCCCAACGCAAGTGCCGGGAACATCGACAATGCGGCGATCAGCACCACGATCAAGAT
Source organism: uncultured Slackia sp. (assembly GCA_900553775.1). Classification (GTDB taxonomy): domain Bacteria; phylum Actinomycetota; class Coriobacteriia; order Coriobacteriales; family Eggerthellaceae; genus Slackia. Next base: position 3,370 of record USEZ01000016.1, on the reverse strand, counting down.
CAGCAGGAACACGAACATGCCGTTCGAGGTGGAAAGCGTGCCTGCGGAGGCGGCCACCTTCTGGCGCGTCGCCAGGCTTCCGGCCAAACACAGCGCCGCGGCCATCGGCACGAAGCGGTTCGCAAGCATCTCAAGGCCGAGCACCGTGTTGATGAACGGCGTGTTGCAGTTCATGCCAGCGAATGCCGATCCGTTGTTGCCGCCCGCGGAGGTGGCGGCGTAGAGGACCTCGGAAAAGCCGTGCGGGCCTTCGTTGTTGAGGCTGCCAAGCGTAGCCGGGTCCAGGCACATCGCCGCGGCGCCGATCAGAATCACCACCGGCGTGCAGATGGCAAGCACCACCGCCATGCGCATCTCTTTCGGACCGATCTTCTTGCCCAGGTATTCGGGCGTGCGTCCCACCATGAGGCCCGCGATGAACACGGTCAGCACGACGAAGCCGATCATGGAATACAGGCCGCACCCGATGCCGCCGAAGATGATTTCGCCCAGCTGCATGAGCAGCATCGGCACCATGCCGCCGAGCGGCGTGAACGAATCGTGCATGGAGTTCACCGACCCGTTGGACGCGGCCGTGGTAAACGCCGCCCACAAGGCCGAATCGGTCACGCCGAAGCGCGTCTCCTTGCCTTCCATGTTGCCGCCCGACTGCCCGTCGGCCCCCATATACACCGCGCCGTTTTGCGCAAGCTGCGGCGTGGCGGCCATCTCGAAGAAGGCCACCGAGAACAGCGCCACGAGGAAGATCACGAACATGGCGGCGAAAATCGCGCGGCCCTGACGACGGTCGCCCACGAAGCGCCCGAACGAGAACACCAAAGCCACGGGAATGAGCAGCAGGCTGATGCACTGCAAAAGATTCGTCAGCGGCGTGGGGTTTTCAAGCGCGCTGGCGGAATTGACGCCGTTGTAGCCGCCGCCGTTGGTGCCGAGCTGCTTGATGGCCACCTGGCTTGCCTGCGGCCCCATAGGCACGGCCATCTCGTCGACCACCTCGACGGCTTCGGAATCGTCGGGCGCCACGATGTCGCCCTCGTCGGTCACGCCGACGGGTTCGACGAGCTGGGTGGTCTGATAGTCGGACATGTTCTGCGGCGATCCTTGCGCCACGTCCACGATCGCAAGCACGAGCGAAAGCGGCAGCAGGATGCCCAGAACCGCGCGCACGACATCGACCCAAAACGATCCCAGGCCCTCGCCGCCCTCGGCCACAAGGCCGCGGAACAGCGCGAACAGCACGGCGATGCCCACGGCGGGCGTCACGAAATTCTGCACGGTCAATCCGATCGCCTGCGAGAAGTAGCTCAGCGTGGATTCGCCCGAGTAAGACTGCCAGTTCGTGTTGCTCACAAAGCTTGCCGCAGTGTTGAACGCCAGATCCCACGACAGGCCCGCGAAGCCCTGCGGATTGAAGGGCAGCACGCCTTGCAGCATGAGGATGGCTATCAGGCCAACGAACGAGACGATGGAGAAGATCAGCGCCGTGGCCAGGTATTTCTTCCAGCCCATCTGTTCGAAGCGATCGACGCCTAAGACCTTGCACGCGGCGCGCTCGACGGGCGCGACCACGCAGCTCAGCAGGTTTTTCTCACCCGCCATCACCTTGTTGATGTAGCCTGAAAGAGGTATCGCGCATGCAAGAAGAAAAGCCACATACAGGGCATATTCAGCGACTTCATCGATCACCTTTCATCCCCTCCCTGCAGCAGCACGTAGAACAGGTAGAGGGTCGCGATCGCGCCTACTGCGCCGACGCATCCCGTCACGACATCCATGGGTGTTTTCCGTTCCTTTCGTCGAAAGCGGCCGCAGCCGCACCGAAGCCTGCCTCGAATCGCGCGAAAGCCTGCGACGCGCAAGCGACGCTGCCCGATCGCGGGAAGGAGGCGACGCCGGCGGATGCGGCGGCATACGCCGGCCGCCGGCTCGGTGCATACGATAGGAAAGTTCGAATTAACACGATGTTAGGAAAAGGACCACACGCATTAAGATTGCATTAAGACGCCGCGCGCTTTCATTCAAGCGCGTCCGAAACAAACGAAACCCGTATTCGACGAAAAGGCCTAAAATCGCCCGACCCGCGGGCTAGAGCACACCCGTCGCAGCATCGCCCAAGCTCATTACGCGCTTGCGTAAAGCGGGGCATGCCTTGAACACGAACGCCCTCCCCTCGTGCTCGCGCACGAGGCAGCCGCGTCGCTCCAATTCGAGAAAGTCGGCGCGCGCGGTGGCATAGGCGACGTCGAACGTCCTTTGATGAGGGCCGATGCGCAGAGCGGCATCGGGTTCTTTGCATAATGCCGAGATGATCGATTTCTGGCGATCGTTCATAGGGAAATCGAACATGGTGCCGATACGGTCGTTCAGGCGCTTCAGACCGTCGATCGTCTCTTCGAGCCGGTCGATTTCGTTCAGATAGAACTTCGTGTACATGAAGAAATACGACGTGAAGTCGAATCCGAACCCGCGGTCTACCGACCAGCTCTCGAACACCGACTTCATCAAGGGCGTATTGAGGCTGCCGAACGGGTAATAGCCCACGGGAACCCAGCTGAGCACGGGAAAGCCCCACTTCGCCGCAAGCACGTTGCGCAGCAGGACGCCCACCAGCGAATTGAGGCACGGAAACACCTCGAAGTTCCAGAAGTACCACGTGATGTTGATGATGCGCTGGATGGGCCCGAAGCGACGTTCTTCGCCCTCTTCGAGCTGCGCAAGATGACAGATCGCATCCAAGCAAGCCTTGCTATCGGGCGGGGATATGCGATCGTCGATGGGGCAGAGCTTCTCACGTCGAGGAAGAAGGCTGATGTCGACACCGTCGACCAGACGATAGTACAAAGTCTCGATCAGCCCGTGCGTTATTTCTCGTACGCCGAGCGAATCCGCCTCCCTGCTTATCTCGATATAGTTTCCAATAACGCGGTCGAGGGGCGTGCGGGGCGTGCGCCGTGCGGCGAAGATGTCGTGAATGCGCCCGTCCGAAACGTCGGCCCCTTCCGCTTCAAGAGCTCGGGCGAGCGTGCGCTCGATCGACTTCGTCAGAAACGGCGAGCCTTTGAGCATCTCGATGTCGCGCTCGAGGGGATAGCCCGTTTTGCAGCGTATTTCGATCATCTTCGAATCGAACGCGAGCGCCGTGGTGGTGACGAACCAGCAATCGGCCTTGCGATACGGCTCGTCGGGCATGAAGACGGCGGCCTGTTTGCGGATGGCCGTCAGAAGCTTCCATACGTCTTTTTTGCCGTAGCCGTCGGGAAGCTCGTAATCGTCGAGGTCGTCGTAGAGCAGAAGGCCGCTGTCGGCCGCTGCGCGCAAACGGCGCAGGCGGGCATCGTCCATAAGCGCCAGGATGTCTTCCTTGACGCAT
>USEZ01000015.1 GCA_900553775.1 uncultured Slackia sp. | reverse complement strand
GATAAGAGCCGCTTGAGAACTTTATTTATCCGTCCCACTTTTGGGGTCTAGTTCAAACGCCAACGGCATCCGGCGGGCTTTCCGACATCGGACGGGTCGATCTTTATTTCTTCATCTCTTCGATGAAGCCCTTCACGATGAACCCCACGATGACGATGACCACGATAGCGGCGACAATCCACACAGCCGCCATGGGCACCTGCATTCCGAACAGTTCCATGTCTTCCTCCTTGATGCCTGCAGCTTTTTGATGCTCTCTCGAAACATCGATACTACCGTACAGCATCGCTTCACGCAATCTCCACGGAGCCCGGTTGCCGAACCGACACCTTCCCGCATGCGCATGCGGCGCAAGGCCGGCCCGCGCGATTGCCGGCGAAAGCATGGCGTTATCGGCCGAAGAGCCTCGCGAAAAAGCCTTTCTTCTTGGGCATGGCGATCGTACGGCCCGGCGCCATGCGGTCGGGAAGGTCGTCCGTGGGAGCGCCGATCGGCCCCTGGCGCATGGCGGCGCGATCGGTCTGCGCGGATGCGGGAGCAGCATTGAGCGCATCGGGGTCGACGGGAACCCGCATGGCATCTCCCGCGATGAACGACGTGGTCACGGCGCCGCGAAGCGAGGCTTCGGTGGCCGCCTGGATCGACGGGGCCGCCCCGGGCTCGGCCGCCTCTTTCGCATGGGCGCACGGCGGCGCCGGTTCGGCGGCGGAGGCGGCATCCGCCGCGCCGTCGGACGCAATGGACGGCGCGACGCGCGCATGCGCGCCGACGGATTCGCCCGCGAATGCCGAGGCGCGCACGGCGGAATCGGAACTTGGGCGCTCGGGCGCATCCGGAGCGGGCGCGGGGCGAGCATCGGCGACGTCGGCCGCAACATCGAAGGATTTCCCGTCGCCTTCGGGCGCGTCGGGCGCTGCGACGCCGGAAGCGGGCTCGGACGCTGCGGCGGCATGCTTTCCGCCTGACGCGCCGGCGGGCATCGGAGCCGCAGGCTCCATCGCGGAATCGTCGTCCGCCTGCGCATCCTTGCCTTCGTAGCGCACGACGTCCGCCTCCATCTCCATGTCGATCGATCGCGCCTTGCGCTCGGCCTCGCGCTCGTAGACCAGATCGTCGTGCGCCTCTTCGGCCAGCGCCTCGATCTGCGTGGAAAGGCGCCCGTGCATAATCAGGTTCGGACCCGTTGCGCGAGGAGCGCGCTCGGCGGCGACGTACGCCTCTTTGATCAGATGGTCCTGCGCGTCGAACGGACGGGCCGCCGGGGCGCCATTTTCGCCTTTCGGCACGAAATGGCCCAGCTCGGTGTAGGTGCCGTCGGGCAGAAGCTCGCGCAGCTTCGCCGTATCGGAAAGCATGGTGTCGAAGTATCCCAGCACCTTCTTGCGCAGGTCGGGATCGTTGACCGGCCAGGCTATTTCGACGCGCTTGTCGAGGTTGCGCGTCATGAGGTCGGCGCTCGAAAGGTAGACCTTCCTGCCCTCGCCCGCCCCGAACACATAGATGCGGGAATGCTCGAGCAGGCGGCCCACCACGCTGACCACGCGGATATTGTCGGTTTCGCCCTCAATTCCCGGCACCAAGCACGAGATGCCGCGCACCAGCATGGTGGTTTTCACGCCCGCGCGGCTCGCTTCCGCCAATTTCTCGATCACGTCCTTGTCGGTGACGGAGTTCGTCTTCATCATGATCTCGGCAGGAAGGCCCGCCTTCGCCTTCTCTATCTCGCGGTCGATTATGCGGCATAGCCCCTGCTTGATCATAAGCGGCGCCACCATGAGCGTCTGATAGGCGTCGGTCGCGCTTTCAAGCTGCATGCTGCGGAAGAACATGGCCGCATCCTGGCCGATTTCCGGATCGGCGGTGATCATGGACAGGTCGGTGTAGAGCTTGGCCGTCTTCTCGTTGTAATTGCCGGTGCCAAGCTGCGTGATGAACTGCAGGCCCTCTTTCGAACGGCGCGTGATCGCGCAGATCTTGCTGTGCACCTTGAAGTCGCGGAATCCGTAGATGATGTTGCATCCCGCCTGCTCGAAGCGCTGCGACCACTCGATGTTGTTGCTTTCGTCGAAACGCGCGCGCAGCTCGAACAGCGCCGTGACCTCCTTGCCGTTCTCGGCGGCGGTGATCAGCGCCTCGGCCAGGCGCGACTGGCTTGCCAGGCGGTACAGGGTGATCTTGATGGACAGCACGTCGGGATCGACTGCGGCCTCCTGCAGCAGACGCACGAAGGCGTCCATGGTTTCGTACGGGTACGAGAGCATGACGTCTTTCTGCAACACCTGGTCGATGATGCTTCTGCCGCGCACCAGCTCGGCCGGCCACTGGGGGCTTGCCGGCTCGTCGACGAACGGCGCGGCAAGGTCGGCGCCCACCATGCTCGGCAGCGCGAAGGCGTAGCCCATGTCGAGCGGCAGGCCCACCGAGTAAATCTGGCTGCGCTTGAGGCCGAGGCGCTTGACAAAGAAGCGCTCGGTCACGCTCGAAAGCGGACGCTCGCTTTCCAGACGCACGGGAGCCAGACGGCTGCGCTTTTTCAGGATGCGCTTCATATGGCTGCGGAAATCCTCGTCGTATTCGTCGGATTCCTCGTAGGTGTCCAAGTCGGCGTTGCGCGTGACCTGGATGACGTTGGCGTGCTTGACCGGATACATGCTGAAGATCTTGTCGGCCACCATTTCGAGCGCATGCTCGAGCAGGATGAACGCATAGCCGCCGCCCTCGCTGTCGAGCGCGATCGTACGCGGGCAGTTCAGCGGCATGGGGATGATGCCCATCACCACGTCTTCGGCGGCCTTCGCGCGGTATTCCTTGCGGCGGTCTTTCGACATGCCTTTAAGCTGTTCTTCGGGCAGATCGTCCAGGCGCACGGCGATGTAGAGCGCGCCGTTTTCGAGATGCGGGAACGGGTGCGTGGCGTTGACGATCTGGGGCGACACGAGCGGCAGCACGTTGGTTTTCAGATACTGCATGAGCTGGTCGTGCTGCTTGGGGGAAAGCTCGTCGGGATACAGCTGGTGGATGCCCTGCGCTTCAAGCTGATGGCGCACGGTGCGGAAATCCTCCGACACCTGCGGCGTCAGCTCGCGCACGCGGGCATAGACCGCTTCGAGCTGCTCGGCGGGCGTCATGCCGGTCTTGCTGTCGTAGACGGCCTCCTTGGCCAGTTCGAGGTCGAGCAGGCTTCCCACGCGCACCATGAAGAACTCCTGCAGGTTCGAACGCCAGATGGCGATGAACTTCATGCGTTCGAGCAGCGGCACGTTGGGATCGATCGACTGGTCGAGCACGCGCTCGTTGAACGAAAGCCAGGAAAGCTCGCGGTTCTGCATGTAGGATTTCGTTTTCGGACGGCCCTTGCCCTTGGCCGTTTTGACATCCTTGACCTCGGACTCGCCCCGTTCGCCGCCCGATGCGGCATGCTCGGTCTTGACGGTTTCGACATCTGCCATGATAGCCCTCCTCGACGCATGGCCTGAGCGGAGAAAAACATCCCCTTTCCTTCGATTATAGCGGTAGCTTTGCCGCAGGCCGCCCGCCCCGGCGACGTTTGACGCCTATTTGGCGCAAAGGGCCTCATTCACGTACGGCCTCGCGCCTCGAAGCGCCGCCTTGCGCCCTGCAGCGAACGGAAGGCAGGAACGCATGGAACGCGCCCGATCGCCGTCGCGCGCCGAATAACGAAGGGAAAGGCGCTACACTTTCTTTCATACGCCTCTGAGCGGAAAGGAATCTTCATGCTCGAACAAGTCGACCTCTCGCAGAAAACCCCGAAGGAATCCTACAAGCCCGCCTACGACGAGCTCATGGCGAAGCTCGTCGTCTTGCAGCAGAAAGCCCGCGCGAAAGGCATCGGGCTCGTGGTGCTGTTCGAGGGATGGAACGGCGCCGGCAAGGGCAGCCGCATCGGCGACCTTCTGTACAACCTGGACGCCCGCGCCACCCATGTGCACGTGCTTTCCAACTTCGACGAGCAAGAGGCCGCGCGCTTCCGCGACATGAAGACGGGCGTCACCGGGTTTTCCCCGCTCATGCAGGAATTCTGGCAGGCGCTCGGCCCCCGGGGCGATATGACCATCTACGAACGAGGATGGTACACCGCCGCCGCGCGGCGTCTGCTTTACACCGACCGCGACGACCACATCCGCCTCTACCAATCGGCCGTCGGCGAGTTCGAGCGGCAGCTGGCGGCCGACGGCTACACGATCGTGAAGTTCTTCGTGCACATTTCGCGGAAAGCCCAGGAAAAACGCCTACGCCGCCTGCACGAAAACCCCGATACCAGCTGGCGCGTGAGCAAGCAGGAGCTCGAGCATGTCAAAGACTACGACGCCACCTATGCCCAATACGACGAGCTGCTGCGCCGCACCGATTTCGATTTCGCCCGCTGGACCATGGTCAACGGCGAAGACAAGCGCACGGCTAATTTGACCGTCTGCCGCACATTGGTGGCCGCGCTCGAGCGCGCCATCGGCGCCGAGGAAGATCCCGCCGCAGTCGTCGCCGCGGCCAAAGCCGCCGAGAACAGCGCGGGCATGGCGCAAACGGCGGACCCGCGCGAACGCAGCGCCGAAGAGACGCAGGCGGTGCTGGCGGCCGCCCGCGAGGCGGCTTCGGCTCAAAGCGCGCTTGCGCCGGCCCATTCGCGCTTCACCATGGTGGCGCATCCGCCGCGCGTGGCCGATATCGACTACTCGCTCAGCCTCACCCGCGAGGAATACGCCGACGCGCTCAAGAAAGAGCAGAAACGCCTGGGCGAGCTTGAGCTGAAAATGTACCGGGCGCGCATTCCCTTGATGCTGCTCTACGAGGGAGACGACGCCGCAGGCAAGGGCGGCAACATCAAGCGCGTCGCCCAGGCGATCGACGCGCGCGCCTACACGGTGTTTCCCAGCCCCGCCCCCACCAAGCCCGAGCTTATGCATCCGCATCTGTGGCGCTACTGGACGCGCCTGCCGCGCGCCGGGCATGTGGGCATCTACGACCGCAGCTGGTACGGACGCGTGCTGGTTGAGCGCGTGGAAGGGTTCGCCTCGCCCGAACAATGGAGCCGCGCCTACGACGAGATCAACGAATTCGAGCGCGAGCTTGAAGCCTGGGGCGCGATCCTGCTGAAATTCTGGGTGGCGGTCGATCCCGAAGAGCAGCTGCGTCGCTTCACCGAACGCGAGACCAACCCCGACAAGCAATGGAAGATCACGCCCGAAGATTGGCGCAATCGCGACAAGCACCCGCAATACGCCGCCGCGGTCGACGACATGTTCCGCCTGACCTCGACGCCGTACGCACCGTGGCGCATCCTGGAATCGAGCGACAAATACTATGCGCGCGTGAAAGCGCTGCGTATCATCAACCGGGCGCTCGAAGAACGGTTGGGGCTGTAGGGCGCCGCCATGCTAGCGGTGATAGATCAGGTGGCACACGTCGTCGCCGCGGGCGATGGTTTTGGGAAGGTCGAGCTTGCATCCGTATGCTTCGCCGATTCCGCGGTCGCCGCACATGGCCCAATCGCACAGGTTGGAGATTTCCTCGTCGGTGCAGCCCTGCTTCTGCCATGCCTTCACAAGCGGGCAGTAATGGAATTCGAGCTCGAAGCGATCGTCTTGCACGTCTTTGACGTCCATCTCGAACACCATTTGCGCAGGCTTGCCGAAAAGGCCCTTCTTCAGGCTTTTCAGGCTCTTGGTTCCGCCGCCCTTGGCAACCAGCTCGCCGCCCTGTAACAAGCCGCAGCGCTTCACCGCCGCCGGAGCGAACATCGCAGGATCCGCTCCGGCTTTTTTCGCCTCGTCGGTCAGCAGATACAGCCATAGCGCCCGATGCTCGAGCAGCTCCCGAATGGCCTTGATGAGCGGGTTTTTGATCCTCGGCTCGTTGACCACCTTGCTTGAAGCCATGTTCGCCCCCCCTTATCGAAAGAAGGCGCCGTCTCCTGCGAGACGGCGCCTTGCGTGTTCATCGGCGGATGCCGCATTATTTCTTGATGTCGATTCCCAAATCTTCCCAGGTGATTTCCTCGACCTTGTCGTTGATGGTGACCTCGGTGACAAGAATCAGGCACGCCAGAGAAACGGCGGATTCGAGCGACGTGCGCACCACCTCGGCGGGATCGAGCACGCCCATGGCGATCATGTCGCCGTATTCGCCGGTGGCGGCGTTCAGGCCGCAGCCCTTGTCGAGCTTCTTGCACTCCTCCACCACGAGGGTGCCTTCATAGCCCGCGTTTTCGGCGATCGTGCGTACCGGGGCTTCGAGCGCCTTGCGCACGATATCGATGCCGATCTTCTCGTCGCCCTCGGCCTCGAGCGCGTCGAGTGCGGGGATGGCCTGCAGAAGCGCGGTGCCGCCGCCCGCGACCACGCCCTCGCGCAGGGCGGACTGCACGGAACGGATGGCGTCTTCGATGCGGCGACGCGTGGAGATGAGCTCGGTTTCGGTGGCGGCGCCTACGCGCAGCACGCCGATGCCGCCCGACATCTTCGCCAGACGCTCGCGCAGCTCGCGGCGCTCGCCGCGGCTCGTGGTGCCGTCGTATTCGGCTTTGATCTGCTTGCAGCGCTCTTCGATGGCGGCTTTGTCGCCCAGGCCGCCGACGATCAGCGTGGAGTCTTTGGTGATTTTGACCTTCTTGGCGCGGCCGAGCATGGCCTTGGTGGCGTCGGTCAGGGTAAGGCCGAGTTCGGGCGTGATCACCTGGCCGCCCGTGAGAATGGCGATGTCCATGTTCTGCTTCTTGCGGGAATCGCTGTCCATGTAGCCCGGGCACTGCACGGCCACGACGTTCAGCGCGCCGCGCATCCTGTTGAGCAGCAGCGTATTGAGGGCTTCGGTTCCCACGTCGCCCGCAATGATCAGCAGCGGGTGGCCCGACTGCTTCACGGCCTCGAGCACGGGAAGGATATCCTGGATATTCTGGATTTTCTGGTCGGTGACCAGCACGTAGGGCTCTTCGAGCTCGCCGCGCATGTTGGGCATGTCGTCGGCCATGTAGGGCGACAAGAAGCCGCGTTCGAACATGAGGCCCTTCTTCACGTCGACCTCGATGCCGAACGTCTGCGATTTCTCGGCGATGATGACGCCGTCTTTGCCCACCTCGTCGATGGCTTCGGCGATCTTTTCGCCGATGAGCGCATCGCCTGCGGAAATGGTGGCCACGTTGGCGGTCTGCTCATGGGTTTCGATGGCGATGGAGTTCGCCTTCACCGCTTCGATGGCGGCGGCGGAGGCGCGCTGGATGCCCTGGCGGATGGCGATCGGGTCGGCGCCGGCGGCGATGCTGCGCAGGCCCACGCTGACCAGCTCGTCGGTCAGAAGCGTTGCGGTGGTGGTGCCGTCGCCGACTTCGTTGTCGGTCTGGCCGGCCACTTCGCGCACCATCTTCGCACCCATCTGCTCGACGGGATTTGCGAAGTCGATATCCTTGGCGACGGTCACGCCGTCGTTGGTGACCTGGGGCGCCTTCCAATAACGGTCGTCCTGGGTGGCTACATAGCGGCCTTTGGGGCCGAGCGTGACCTTGACGGCGTCGGCCAGTTTATGAACGCCTGCGGCAAGACCGCTGCGAGCATCGGCGTTGAAAGCGATTTCCTTCGGCATGAGCCAGTCCTCTCTCTGTACGCGGCCCGTTCGCGGCCCGCGTTTTCTGAGCTGCACGGGCATCGCGCGTCGCGATATCCGCGCTCCGTCGAACAGCAACCAAGATTAGCACTCTTTTATAGAGAGTGCTAGGGCGCTCGGCCCTGATCGAGCATCGGTTTGGAAACAGATGGGAAACGCCGGCTACGATGACGAGCCGCCGCCGATGCGGTCGGCATACGCAAGCTCCAAAAGTTCTTTCGCGGACATGTGCGCTGCCTCGTCGCTCACATGCGCCTCCGCGCGGTCGAGCGCGTCTTCGACCATATGAAATCCGCGTTCGAATGCCGCAAGACGACGTTGCCTTTCGCGTTCCCGCTCGACACTCGTATCGGAATCAGTGTGAGTATTCATTCGAACCACCTGCATGGTTCCTCCCTTCGTGGATGATGCACGACATAGCATCCGCAAAAGACGCAAAGGCGGTATTGCGGCCGCATTCGTTTTTCGCCTAGCGCAGCCAGGCGAGCAGGGCTTCGCAGCCGCGCAGCACGTCGTCGTACGTAGTTTCGAAATCGCCCGTATACCAAGGATCGGCCACATCGGCGGCGGCATCGGCGCTGCTTCCTTCGGCGAACTCGAGCAGCTTGTGCACCTTCGATTCGGGATCGCCTTTCAGCATACGGCGCATGGTGCGGATATTCGCCGCGTCCATGCCGACGAACAGGTCGTAGGCATCGTAATCGGACGCGCGCAGCTGCACGGCGGCGCGCGGCGCGATCGCCACGCCGTGCGCCGCAAGCACGCGCTTGGTGCCGGAATGCGTATCGTTGCCGATTTCCTCGGTGCTCGTGGCCGAAGAGGCGATGATGAAATCAGCCTCGCGCCCTGCACGCTTCACCAGGTCTTTCATGACGAATTCGGCCATGGTGGAACGGCAGATGTTGCCGTGGCAGACGAACATGATGCGCTTCGGGGGCCTGCGGGTTTCCATAATGTGCATTTCTCCTGTTCAAGCGGTTGCTCTGTCGATTCTCGGACGATGCCATTATGGCAGACGCCCTGGCGAATACGGGGATTTCGGCCGTTTCGACATTAGAGGAAGTTGTAAAAAACGTTGTACAGCGCTGGTTTTCGCGAATTCTTACAACCTTGCTTTGAACAGGCGTTTCATCGGAACTGTTCCGGGAGCCCGTCCTGTCGAATGCGCCGGAACGGCAACGGAGCCGCAGGGCGAAGCGCCGTCGAAAGGCGTGTGCTACCCTTGGAGCAACCCGTATCGCAGACGCGCGCTTCGCCGAACGAGGATTGCCCATGACCCACGACTTCATCTCCCTTGCCATCATTGCGGCCGTCGCGGTTGCGGCTCCCGTCATTGCGAACCTCATCCCGCGCAAGCCCATTCCCGAAACGGTGCTTCTGCTGGCAGGAGGGGCCGTTCTGGGGCCGTCCATGCTCAATATCGTCTGGACGGACGAAAGCGTGATGCTGCTTTCCGACCTGGGATGCGCCATGCTATTTCTGTTGGCGGGCTACGAGATAGACCCGAAAACCATCACCGGGCGGGAGGGAAAACGAGGACTTGCCACCTGGGGCGTCACGCTCACGCTGGCATTTGCCGCCGTGCACTGCTTCACCAGCGTTTCAGCACGCGGCCTCGACGGGCTGGCCGTGACGATCGCGCTTACCACCACCGCCATCGGAGCGCTCATGCCCGTCCTTAAAGAACGCGGATTGCTTGGCACGCGCCTCGGCGACTCGGTGCTTTCGTACGGAACATGGGGAGAGCTGGGGCCCATCGTGGCCATGGCCCTGCTGCTGTCGACGCGTTCGACATGGATGACGATATCCATCCTGCTTCTCTTCATCGCCATCGCGGTGCTGACGGCCCTGTTCGGCCATCAGTCGTCCCAGAAAGAAGGACCGATCCGCGACATCTTCTTCGCGGGACGCGATACCACCTCGCAAACCTTCGTGCGAGCCGTCCTTATGCTGCTCATCGCCTTGGTTGCCCTGTCTTCGCTTTTCAATCTCGACATCGTGATGGGGGCGTTCGCCGCAGGATTCATCCTGCGCTACATCATCCCCGAAGGCGACCACGACCTTGAAAAGAAGCTCGACGCCATCGGCTACGGATTCTTCATCCCGCTTTTCTTCGTGATATCGGGCGCGAAAATCGACCTGCTTGCCGTAATCGACGACCCGCTGCTTCTCGCGGGCTTTATCGCCATGCTGGTGCTGATCCGGGCAGTGCCCATCTTTTTGTCCATGCGCGGCGACAAAGACCCCGAGGTGGTCGCGCTCGGCCCGCGCGCCCACGCCACGGTGGCGGTCTACTGCACCACCGCACTGCCGTTGATCGTGGCGGTGACTTCGGTTGCCGTAAGCGCGGGGGCGATGAGCGCCTCGACGGCGTCGGTCTTCGTCTCGGCAGGCGCGCTCACCATGCTCATCATGCCGCTCGTTGCCGCGGGCATGTACCGCGTGGCCGACACGCATCCCGTGGAATTCCTGAAAGACCGCATCGCACGCTAGGGGGCGGAAGCGGCGGCGCAGACCAGGCGCGCTTCGGGAGCGGAACGGACCGACGGCGCCGTGCATGCCCCGATTCGCGCCGATTTCCGAGACGAACCCGGGCAGCAACGAAGCGTTTTGCTCTTGAAGAAAAGCGGCCCGCAGGCCGCTTTTCTTGCATCTTGTCTCGCGTGCGCGTTATTTCTTAGGAACCGGATAGTGTGGCGCTTCGGCATACGCAAGCGCATCGGACGTATACACCTCGTCGTTGTTCTCTTGAGGACGATGCCCCGGCTCGAACGTCTTTTTCACCGCGCCCGGCACGCCGGCAACCAAGGAATACGGCGGAATGACCGTGCCCTCTTTCACCAACGCCCCCGCCGCGACGATAGAGCCTTCGCCGATCACGGCCCCATTCATCACGATGGCGCCCATGCCCACGATCACGCGGTCTTCGATGGTGGCGCCGTGCACGATGGCGCCATGGCCGATGGAAACGCGCTCGCCGATCATGACGGGGCAATCGTAATCGGCGTGCAGCATCACGTGGTCTTGCACGTTGCTCAGGGCGCCTATCCTGATGGGAGCCACCTCGGCGCGCATCACCGCGTTGAACCAGACCGAGCTGTTTTCGCCCAGCACGACATCGCCGCTGATCGTGGCGTTTTCCGCAATATAGGCCGCCTTGTCGATGTCGGGTCGCATTCCCTCGAATTCGATGATCATACGATTCTCCTTCATTAGTTTCTTTTAGTAATTTTCTTTCTAGTAATCACTTTAATACGAATAGCGCTGCATGCAGCGAGCGTGGCGAGAGGCGTCCGCCGCACTCGCCGCACGATGCACTGCCGCATTGTACAAGCGATATCGCACGCTCTTCGCCCTCGCTCCTCCCCTCCTATGATTACATTTGCATACTAACAATCTAAAATACTTCTAATTTCCTAAAGAAAAATGACTCCTTTTCCACTGTTGATATCTTTTTCAACACGGGCTTCTTTTCCACATTAATGTTAATAGTTTCTTCCACATACCTTGATAACTTTCGGGTTTTCAACAATACCTCGTGTCATCTTGGGTTTTTCGTCCATATCTTCGGGTTTCAAAAAGTAAGTTGAACCCTTGTTTTGCACTTATTTCAGAAAGTTTGTTGAAAACTTGATAGATTCCACCGTATCTTGTGTGCAAAACCGCTTACCCACCGGAAAAAGTTTCCACGTTTCCGCACGGCTTTTTTAATTCAACATTTCGAATTGATATGAGTATCTATTCCGCTCATCCAGCAAGGCAGGCCTTTCACCGATCGGCGGCCTACGCAAACGAAGCAACCCGCCGCCGCGGCATGCGAAAAACGGCGCGAGCCGCCTGCCCGCGCCGTTTGAAATCATCGTTTTCCCTCTTGCTCCAGAAGCCGAAAGCTTTTGCCGAAAGCGCGCCGGCCCGCACAACCGCGCCCGATAGGCACGGCATCCGACAGCCGGCCTAACACGACAGTGCAACCGAACGCGCAACAGGCGGCATCGAAACGCCCGTCGTTCGCGCGCATTGCGCGTACGCCGTGGCAAGCAATACGCCCTATCGGCACAATTCCCAAAACGTCACGGCGGAAGCCGCCGCCACATTCAGACTGTCCACCCCGTGCATCATCGGAATACGCACGGTGAAATCGCATCCTTCTATGGTGCGATGCGACAGCCCGTCGCCCTCGGTGCCGAACACAAGCGCGAGCTTGTCGCATGCCGCCAGCTGCGCATCGCCCAAAGCGATCGAATTATCCGACAGGGCCATGGCCGCACTCTTGTACCCCAACGCCGTCAGCTTGCTCAATCCCGCCGCAGGCCAATCGCGCACCGATTCGCCGATGCGCGTCCACGGAACCTGGAACACCGTTCCCATGGACACGCGCACGGCGCGTCGGTACAGCGGATCGCAGCACGTAGGCGTCACGAGCACCGCATCGATGCCGAGCGCCGCCGCCGAACGGAAGATCGCGCCGACGTTCGTGTGGTCGACGATTCCCTCGAGCACCGCGATGCGGCGGCGTCCGTTATCGCCCGCTGCCGCGCGCTTCTCGTCGATGCTTGCAAGCAGGTTCTCAACACTCGGAAGCGCAGGGCGGCGCATGGCGCACAGGATGCCGCGCGTCAGGGCGAATCCGGTCAGCTTCTTCAACTCGCCCTCGGGCGCCACGAACACCGGCACATCTTCGCCGCAAGCGGCGCCTGCCCGCTCTATCGCCTCGATCGTGGAAGCGGCCGCTTCCTTCCATTCGGGCATCATGAGCACCGAGACGGGACGCATGCCGCCCGCCAAAGCGCGGTCGATCACCTTGATGCTCTCGGCGATGAAAATTCCCTTTTCGGGCTCGAGTTTATTGCGCAGCTGCGCCTCGGTCAGGCGCGCATAGGCATCGAGCCGCGCGTCGTCCAAACTGGTTATTTCGATATACGACATGCTGATTTCCTCCCGCGGTAGGGCCCGGTCGGCCCTTCCGCCCACAATACGGCCGCCGCCCTGCATGGCGGCAACGCTCATTCCTCAATGGCCGGCTTCTCGCAAAAAGGCGGCCTACGCCAACACATATCGCGTGCTTCGCCCCGAGCCGACAGAGCGCAGCAGTCCTTTCTCCTTCATCTCGCGCACGATGCTTCCCGCCGTCGACTGGGACACGCCGGTGGCTTTCTGAAGGTCGGCACGCGTGAACCCTTCTCCATGGCGCGCCAGCTCGAGCGCCCGCTCCTCATACGAAAGGGCATCCGTACGATGCGAACGGGATGCGGAAATCCCCTTCGCTGCTTCGCTGTTTTGGGAAGGCAAAACAACCTTGAACACGTTATCGCTTACCTCGAACCGAGGAGATACGAAAGCGCCCTCGTAGAACCCCATGATTTTCGGCACGCCCGTTCCATATGCCTCGACGAAACCCAGACGATAGAAAACCTGGGCAAGGCGAGGATTGCGCTGAACCGAAACCCCCATCATCATGTCTTCTTTCGTCAGGCCCTTCGGAAGGCCGCCAAGGTTGAGCAACTCCATGTGGTCGTCGAACATGCTGATAAGGGCGGGGTCGGTAAACGAATAGTCGCGATGGATCATCATATTCAGCAACGCCTCGCGAATGACTTCGGGCTCGTAATCCCTCGTGTCTTCCCTGCGGAAATCGCCGCGCACGATCGACGCCTTCCCGTTGTAAAGATCGATGAACTCCGCGATTTCCCGAAATTGCTTGAACAACGACCCGCTGAATTCACGCCGAGTTCTAAACACCGCCTTCGTCGAACCCTCGAAAACCGCCGCCTTGATTCCTGCGGTACACTGATCGGACAAAAGCCACCCCAAATTGGTATACAGGCCGTCATTCGCAACGATACCCAACGTGCGCATGGGAAGCTCGCCCCATGCCACTCCCGCTTCGTCGAAAGCCCTCTGCGCCTCGTCGAACGTCAAATCCTGCTCGATCGACCTTGCCTGGTCGAACGACCCGTCGGAAGATTCTTTCAACATTTCGCGGATTTCCGCCTCGCAGGCAGGAACGGACGAAGAGCCTTTGCGGACATACACGCCCGAAGGCTTCAGACCCTTGTCCGAAAGATAGTACGGGCGGTCGGTTCCGCGCGATACCTCGACCGCGATGACGGGCATGCCGTTGCGTTCGACGATATCGGTCCGGAAAAACATTGCCAAGTCGGGGCGGATACCGTCTCTTAAAGCATTCGTCACTTGGACGAGCGTTGTATCGGGGTCGTCCAAACCGCACGCGTTTCCGTCGTCATCGACGCCGATCAACAGCGCCCCGCCTTCGCTATTCGCGAATGCGACGACTTCTTTTTTCGCAGAAGCCTCCCACGCGCTTTTGAATTCCCGTTTCATCGTTTCATGCATAGCCTGCCTCGATTCTCTTTTCTGCCAACAATCTACCACCTCACATCGGCTCTGTTAGAAAATGTCAGAAAATGAGAGATTTTTTAATAGAAAAGCGCATCTCCGGCAGGAAGGAAAAAGCGAGAAAATCGGACGGACACGGTCGCGGTCCCCTACAGCTTGGTGAGGTCGTAATAATGCGGAATGATGTCCTCGTAGACGCCGTCTTTGTTCAGAAAGCCGCCCGTAATGGAGCCGAGCTGCGTGAAGCCGACCTTCTGGTACAGATGCAGCGCCGAAGCGTTGCTTGCCACCACGGCGTTGAACTGCAGCACGCGAAACCCGCGATCGCGCGCACGCGTCAGCGAATCGCGCACCAGACGCTCCCCTATATGCATGCCGCGCGCCGCGGAAGCCACCGCGTAGCTGGTATTGGCGATATGCCCGCAACGACCCACGTTGTTGGGATGCAGGATATAAAGCCCCAGCACCCGCCCTTGCGCCTCGGCCACGGCGCACGTTGTCTGGGAGCCGAAGAATGCTCGCGCCTCGTTTTCGTCGGACAATTCGTCTATCTGGGGAAATGCCGCGCCATCGCGCACGACCTCGTTCCAGATGGCGCGCATGGCGACGATATCGTCATCGCGGTATTCGCGCACATGAACCTCGCGCGCGCTGTCGCGAAAACCATCGCGGGCCGCCCTGTCGTCTGTCGCCCTGTCGGCGGCCGCCTTGTCGCCCATTGCTCTATCAACCCTCTCGTCAACCTCGGCCGCCGCCGCACCATCCGCCTCGGCACGCGCGTCGCCGACCGCTCCCGCAAATGCCCCGGCGCTCGCTTCGCCGGACAACGCCTCGCAAGCCGCGCCCATGCGTGCTTCGGCTTCTTCCGATCGTTTCATTTCGCCCTCTTTTCCACGTTGCCGCGCTTCGCGACGCATCGAAGCGGTGCGCCGGCGCGCCCGACGTGCTCGAAACCCGTTTGCGGCATAAGAAAAGCCGCGCGACCCGGATCTTTCCAGGCCGCGCGGCTTCGAGGCATACGCTAGTTTTTGAAGGAATGGATCGGTGCGGGAATACGACCGCCGCGGCTGATGAACGCCTCGCAGCTCTTCGTGTTCACGGGCATGATCGGCGCATAGCCGAGCAAGCCGCCGAACTCTGCCGTCTCGCCCACGCCTTTGCCGATCACGGGAATCACGCGCACGGCGGTGGTTTTCTGATTCACCATGCCGATCGCGGCCTCGTCGGCGATGATGCCCGCAATGGTGGCCGCCGTGGTGTCGCCCGGAATAGCGATCATGTCCAAGCCCACGCTGCACACGCACGTCATGGCCTCGAGCTTTTCGATGGTAAGGCAGCCCGATGCCGCCGCGTCGATCATGTTCTTATCTTCCGACACGGGAATGAAGGCGCCCGACAGGCCGCCCACATAGCTCGACGCCATCACGCCGCCCTTTTTCACCTGGTCGTTGAGCATGGCGAGCGCAGCCGTGGTGCCGGGCGCGCCCACCTGTTCGAGGCCGATTTCCTCAAGAATCTCGCCCACCGAATCGCCCACGGCAGGCGTGGGGGCCAGCGACAGGTCGATGATGCCGAACGGCACGCCCAAACGGCGGCTCGCCTCCTGCGCCACCAGCTGGCCGACGCGCGTGATCTTGAAGGCCGTCTTCTTGATCGTCTCGCACAGCACCTCGAAATCTTCGCCGCGCGCGGCCTCGAGCGCGCTTTTCACCACGCCGGGGCCCGAAACGCCCACGTTGATGACCGCGTCGCCCTCGGTTGCGCCGTGGAAGGCGCCTGCCATGAAGGGGTTGTCGTCGGGCGCGTTGCAGAACACCACGAGCTTCGCGCAGCCCAGGCTGTCGTTGTCGGCCGTGGCCTCTGCGGTGGCGCGCACCGTTTCGCCCATCAGCTTCACGGCGTCCATATTGATGCCCGTTTTCGTGGAGCCCACGTTCACGCTGGCGCACACGCGCTCGGTTTCGGCCAGCGCCTGGGGAAGAGAGCGGATCAGCAGCTCTTCGGCGGGCGTCATCGACTTGCTCACGAGCGCCGAATAGCCTCCGAGGAAATTCACGCCCACTTCGGCCGCCGCCTTGTCGAGCGCATGGATCACCTTGACGAAATCGTCCGTGCTCTTGCAGGCGCGGGCGCCCACCAGAGAAATCGGCGTCACCGAGATGCGCTTGTTGACGATTGGAATGCCGTATTCGCGCTCGATCGCCTCGCCCGTGGAAACGAGGTCTTTCGCGTACGTCGTGATCTTCTTATATATGTTGTCGCACAATGCGTCCACGTCGTCGCACGCGCAATCGAGCAGGCTGATGCCCATGGTGATGGTGCGCACGTCGAGCTTTTCCTGCTCGATCATATGATTGGTCTCGTGGACCTCCATGATATTCAGCATGAACTATGCCTTTCGTTCGATAAAAGTTTCCAGACCGCAGCGCCGGCCCGTTCTGTCGGCCGGCAGAACGGCGGAACCGCTACACGCGGTGCATCTTCGTGAAGATCTCTTCTTTCTGGCAGCGGATGCGCACGCCGATTTCCTCGCCGAGCGCTTCGAGGCCGTCCACCATGGCGCCGAACTCGGTTTCGGAGCCGGCCACGTCGACGATCATCATCATGTTGAAGAATCCGTCGATGATGGTCTGGGAAATGTCGAGCACGTTGACGTTTCGGTCGGAAAGATACGTGCAAACACGGGCGATGATGCCCACGGTGTCTTGACCCACCACGGTGATGATAGCCTTGTTCATGCTGGAAGCCTCCTTGCGCATCGAGCGCGGACGAATGGGCGAACGGCTTGTTCGCAGTTGCCGCCACTTTACCACGATGAAGCGTTTTTCCGTACGAAACGCAGGCCTTTTCAACGCGAAAACGCCGCCGCGGGCGGCGGACAGCACGCAAGCGAAAGGCGCCGCCGCAGGCAACCTCCTCGGGGAGGCATGCATCTTCGCAGGAAACGCGCGGCCGCCGGGCGGCGGCAGCAAAGCCGCTTTGCGCGGCGGCGCACGCATCATCGCGCACAGCACAGCAGCCCGCACCGCAGCGCGCCGCCGGCCGCTTCCCCCGTCGCCATGCCTGTCAGCAGGCGCTCTTCTACTATAATGTGCCGACTACCTGAAAACCACGCGCCCGCATTGCGGCGCGGCGTTCGAAAGCGAGCTACCATGAGCGAACCACAACCGTCGCGCGAGAAATTCGCCTCGCGCATCGGCTTCATCCTCATCTCGGCCGGCTGCGCCATCGGCCTAGGCAACGTCTGGCGATTCCCCTACGTCACGGGCGAATACGGCGGCGCCGCCTTCGTGCTGCTCTACCTGCTGTTCCTCGCCATCTTGGGCC
Source organism: uncultured Slackia sp. (assembly GCA_900553775.1). GTDB lineage: Bacteria > Actinomycetota > Coriobacteriia > Coriobacteriales > Eggerthellaceae > Slackia. Next base: position 7,877 of record USEZ01000015.1, on the reverse strand, counting down.
TGCCCATCCTGGTCATGGAATTCTCGGTGGGCCGCGCGTCTCAGAAAAGCTGCGCGCGCAGCTTCAACATCCTCGAGCCGAAAGGCACGAAGTGGCACCTGTACAAATGGTTCGCCATCGCCGGCAACTACATCCTCATGATGTTCTACACCACGGTTGCCGGATGGATGGTGGCCTACGCCTTCAAGATGGGCACCGGCGAGCTTAACGGAGTGGCGCCTGAGAACACCGGCAGCGTTTTCGCCGCCCTTCAGGCCGATCCGCTGCAGATGTTCGGTTGGCTGCTGCTCATCTGCCTGATCGGCTTCGGCATCTGCGGCATGGGTCTGCAAAAAGGCGTCGAGCGCATCACGAAGGTCATGATGGCCTGCCTGTTCGTGGCCATCGTCATTCTGGCGATCAACAGCATCCTTCTGCCGAACTCCGGCGAGGGCCTGGCCTTCTATCTTCTGCCCGACTTCTCGCGCCTGTTCGCGGGCGACACCGTGGCCGAGCAGATGGGAACCTTCGGAGACGCCGTGTACGCCGCCATGGGCCAGGCGTTCTTCACGCTGTCCATCGGCGCTTCGGGCATGGCAATCTTCGGCAGCTACATCGGCCGCGACCGCCGCTTGACGGGCGAGGCCATTTCGGTGGCGGGTCTTTCCACCATGATTTCCCTGCTCGCAGGCCTGATCATCTTCCCCGCCTGCTTCTCGTTCGGCGTCAGCCCCGACTCCGGCCCCAACCTGGTGTTCGTCACGCTGCCGAGCGTGTTCAACCAGATGTGGCTCGGCCAGCTCTGGGGAACGCTGTTCTTCATCTTCATGAGCTTCGCCGCGCTTTCCACCGTCATCGGCGTGTTCGAGAACATCATCGCCTTCGCCATGGACCAGTGGAACATCTCGCGCAAGAAGGCCGTGGCGATCAACGCCGTGGCGATCGTCGTGCTCAGCCTGCCGTGCATCCTGGGCATGAACGTGTGGAGCGGATTCCAGATCCCCGGCATCGGCGACATCCAGGGCCTGGAAGACTTCATCGTGTCGAACAACATCCTGCCGCTGGGCGGCCTGCTTTACGTGCTGTTCTGCACGAGCCGCTACGGCTGGGGCTGGAAGAATTTCAAGGCCGAAGCCGATGCGGGCGCAGGCGTGAAATTCCCCGCCTTGAGCTACGTGTGGATCAAGTACTGCATTCCCGTGCTGATGATCATCATCTTCATCATGGGCTACGTGCCGAAGTTCCAAATCTGGTTCGGATAGCGCCGAACGCACGAAATCAGCGGCTGTGCACGAGGCGAACGTCCCGCGCACAGCATTCAGGGAGCCGACCTGCGGGTCGGCTCCTTTCGTTTCAGGAAGGGCCCGCGGCGAAAGCGACAAGGGCTGCAAGATTCGACAGGGCGCCGCATCCGTAAAGCCGACCGAGCAAAGGCAGCGCCGCAGCCGACGGAGCGAAAAGGGACGCTGGCGCAAGCGCAAGAGACGAAGACGGCGCCGTGCCTGCAAAGCAAGCGGGATGAAGCGAAATCGGCGGCGCATTCGCAGAAAGCGCGATACCGTGTCGGCAAAACAGCGTGTCAGTCCGGTTTTTTGCGGGTATGCCGCATTTGGAGGACGAAAAAGGCGCTCGAAACCGAACAAATCGAATCCGAGTCGGTGTTTCACCAGGTCAAGAAAGTAAGACGGCGCTTCGCATGAAAGCTTTCGCGGCATAGCCGCAAAAAATTGGCCTCGACAGGAAAATTTGCGACAAAAAGACGCCCGCCCCGCTCAAGGAGGCTTCTTCGGACAATGCTGAACCGCAGAGCGACAGGCAGCAGTTGAGAGACCGGAGCGGGGCAGCGGGCGGCGCTGGAAGGGCTAATCGCAAGATGGCGGGCGGCGCTGGAGAGACAAGGCTGGCGGCAGGCGGCGCCGGGCGGCCGAACTCGAAGCGAAGGACGACGCCGGGCGGCCGAACTCGAAGCGAAGGACAACGCTGGAGCAGCCGAGCTCGAAGCGACGGACAACGCCGGAGCGGCCGAATGCGAAGCGGCAGGCGACGCCGGAGAGGCAAGGCTGGCGGCAGGCGGCGCCGGAGCGGCCGAACCATGTCGCAGCAGACGGCAACTCGTCGTTATTCGGCTGCGGAATAGCGAAAAACTCCCTGGTCGTCGACATCGCGCACGATGAGACCCGCGCGAACCTGGTGCTCCAGGATGATCATGCCGCTTTCGAGAATGCACCATTTCTGGGCGATCGAGATATCGTCCCACCCCATGGGAACGTTCCATTTCAGCGCACGGATGATTTCAAGACCCGTGGCGCCGGGGTTTTCGCGGGTCGCTTCGACCGCGCGGTTCAGACGGCGGCCGTGATGCTCGATCAGCCACAGGGCACGCTCGCGCCATCCGTCGCGCAAGTCGCCATGCGACACGAGCAGGCGGCTGATGTCCATGTCGAACATCTTGCGCACGTTGTTCAGATACACTTCCATCGGATCGGCCGCATCGGGGCGAAAGCCCAGGCCGGGAGAAATGACGAACAGCACATGGTCGCCCCCGAAAAACAGCCCCGATTCCTCATGGAACAGCGACTGATGCCCGGGCGTATGCCCCGCCGTGGAAACGACGCGCAACGCATGGCGACCGACGGAGATGACGTCGCCTTCTTCGGGAAAATGCAGATTGCGGCCCTCGGCTTTGAAGCTGTCGATGCCCGTGCCGTAGCGGCCGACGCGGCAATACCTGCGCGCCCGCTCGGCGGGAACGCCCTCGGCCATGACGCGCCGTTCGGCGCGCTCCCAGAAATGCGGCTCTTTCGAACCGAGCATGAGGTCGAAGTCGGTCTTGTTCACATACAAAGGCGCTTCGAGCGGAACCACGCGGTCGACCAGGCCAGCATGGTCCATATGCAGGTGGGTCAGGAAAAACGACATGGAGGCGGGGTCGACGCCGATTTCCTCAAGGGCGCATCGCAGGGCCTCGGCCCCGTCGTCGGTCGGCGCGCCTGTGTCGACCAGCAACGCCTCGCCCGCATCTTCGATCACGAACACATTCGTCTCGGACGTCGAGATATTCGTGAACGGCACCTGCACCATATAGACGTTCGGGTCACAATGGATCTGACGCCAACGGTTTCCCGAACGCATGGATTCTTCCTGAGCGCTTTCCACCATGCCGCACCTTATCCGATCCGGAATGCCGACGGAATCGGCCTTCCCTCGCCTTTCGTTTCTTCTCTTTTCGGAATAATACGAGCACACGCCCTGCGAAGCCACCAAGCGTTGCGCTCAACGCAAAGAAACTAGATGTCGGACAGCACGGCTCAGGCGGCAACCGGTACTCGGCGCAACGCCGCGGAAACGGGCATGATTTTTGCTTGCAATGGTCGGGAAAGCCGAACTGCGCGCAGGAAACGCGCGCATGCGACGGCATATCGCGCCAACCGCATGAAATGAAACAGGTGAGTAGAGATGCGGGAAAAACTTACCATCCGCCTCGCATGCAAAACCGACGAAGAACGCATTATGGAACTTGGGCGAAAAGCAGGCATGGGAACGCTCGAAGGGTTCGACGAAACGCTTGTCGCATGTCTTGAAGACGGAACGATTGCGGGATTTTGCCGCGTTCGCACGATTGAAGGCGTCGCTTACATCAACCCCATCGTCGTCGATGAATCGCTGCGCAGATGCGGCATCGGCACGACGCTCATGGATGCCGCGCAATCGGCCCATGGCGAATTGAGATTCGTCGCTCGCGGCTGCGCCGTGCCTTTCTATCGAGCGCTTGGATGCGATGAAGTTCCCTGGTCGGATATCGATCCCGCAATTGCGTGCGATTGCGATGAATGCGCAGGCTTCGATTCGTGCCGTCCCATCCCCATGCGCATGCAGGCAGGGGGCAGGCGCGCATGAAGAGCGCACGGCCCATCATCGGCGTCACCGCCGACATCGACGACGCCGCCGACCTCTGCAGCGTCGATCGCGAATACAACGAAGTCCTCTGGCAGGCAGGGGGCCTTCCTTTCGATATCGGCCCCGTCTGTTCTTCGCGATCGTACGCATCCGCGGTGATTTCCGAAATCGATGGACTCGTCATTTCGGGCGGAGGCGACATCGACCCGGCATGCTATGGCTGGAAAAGAACGGCGCAGCTTATCGACGTGCACCCCCGACGCGATGCATTCGAAAAAGCGCTCGTTGCGGAAGCGTACGCTGCCGATATTCCCGTTCTCGGCATATGCCGCGGCATGCAGATGATGAACGTCGCCCTTGGCGGCACGCTGATACAAGACATTCCGACCCATGAAAACCTCGCATCCCGAAACTCTTCCGAGCACGAAAAGCACGTCGTCGGACAAGTCGACCACAAGCAAGAAAAACCGTACGACCGTCCGACACACGACGTCGTCGTCTTCGGCGGCACCCTGCTTCGCGGTCTTTACCGACGCGAAGGCGGCCCATCCTGCGTCGAAGATATGCCCCTCCCCGTCAATTCAATGCACCATCAGGCAATTTGCGAAACAGCACCCTGTTTTGCGATTTCGGCCGTGTGCGGGAAAACCATCGAAGCGATCGAAGACCGGAGCAAGGCGTTTTTCCTCGGCGTTCAATGGCATCCTGAATACCTCGCCAACGGGCTCGTCCTTTTCGAGGCCCTTTGCGACGCCGCCCGCAAACGTCGCCGAAAGGCGCGATCGTGAACGAACCCGTCAAAACGAATCGAGGGCCCCGAGCGGCTGCGCTCGTATCCGATTGGATGGCAACGGTTCGATTCCTCGATGGAGATACGCGCGGGTTCGCACGCGCGAAGGCGTTCATGGACCGCTCGACGGCAATATGCCGCCGCAAGACGGTCCCTTGCTCTGCCGTACCGAGCCTGTTCGACGCCGCCGCTCGATCGAGGATGCAATACGCCTGCGAAACCATGCATGCGATTCTTGGCAAGGTCATCGAACGCTATCGCTTGGACCCTTCTTTCCGAGCGCTTTTCCCCTTCGGCCCCCATGCCGAAAAGCTCGTCATCGACTCATGGAGCGAAAAGACCTCCCTGCCGTTCGTTCGCTATGACATTTTCTTCGACGAGCGAACGGGGGATTTCGTTTTCTGCGAGCTCAACGCCGACGGATCGTCGGGCATGAACGAAGACCGCGAAATCGCTCGGGCGATGCGCACGACAACCGTATTCGACCGCTTTGAAAAAACGCATCGGATGGAGGCGAACGAACTCGTCGAAAGCTTAATCGACGTATTCATCGAACGGGCGGACCTTGGCGCAATCGATACGCCGTCGGTCGCCATATGCGATTACTTGGAGTCCGCTACGCTCTCGGAATTCGAAGTCTATCGGCAGCGGTTCCTTCGCCGTGGCATTTCATGCGAAATCTGCGATGTTAGAAACCTTGTCGCAGACAACGAAGGGCTTCGTTTGCCAAGCGGTCGTCATATAGACGCCGTATGGAGACGATGCGTCGCTGGCGACCTCCTTGCGCACTGGAACGACTCGCAACCGCTCATCGAGGCGATGCGCAGCGGCAAAACGCGCATTCTCGGCGATTTCTCCGGGCTCATCGTGCACGATAAACGGATTTTCCACGTTTTGCATCTGCCTCAAATGCAAAGTATCCTTTCCGAAGCGGAACGGGCCTTCGTCGCGCATCACATCCCCTACACCGCGGATCTCGACGGCTCCTCCATCGACCTGGAACGCGTAAAGCACGAAAAGAATCGCTGGGTCATCAAACCCGCCGACGGATATGGGGCAAGAAACGTTCATCTCGGCATCGACTACGACGCGAAGCATTGGCGCATGCTCGTCGATACGTGCGCCAACGGAGCCCCTGCGCGGCCTTTTATCGCCCAGAGATTCCAGGTGCCGTTTCGCAGCCCCGCCATACCGCTCGACGAAAGCGTCAACGGAAAAACAAAAGCCGAATCGTATGCAAGGCTTCTGGGGCTCTATGCCTACGGAGGCCGCTTCGCCGGCGTCTATTCGCGCCTTGGGCCGAGAAATATCGTGTCGGGCCTGTTCGGCGGACTTACCGCAGCCACCTTTTGGGTCGATTGCGATCGCCCCGATCCGCTCGAGCTTCCCGCAACGGCAGCTTCGACATGAGCACCTGAGCACCCTGCCGCCCCAGGCTCGCGCGATCGCTCCTACGCCTTTTTCCTTCGCGCGCGAAAAGCGGCCATCGGTTCGATGCGCAATCCGTCCTTGTTATACGAAACAGCCAGGTCGCCCTGGATGTTCGTCACATATCCGCTGCAGCCCAAGCCCGCCAGGCATGCCTCGATCGACGCGCTCTCGATGCGCGCGTTCGCGCCGAGCGCAAGCGAAAGCACGCGCTCGATAACGCGGCGGACAAGCGGCTTTTCCTCGGAATTCAACGAAGGAAGCACCAAGAACCCCTCCGAGGGCGCCATTCCGAGCGGGCGCACGCGTTCGAGCAGAAGCTCGCGCGCTTCGGCGGCGAGCATGTCGTCTTCTTCGGCGATGAGGTTCATCGTGCGCGTCAGCGTTTCGAGCAAGCGCGGGTTGCGCTGCTTCGCGCGCGGCACGATTTCGTGGCGCACGAATGCGCGGAAGCGATCGGTGTCGGCATTCGTGGCGTCTTCGCGCCACAGCGAGCCCGCCTCGTCGCGCACCGCATCGTCGATTCCCCCAAGATATGCGCGCAACTCGTCGCGCCCCAGGTCGAGCAGCGGACGCTCGACACGGCAGCCGTCGATCATGGAGCGGTAATCCATCGAGCGGAAACCTCCCGGCCCCGTTCCCACGATCGAGCGCATATAGAAGTTCTCCACGCGGTCGTCGGCCGTGTGCGCCGTGAAAATGCGCCCCGCATCGAACGAGAAACCCGTATGCAGGCACGTGCTTTCAAGCGCCTCGCGCGCGGCGCGATATCGTTCGGCGCGGGCGACGGCTTCCATATTGCCGCCCGACGTTTGCAGCATGGCGGCGATGTCGACCTCGCACATGAACAAAGGAATGCCCAGGCGTTCCGCCAGTTTTTCCACGAAGGCCGCATCGCCGTCGGACGCCGCGCCGCGCAACTTGTGATTCACGTGCAGCATGGCGGCGGCGCCGATTTCGCCCGCAGCCGCCAGCCCGGCACACGCATAGGCGAGCGCCACGCTGTCCGACCCGCCGCTCACCATGAGCAGCACCGCGTTGTCGTCCGAGGCCAACCCGTGCGCCGCGATCGTATCGCGCACGCGCGCAAGCACGTCTGCACGATACGACCCGTTACGATTTCCCGCTCGATCGGCCATGCTATTTCGCCGCCTCGAAAAACTCGGAGAACTCTTCGATCAGGCGCTTCACCGGAAGGCCCACCACGTTGTCGAAATCGCCCGACACGCGCTCGACGAGCATTTCGCCGCCTTTTCCCTGCACGCCGTAGGCGCCGGCCTTGTCCATGGGCTCGCCGGTGGCGATATATGCGTCGATCAGCGCATCGTCGAGTTCGCGGAAAAGCACGTGGCTCGTTTCGGCGAACGAGCGAAACGCGAGCGAGATGTCCTCTTCCCCCTCGGGGGCGCCCACAAGCCACACCGAAACGCCGGTGATCACCTGGTGGGCCCGGCCCGACAACTCGCCGAGGATGCGCTTGGCATCGGCCTCGTCGACGGGCTTGCCGTAAATGACGTTGTCGGCCACCACCATGGTGTCGGCGCCCACCACCATAGCCATGCCCGCATAACCTTCGTTGAGCACGTCTTCCACCACGGCGCGCGCCTTGCGCTCGGCGAGCTTTTTCGCCGCCTCTTCGGGCTGGCGCAAAAGATCGGCATCGAGCGTTTCGTCGGCCTGCGAAACGCGCACCGAGAACGCGACGCCTTCACGTTCCATCAGCTCGCGACGGCGCGGACTTCCGCTTGCGAGAATAATGTCGACCTTCGCCTCTTCGGCCTTT
>USEZ01000014.1 GCA_900553775.1 uncultured Slackia sp. | reverse complement strand
GAACTAGTGACCTCACGCTTATCAGGCGTGCGCTCTAACCACCTGAGCTACAGGCCCGCAAGAAAAGTGCTCCGCTATAATACGACAGGCTTCCTCATTTATGCAAGAACTATTTTGAAAAATTTTTCAATTCCCGCCAATAAGCCCGCTTACCTGGGAAAACGAAAAAACGAGGGCTCGAAAGCCCTCGTTTCCTTATGCAATCAGGCAGCGGAATTTCCCGCCTAGCGCTCTGCCGCACGTGCTCGATGCCGCATGCCGCAAGGACACTCAGACGGTTTAATCGGTCTCGGCGCCCGCAAGCTCGTCATCGTCGGCGTCGGCAGCCTCGGCAGACATCAAGGACGTCTGATTCGGATCGGCCGGCGCCGCGTCGGCGGCTTTTTTCGCGCGCTTTTTGGAGGAGTCGGCGGCAATGGCCACGGCGGTCACGCGATCGCTGTCGGCCACGTTCATCACACGCACGCCCTGGGTAGAACGCCCCAGCTGGCTGACATCTTCGACGGGGGTTCGGATGACCACGCCCTCCTCCGAGATGATCATGAGCTCGTTTTCGGGCTTGACGACCTTCATGGCCGTCAGAAGGCCCTTCTTCGCCGTCATGCTGATGGTGAACACGCCCTGGCCGCCGCGATGGTGCTCGGGGTATTCAGACACCGGGGTGCGCTTGCCATAGCCCTTCTCGGTGATCACGAACAGCTCGGTTTCGGGCTTGGCGATCTCCATGCCCAGCACCTTCACGCCCGCGGGAACGGTCATGCCGCGCACGCCCATGGTATCGCGGCCCATGGAGCGGGCCTCCGACTCGTCCCACATGATGGCCTTGCCGGCGCTCGACACCATCATGACCTTCTCGCCCTGCTTCACGCGGCGCACGGCGATCAGACTGTCGCCGTCTTTCAGATTGATGGCGATCAGGCCGTCGCGGCGCGTGCGATCGTACAGGCTCATGGAGGTCTTTTTCACCATGCCCTGTTCGGTGCCGAACATGAGGAACTCGTCCTCGGGGAAGTCTTTCGTGGCGATGATGGCCGAAATCGTCTCGCCCTTGGCAAGCGGCAACAGGTTCACGATGGCCGTGCCGCGCGCATGGCGGCTTGCCTCGGGCAGCTCGTACACCTTCAAGCGATACACCTTGCCCGCGGTGGAGAAGAACAGCATGTAGCTGTGGGTCGACGCCACGAACAGATGCTCCACGAAGTCGTTGTCTTTCAGGTTCACACCCTGCATGCCTTTGCCGCCGCGCTTCTGCTGACGGTAGGTGGCAACGGGAAGGCGCTTGACATAGCCCGCCTTGGTGACGGTGACCACCATGTCTTCCTCGGCGATCAGATCCTCCACGTCGAGGTCTTTCGCCTCGGCGGCAAGGCGCGTGCGGCGCGGGGTGTTGAACTTGCCCTTGATTTCCTGCAGCTCTTCCTTGATGACCTGGCGCATGAGCGTCTCGTCGGAAAGGATCCGCTTATAGTAGGCGATCTTCTCGCGCAGCTCGTTCAACTCGTCTTCAAGCTTATGGCGCTCCAAGCCGGTCAGACGACGCAGGCGCATCTCCAGAATGGCGGCGGTCTGGGCCTCGGACAGTCCGAAGCGCTCCATCAACTTCGCCGACGCCTCCTTGTCGGTCTGGGAGCCGCGGATGATGGCGATGACCTCGTCGATGTTGTCGAGGGCCACCAACAGGCCTTCCAGGATATGGGCGCGCTCCTCGGCCTTGCGCAGGTCGAAACGCGTGCGACGCATGATCACGTCTTCCTGATGCTTGATGTAGTGGTGCAGCATCTCCTTGAGCGACAGCGTATGCGGCACGCCGTCCACGAGCGCGAGCATGTTCACGCCCCAGCCCACCTGAAGCTGCGTGTGTTTGTAGAGCTTGTTGAGCACCACCTGGGGAATGGCGTTCTGCTTCAGCTCGATGATGATGTCCACCGGGCTGTTGCGGTCGGCGCCGTCATGAACGTTGGAAATCTCGGGAAGCTTCTTCTCGCGGATGAGCTCGCCGAGCTTCGTCATCAGGTTGGTACGGTTGACCTGGTAGGGAATCTCGGTGATCACGATCGAGCTCTTGCCGTTTTTGCCCTCGACGATCTTGTGCTTGGCACGGATCGTCAGGCTTCCGCGGCCCGTCTCGTATGCGTCCACGATGCCCTTGCGGCCCATGATGATGCCGCCGGTGGGGAAGTCGGGGCCGGGGAGCGCCGTCATGAGCTCCTCGGTGGTGACATCGGGGTTATCGAGCATCATGCACGTGGCGTCGATGGTTTCGCCCAGATTATGGGGCGGTATGTTGGTGGCCATGCCGACGGCGATGCCGTTGCTGCCGTTGACGAGCAGATTCGGGAAGCGGGCGGGCAGAACCTCCGGTTCCTGCAGGCTCTCGTCGTAGTTCGGGCGCCAATCCACCGTTTCCTTTTCCAGATCGCGCAGAAGCTCCATGGCAGGCTTCGCCAGACGGGCCTCGGTATAACGCATGGCGGCGGCGCTGTCGCCGTCGATGCTGCCGAAGTTGCCATGGCCGTCCACCAGAGGAACGCGCATGGAGAAGTCCTGCGCAAGACGAACCATGGTGTCGTACACCGCGGAATCGCCGTGCGGATGGTATTTGCCGATCACGTCGCCGACGGTGCGCGCAGACTTGCTGTGCGGGCGGCTCGGCGTGATGCCGCTGTCATACATCGCATACAGGATGCGACGATGCACGGGCTTGAGGCCGTCGCGCACGTCGGGAAGGGCGCGCGACATGATGACGCTCATCGAATATTCGAGGAACGACGTGCGCATCTCCTTGCCGAGCTCGGCGGCTTTGATGCCGGCGGCTCCGGAATCGATATCGTCGAAATTCTGTTCAGCCACGATTCTTCCTCCAAAGTAGAAGTCGTAGGTTCGTTAACTAAAGCGCGAAACACGCAGTGTTTCACGTGAAACGCGGGGGACGGGGGCGACGCTCATCCCAACTAAGGCGATGCACTGCTCACCCCCCAGGCCGCCGCAATGCAGCGAAAAGGCGCCCGGTGCCCCGAATCGGCCCGACCGGCAGAGGGAACGCACTTCGGTGCGCGACCGGAGCACGAAGGGTCGAGACGGGGTGCCCGGCGCCTTTGCGGCGTCGAGCCGTTCCTTCGGCCGGAAGGCCGAGGAAACTAAATATCCAGGAAGCGCACGTCGCGGGCGTGCTTCTGGATGAACTCCTTGCGCGGTTCGACCTGGTCGCCCATGAGCTCGGACACGGCAAGCTCGGCGGCGGCGGCATCTTCGATGCTCACCTGCAAAAGCGTGCGCGTTTCGGGCTCCATGGTGGTTTCCCACAGCTGCTCGGGGTCCATCTCGCCCAGACCTTTGTAGCGCTGCATGTCGTATTTATCGGCATCGGCGCCAAGCTCCTCCATGAGCTGGTCTTTCGCCTCGTCGTTGAAGAGGTATTTCAAAATCTTGCCCGACTTCGAATTCTTCTTTTTCAAGCCGTACAGCGGCGGCTGCGCGATATAGATATAACCGCGATTGATCAGGTCGGGCATATAGCGATAGAAGAACGTCAGCAGCAGGCAGCGGATATGCGCGCCGTCGACATCGGCATCGGTCATGATGATGATGCGATGGTAACGGGCGGCGTCGCCGTTGTAGTCGTCGCCGATGTTCGTGCCGATGGCCGTGATCAGGCTCGAAATGGTGTCGCTCGACAGGGCGCGGTTCAAACCGGCGCGCTCGACGTTGAGGATCTTGCCGCGCAAGGGCAGGATCGCCTGGTATTTACGGTCGCGCGCCTGCTTGGCCGATCCACCTGCCGAGTCGCCCTCGACAATGAAGATTTCGGACAGCGACGGATCTTTGCTCGAGCAGTCGGCCAGCTTGCCGGGCATGCTGAAGCTGTCGAGCACGCCTTTGCGGCGCGTCATCTCGCGCGCCTTGCGTGCCGCCTCGCGTGCCTTGAGCGCCTGAGTGGCCTTGCCGATGATGCGCTTGGCCGGGGCGGGGTTCTCTTCGAGGAATTCGGCCAGCCCCTTGGTCACCGCGCCCTGCACCAGGCCGCGGATCTCGGTGTTGCCGAGCTTCGTTTTCGTCTGGCCCTCGAACTGCGGGTCGTGCAGCTTCACGCTCACCACGGCGGCAAGGCCTTCGCGAGTGTCGTCGCCCGAGAGGTTGTTGTCCTTTTCCTTCAGGATGCCGTGGGAACGGGCGTAATCGTTGATCGTGCGCGTCAGGGCGTTTTTGAATCCGTCCAGATGGGTGCCGCCCTCGTGCGTGTTGATGTTGTTGGCGAAGGCCAGCACGCCGCTGGAAGAATAGCTGCTCGACCACTGCATGGCCACTTCGACCGTGCCGTCGTCGCTTTCGGCCTCGAAATAAATCGGCTTATTCAGCGTTTCCTTGCCCTCGTTGAGGTACTTCACGAAATCGACGATGCCGCCGGCGTATTGGAACGACTCGCTTTTCGGCGCGCCGTTCTCGTCGAGCACGCGCTCGTCGGTCAGCTCGATATGGAGGCCCTTGTTCAAGAAGGCCATCTCGCGGAAACGCGTGGCCAGCGTGTCGTAGTCGTATACGAGCGTTTCGGTGAACACCTCGGGGTCGGGCCAGAACGTCGTCTTGGTGCCCGTGCCCTCGGCATCGCCGATGCGATGGAGTTTTTCGACCGTCTTGCCGCGCTCGAACGCGATGGCGTACACGCCGCCGTCACGCTTGACCTCGACTTCGAGACGGGTCGAAAGCGCGTTCACGCACGAAACGCCCACGCCGTGCAGGCCGCCGGAAACCTTGTAGCCCTCGCCGCCGAATTTGCCGCCGGCGTGCAGGATGGTCAAAACCACCTCGACCGTGGGGATTTTCTCTTTGGGATGCTTGTCGATGGGGATGCCGCGGCCGTTGTCGACGACCGTGATGGAATTATCCTCGTGAATGGCCACGTCGATCTTGGTGCAAAAACCGGCCAACGCCTCGTCGACCGAGTTGTCGACGACCTCGTAGACCAGATGATGCAGACCACGCGGACCCGTAGAACCGATGTACATGCCCGGGCGCTTGCGGACCGCTTCAAGGCCCTCGAGCACCTGGATGTCCGAGCCGTCGTAATGGCCGGGATTCTTCTGCGCCACGTGCTACTCCTTTTCAAGTTCGTTGAACGGGCAAAACGCCGCCGGGTAATGCGATGCGGGAACGCAGGCGGCGGCATACGCTGCGCACGTTTCAGCAATCGCTGCGCTGCCCGATGGAACACTTCTTGCGAAGGATTCTCGCTGCAGCCGCGTCATATCGTTTGAAACAGGGATGAAATGACTTTTCCGACAACTTTTTCATTTTATCACAAAAGGGCGTCTTATACGCCCTTTCAATGCCGTCTCAGCGTAGTTTCACATCGTCTCTAAGGCTTAGTTTCCGCATTTTTTTCTCTCCGGTATCGGATTCCCACTCGAGGCTGGAAATCGCCGCCTTCAGCAAGGCCTCCCGCAAACGCTCGTCGGGTATGGCGGAACACCGGCTCTCGAGCTCTGCGCGCTTTTCGGGCGAAAGCTCCACGCGTCTGCGCCGCTCCGGCGGCCGCGCCGCCTCCGAATCGGCGCGAAACGGGTAATTCCTCTTGTATTTTCCCCTCGATACGAGAATGCGGAAATCGTCGATATCCTCATTGTGGCGGCTCAAGAGCTTGAGCTTGATAAGCTCGCGGCGCGCATTGAGCTCGGCGGCGAAAAGGCTGTCGTCGACGTATACGATGAGCACCTTTTCTCCGCGCTCTTTGACGATATAGACGGCGTTCGTGTGGTCGAGGAATATCTCGTCGACCACATCGCGCCACATTCGCTTCACCTTGCTGGCACGCGCGGCCTTCGCCGCAAGCTCGCTTGAAGCGGCGGTCGAGCGCAGCGTCTTTTGCAGCGCGGAAGAAAACGACTTCATCGACCCCATCGGCCCGCCCTTTCCAGCTCGATCACGCGGGCGCGCCCCATGAGCGAGCCGTCGAAGCACGACGTGTCCGTCGCCGTGATGAATGTCTGCATTCCTTCCGCCAGCAAGCCGACGAGCGCCCTGCGGCGCGATGCGTCGAGCTCGCTCATCACGTCGTCGAGCAAAAGGATGGGCGACACATCGAGCATTTCGCGCATGATCCCCACTTCGGCGATCTTCCACGCGAGAACCAGCGAACGTTGCTGGCCCTGCGACGCGAACGACGTCGCATTGCGGCCGTCTATGAAAAACTCGAGCCTGTCGTGATGGGGGCCTACGACCGACCTTCGCCGCACGCGTTCTTCGGCGCAGCGGGCACGCAGGGCGGCCGAAAGCGCATGGGAGGCCGCTTCCTTCGTGTAGGAGAACGCGATGGGAGCCGCCTGGGCGGCGGCGCGCACCTGGTCGCTCTCCCATGATGGGACATACGACGCCTCGACCCGCTCGCATCCGCCCGAAAGCTCGGCGTAGGCGTCGGCCATGCGGGAGGCGAGATTCGATACGAGGGCGGCGCGGTACAGATACAGCTGAACCGCCGAAGGAACGAGCATGTCGTTCACGCTTTCGACAAGCAGCGCAGACGCGTCTTCTTTCAACAAGGCGTTTTTATGCTTCACCAAACGCTCGAAATCGCGCTTGATGATGCGGTGGTTCCGCGACAGCTGGCAGCCGAGCAGATCGAGCGCCGCGCGTCGGCGGGCCTGTGGGCCTTTCGCCAGAACCAAATCGTCGGGCGAAAACACCACCGAAGGCATGAGCCCTTGAAGGTCTTGCGCCGCCTTCTTCTTGCCGTTGAGCGTATACGACCTGCTCTGGGGTCTGATGTCGGCCGCGATGGTCAAATCGCGCGTGGAAGACACCGCATGAACGGCCAACCGGGCACTGGGACGGCCCCATCTGATGAGCTCGTTTGCCGTCGAATTGCGAAACGACCCGAATGCGGTCACGAGCTGCATGCCTTCGATCACGTTGGTCTTTCCCGCGGCGTTCGGGCCGACAAGAACCGTCAGCCCGTCCAAACCGTCGAGAGAAAGCATTTCGTAACTGCGAAAATCCCGGAATTGTATGCCTTCGAGACGAAGCGTCACGCAACCCGCCCCTACGCGATGCGCACCGGCATGACGAGATAAAGGAATTTCTCGCCTTCCTCCGATTTGAAGATGCCGGGCTTCAAAGGCGATTGGGTTTCGAGGAAGACCTTGCGGGTGGAAATGGAGGCCAGACCCTCCAAAACGTATTGGTGGTTGAAGGCTATCTGCGTGCTCTCGCCGGAAACGTCGCAGGGAAGAACCACCTCGGCCGACCCGACTTCCTGGGAAATCGTGTTGATCACCGTGTTGCCGGCGGCTTCGTTGATATCGAACTTGACCGGCGAGGACAAATTGGAAATCAGGCTGACGCGTTTGACCGACGTGACGAGGTCTTGGGTGTCGAAACAGGTCCTAGTGGCATAGGTCGCCGGAATCAGCTGCTTATAATTGGGGAAATTGCCCTCGATGCGGCGGTTGATGAACACCATGTTCTGGTAGGTGAACACCACTTGGTTCTGCGATAGGCCGATTTCGATCGTTTCCTCGATTTTCGGCAGGGATGCGACTTCCTGCAGAAACGCGCCGGAGACGATGGCCTCGAAATCCTGCTGCACGCCGTCGAGTTCGATTTCGGAAACGGCCAGACGGTACGAGTCGGTGGCGACCATTTTGAGGGTCGTTCCCAACGTCGAGATGAGAACGCCGGTCAAAACGGCATGGCTTTGGTCTTTGGAGACGACTTTCGCGACCCGTTTGACCATGGTCGAGAAAGCCTCGAAAGGAACGACGATGCAGCTCATCACGTCCACAGAGGGGAATGCCGGGAAATCATCGGCTTCGAGCGTCTTCAAAACGAAGGAAGACCTATCGCACGATACGGAGACGGTTCCTTCCTGCGTTTCGAAACCCACTGCGGCGTCGGGGAGCTGCTTGACGATATCGAGGAGCAGCTTCTCGGGAACGACAATCGCGCCTTCCTCTTCGACGAGCGCGGCCACATCGTAGCGAATGGAGCGTTCGAGGTCGGTGGTCTTCATGACAAGACCGTTGCCTTCGGCCTTGATGTAGACGCCCGAAAGCACCGGAAGGGTCGACCGAGAAGACGCTCCTTTGGCGACGATGGTCAGGGCATTGAGCAGCTCGCTCTTGTTGATGTTGAATTTCACGCCGAAATCCCTTCTTCCTAGAAAGGTAGAGTATTTAGGATAGTAGTAATAATAAGGGCGGTGGAAATGAAGAGAATTCCGCGTTTCAGCACGTCAGCGTTCATTTTTTGCGGCTGAATAGTTGTTCCCGGGATCCCACCGATCTCCACAGGATTTCGGGGGCCTCTTTTTCTTTCCACCTTCTTCCCCTTGTTTTGCTCTAGTTTTCCCTAATGTTTTTAGTGATCAGTTCGATCTCTTCTTGAAGCTCGCGGCTCTTGTTGATCTTCTCTTCCACCTGTCCGACGGAATACATGACCGACGAATGGTCGCGGTCGAAGCGCTTGCCGATATCGTTATAGGGGATATCGAGCATTTGGCGGCAGAGATACATCGCCACCTGGCGCGCATAGGCGATGTTGCGCGACCGCTTCTTCCCGACAAGGTCGGCATGGCTGATTTTATAGTAGCGCTCGACTTCTTTCTGGATGCTTGCCACGTCGAGGCGCTTCGTCGCGCCGGAAAGGAAGTGGTTTTCAAGCAGGACGCGCACGTCGGGGAGCGAGATGTCGGGGTTGTTGAAGTAGGTCATCTGGGAGATGACCTTGGTAACCGCGCTTTTCAGCTCACGGACGTTCGAACTGGATATCTCGGCTATGTACATTTGTATATCTTCGGGCACGTAGAAATCGTACGCGTTTTCGGAGGAGCGGTATTCTTCGATGAATCCCTTGATGATGCCGAGCTTCGTTTCCACTTCGGGCGGCTGGATGTCGCATGTTCCGCCGGAATTGAACCGGCTTGTGTAGCGCTCGTCGATATCGATCGTCTTCGGCGCGCGGTCAGCCGCCAAGACGACCTGTTTTCCCATGTCGGTCAGCTTGTTGAAGAGCTGGAACACGATATCGACGGTGGCCGATTTCCCCTGGAATTTCTGCACGTCGTCGATGAGGAGCACGTCGGCGTCGAGATATCGGTTCTGGAAATTCAGATAGCTGTCTTTGTTCTTGTCGTGCGCGACGACGGCCGCGGTGTAGTCGGAGAGAAACTCAGACGAATCGATATAGACGACTCTCATCTGGGGGTTCGTCGCGATGATGTAATTTTGGATGGCGCGGAGCAAATGCGTTTTGCCCAGGCCGCTGCGGCCGTAGATGAACAGCGGGTTGAGGTTTTTCTTCCCCGGCTCTTCGGCCACGGCCACGGCCATGGAGTAGGCAAGACGATTCGAATTGCCTACGACGAAAGTCTCGAACGTGAACGACGAGGCGAGAAGGTCCATGTCGTTGACGGGAGTGCGCGAGCGGCGCGTCCCGGAGCTGCGCGGGGAGAGCGAGACCTGCTCGACGAATTCGGTTTCCTCCCCTGCGGTGGTGGGGAAGATGAATTTCTCGTTGGCGTCGGCGGTTTGGACGGGTTCCTCACCCGCGGCCTGCATGCCGACGACCGGGATGGGCTGCGTGGTGCCCGAATGCCGGCCTGTTTGAGGCTGCGCGCCGGCGCCTGCGCCGGAAACCGCGGCTGCTCCTGCTCCGAACGGCTGGGCCGGAACCGGCGCAGGAGCCATCGGGGCGGGGGCGGGCACCATGGGAGCCGCCATCGGGGCGCCGGCGACGGGGGCGGCGCGGTTGCAGGCGGGGTCGACCTCGATCTCGACGAGATAGTCGATGCCGAAGAGGTCTTTGAGCGCCTGCTGGATGGTTCCCATGAAACGACGTTCGACCTGGTCTTTTATAAACGGAGTATCGGCGGTCACGATAAGGAACCCGTCGGAGATGGCCTGCGGCTGCAGGCGTGCGAAAAAGGCGTCCACCACTGCGGCGCTTACCGAGTCGTAGCCTTTTATCTGGTTGCAGACGAGCTGCCATGTTTCATAGAGGTTGCTTGAGTCCACCATTGTCTGTCCGACCTTTTCCTTCGAGGCCCGTTACCGCCAGCAACGAGCGCGTGCATCGGCATTGCGAGGCCTCTTCGGGCCGCCTCCGACGGCGGCGCCTTCGCGGGCCTTCCGCCGATGGGGCGAAAGGCGGCCGATTCGCCATGCGCGCGGGCTGCGGCCCCTCGGGAATTCCGATGCATTCGCTTTTAATCTGCGTGCCATCGGAAAATGGAGAACGGTTTTCCGAGTGGATTTCTCATTTTATGGTTTGTGGAAAAGTTTTCCAAGGATGTTTTCAACATTGGCGTGGATAAGAAAAATTCTCCGCACCGCCATGCGATGTTTTGCACTTTTTATCCAGGATTTGTTGAAAGATGTGGAATAAGAGAGGAAACGGTGGAATCGAGTGGATAAATGACTTGAAAAGTGAGGAAAGAGGGAGAGGCATGAGGGAGAAATTCGGGAAAACAAGAGGAATACTCGAGATTGAAAAGACCCATGCCCCGGATTATCAACCACGATTTCATCAAAAATGTTAAAAATCGATTTGCCTGTTCATAAAGCATAAATATGCGATTTATTCCGTCTATTTCAACAGTTTCAAGAAGGCTGATTTCGACCGTTTTCCCGAATTTAAGAAAAATTTCCCACAGCCTGTTGAAAACGTCGGTTATTTTTTCAACAGTTTCAACAATTTTTCGAAGAACCTCATGGTAGCGGCGGCTGCTTACGGTGAAAGGAGGGCCCTTGCGGGTTTTCAACGATGCGTTTTCGTGCAAAAAGGCTTTTTCCCGAAAATCTGGAAAGCGGGTGGATTCGTTCCCTTGCGGCAGGGCTGGTTTTCCCCGGAGTGCGCTTTCGTTTCGTCTTATCCCTGTTGAATAAGGAAAAAAGTGCTTTACTTTTGATTCCGTCGCGGTATACTCGTACGGCTATTCATCGAAGGATTATGGTTTTGACCGTGAAAGGGAGTCGATATGAAGCGCACTTATCAGCCGAATAAGCGCAAGCGCGCCAAGTGCCACGGTTTCCGTGCCCGCATGGCTACCAAGGGTGGTCGTGCCGTCTTGGCCGCACGTCGCGCCAAGGGCCGCAAGCGTCTTTGCGTCTAACGAAAGGTCATCGGTTTGAAGTCGACGATCAAGTCGAGCGCCGATATTTCCCTTCTTTTCTCGCAAGGAAAAAGATTCAGCACGCCGTTTCTGACGGTCATGGTGCTGGAACATCGCAATCAACACGACCATGAAACCGATCATGGTCGTGTTGCTTTTATTGCGGGGAAAAAATCGGGAAATGCCGTCTGGCGAAACGGCGCGAAACGGCGCATGAGAGAAATCGCCAGGTCGTGCGGGGGGCCGTGGAAGGGCTACGACGTTGTGTTTCTCGCCCGTAACCCCATTCTGAAGGCGTCTTATAGTAAAGTGAACAATGCATGCGTCAAAGCCCTGGCCAAGGCCGGGCTTGCAGAGTCTGCTTCGCGATAATGCTCCGGGCGGATACGAGAAGGTGCCTATGATGCTTCGAACGGCTTGGGCGTTCATCCGGTCGCTGCCGAAAAGGGCGGCGCTCGGTGCGATCAGGATGTATCGCGTCGCCATTTCTCCGCTTTTCCCCGCATGTTGTCGCTATATTCCCACGTGCTCCGAATACGGGCTCATCGCCATCGAGCGGTTCGGATTCGTGCGCGGGGGCTGGCTGACCGTGAAAAGGATATGCAGGTGCCATCCCTTCCATCCCGGCGGGTATGACCCTGTTCCCGACAAACTGTAGAAAGGTGCAAACGAATGTGGGACGCGTTTAAAGATTGGATATTCAGCTGTATCCAATTCTTCTTCAATTTCGCTGGCGACTGGGGTCTTGCAATCATCGTCATCACGGTCATCTTCCGCGCCATCGTGGCTCCGATCATGCATAAGCAGATCAAGTCGAATTTCCAGATGCAGAAAATCCAACCTCTTCTCAAAGAGGTTCAGACGAAATTCGCCAACGATCCCGTTCGCATGAACCAGGAGATGCAAAAGCTCTACGCCGAAACGAAGTTCAACCCCCTGGCGGGATGCCTTCCCATGCTTTTGCAGATGCCGATCTTCTTGGCGATGTTTCAGACCCTGCGCGAGCTCGGCGCGCGCCACGGCGAGACGGTCTATACGTTCTACAGCCTGGTCCCCGACCTTACCCGTACTCCGGCAGACGTGTTCGGCCAGGGTTTTCTGGCGTTTCTGCCGTATCTCGTTTTGATGCTCGTGTTCGCAGGCGCCACGTTTTTGCCCATGGTGCTGCAGAACATCCA
This sequence comes from uncultured Slackia sp., assembly GCA_900553775.1. GTDB lineage: Bacteria > Actinomycetota > Coriobacteriia > Coriobacteriales > Eggerthellaceae > Slackia. The sequence continues at coordinate 13,340 of USEZ01000014.1, read as the reverse complement.
CAACGACAGCGCGCAGCGTAATCAGATGCTGCTCATGGGCGGCATCATGACGCTGATGATGCTGTGGATTTCGTGGGGCTCGCCGGCGGGCGTTCTGCTCTTCTGGGGCACGTCCTCGGTCATCGGCATTCTGCAAAGCCAGCTGACCATGCGCATCCTGAAGAAGGAAGAGGCCGCCAAGGAGGCCGCTCGCATCGACGTCCAGCCCGTGAAGGTGGAAGTCGAGCGCAAGGTGAAAAAGAAGCGCCCGACCAAGAAGCGCTAGAGGTACACGATGCGCCGCGGCTGCGTCCGCGGCGTTGCGATAGAAAGGACGCATCATGGCCGAAGAGGAAATCATGGCCGAAGAGGGCGACGTCCGCCAGGGCGAAACGCAGGAACTCAAGGGCGATACGGCCCATACCGAGATGGTCGAGCTGACCGAAGAGGAACTCGACCGGGTGGCCGACACCGCCATCGACGCGCTGCAGGGCATTCTGAAGCATTTCGACGTCGGCGAAGTGACGATCGACGAATACGAAGGCGACGAAGGGGAGCTGATTCTCGATATCACCGGAGACAACCTCGCCATTCTGATCGGCCGCCACGGCAAGACCCTCGACGCCCTTCAGTTCATCATCTCCGCCATCACCACGCGCACGTTGGGCTTCCGCTATCCCGTCGTGGTCGATGTCGAGGGGTATAAGAATCGTCAACGCCAAAAGCTCGAATCGATCGCGCATTCGGCCGCCCGCCGCGCCGTGGCGCAGGACCGCAATATCAAGCTTCGTCCGATGACTCCGTATGAGCGTCGCATCGTCCATCTAGCTTTGCGCGACCACGAAGACGTGGAAACTGCATCCGAAGGGGAGGGAAGCGCCCGCCACGTGGTGGTCATTCCTCGCTAAGGTTTTCAGGGTTCGAGGGAGAAGCGCCGATTGCGTCTGAAACGAACCGTGGCGGCAGGGCCGGAAACATTTGTTTCCGGCCCTGCTTGCGTTGTTCGCCGATTGGTCGAAGCGGCGTTTTTCTTATAGGCGTCGGGGCGCGATGCGTTTTCGGTGCCGCCTCGGATACAATGGGCGCCGATCAAACGCGCAGTCTGCATACATGAAAGAAGGGGATATGGGTCGTTTGGCCGATGTTGCAAGCCGGTTCCACGGAATCGAAATCGACGAGGAGCAGGAGCGGCTTCTCATGGCCGACCTTCATGCCGTCATGCGCATCAACGAGACGATGAACCTGACGCGCATACTCTCGGAAGAAGGCGGGGTCGTCCTGCATCTCGAAGACAGCCTGACGGGGCTTCCTTTCGTCGAACAGGCTCCTGCGGGGGCGTATGCCGACTTAGGCACAGGCGGCGGCTTTCCGGGCATTCCGCTCTGCATCATGACGGGCAGGAACACCTTGCTGGTTGATTCCGTGCAAAAGAAGGTGCGCGCCCTGAAAGGCGTCGCAGAAGAGCTCGGCCTTGCGGAAAACGTGGATATCTATGTGGGAAGGATCGAGGACCTGGCGCGCGAGCGCCCCGGGCAATTCGCCGTTCTGACGGCGCGGGCTTTAAGCTCTCTCGGGTCGCTTCTCGAACTTGCATCGCCTCTTCTGCAGAAAGGCGGCCTCCTTGTGTGCTACAAGGCGCAGCCTTCCGACGAGGAGGTGGGCGTGGCGCTCGGCATTCAGGACATCGTGGGGATGACGCTTAAAGAGCGCGCCGATTTCTCGTTAAGCGACGGCTCGACCCGTTGCGTCTTCGTTTTCGAGAAGACGGCGAAGCCGCGCATCAAGCTGCCTCGCCGTATCGGTCTTGCCCAGAGGGATCCCCTGCAGCCGAAATAGGCGATGAGCGCGGCTTTGCCGAAAACTCTCGTAACGGGATGTTTTGGCGAAGGGCGCCATGCGGCGCTTTCGCCACGGCGATACGTGCGGCCTGCGAACGTTATAATGGTCGAATCGACATGCGGGGCGCCCGTTTCGCCGTGGAAAGTTTCACGTGAAACGCGCCGGCGCATTCTGCGCGCTCGCGCATACCATGCCATCTGCCGGAAATTCCGCATCCAAGGAGGAGTCTGTGGGACTGTTCGATAGTTTCAAGCGTCAAATGAATCACAGCGAAGCGTCCGAGACGCCGACTCCCCCGGCTTCCTCCGTCGGCGAAGACGAGCAGGAGATGTCGCCGGAATCGTTCGACGAAAAGGGCGGCGAGCCCGATTTCTGCGACGGACCGTCGACGCCGCTCGATGGCGAAGAGGCGAATGAAGAGGGGGTCCGCGCTTTTGTGGCCGCGCCTCTGCGTTCCTATGTGGATAAAAAGCCGGTGAATCGCGAGGTGGGGCCGACGAAGGTGATCGCCATCCTGAATCAGAAAGGCGGCGTCGGGAAGTCGACCACGACCATCAACGTGGGAGCCGCTCTCGGCGAGCTTGGCAAGCAGGTGCTTCTGATCGACCTCGACCCCCAAGGAAATACGTCGAGCGGTTTGGGAATCGAGAAAGGCGCGCTTGAGCGCTGCGTATACGATGTTTTGATCGACGACGAGACGGGCCTGACCGACGTTATCGTTCCCGATGTGTGCGACGGCCTCGATGTGGCTCCCGCAACCATCAATCTTGCCGGAGCCGAGGTCGAGCTTGTATCCGAAATGGCTCGTGAGAACAGGCTGAAAGAAGCGGTCAACTCCGTGCGGGGTGCGTACGACTACGTGTTCATCGACTGTCCGCCGTCTCTCGGTCTTTTGACGGTGAACGCTCTTGTGGCCGCCGACGAGCTGCTCATTCCCATCCAATGCGAGTTCTACGCGTTGGAAGGCGTGACGAAACTGCTTGATTCCATGAAGCGCGTCAAAACGTATCTGAACCCCTCGCTCGATATCTTCGGCGTTCTTCTGACCATGTACGACGGGCGTACCACGCTTTCCAAGCAGGTTGCAAGCGAGGTCAGGGGGTTTTTCGGCGATCTGGTGTTCGATGCCGTCGTCCCTCGTTCGGTGAAGGTATCCGAGGCTCCGAGTTTCGGGCGTCCTATCACGTCGTACGATTCGGGCGGCAAGGGTGCGCAGGCGTATCGTGATTTGGCGAAAGAGGTGATCGCTCGTGGCTAAGGCTTCGAAAGGCGGTCTCGGCCGAGGATTGAGCTCTCTTATCGGCGGCTATGAGGCGGCCGTCCGCTCTGTTTCCGAGGAGGCCGGCGCTTTCGCCGCTGGCAAGGCGAAAGCGCCTCGCGACGGAGCGGCGACGCCCGGGTATGCATCGCCTGCCGGCGCCGATATGCCCGGCGAAGCGGTTTTTTCCGACGGCGCGAAGGCGATGGCCGAGGTGGCGATCGACGATATCGTCGCGAACCCCGACCAGCCCCGCACCCTTTTCAAAGAGGAAGAACTCGCGGAGCTTTCCGCCTCGATCAAGCGCGACGGGTTGCTCCAGCCCCTTCTCGTGCGCGAAATCGAGGGCGGCAAGTACGAAATCATCGCGGGGGAGCGACGCTGGCAGGCAAGCCGCCTTGCAGGCATGAAGAAGCTTCCCGTGCGCATCAAGCAGGTCGACGATGCCAAAGTGCTCGAACTCGCTTTGATCGAGAATCTGCAGCGCAGCGACCTCAATCCCATCGAAGAGGCGTACGGTTACAAGCGCATGATGGAAAACGGAGGACGCACGCAGGCAGAGGTGGCGTCTGCGGTGTCGAAGGGCCGCTCGACCATCGCAAACGCGCTGCGCTTGCTCGACCTTCCCGAAGAGGCCCAGCAGCTTCTCTACGAGGAGAAGATCACGGCGGGCCACGCCCGCGCCATCCTGTCCATTCCTTCCGACGAGGGAAAGCGGAAGCTGACCGACAAGCTGCGCGAGGAGAAGATGTCGGTTCGCGAGGCGGAGGCGCTCGCCCGTCTTATCTCGGGCAAGGAAAACGCGGCGGGTCGTCCGGCGAAGCCTGCGCCTTCGCCGTTGTTCAGGAAGACGGCGCGCTCTTTGGGCGATGCGTTCGGCACGAAGGTGAGAATCAAGACGTCGAACGGCAGAAACAGGATAGAGATCGATTTCAAGGACGAAGACGACCTGCAAAGGCTCTTCGACATGATGAACGGTTCCCGATAGGCGGCAATACGAGGCCCCGACGCATGCGGGGCCTTCTCGATGAAGGAGCATCCGATGGCACAAGGCATAGAGGCGTATTCGTACGAAGGAATCTGCGACCTCATGAAGGCATGGGGGCAGCCCCGCTTCCGTGCGAAGCAGGTCGTGCAGTGGCTGTATCAGAAGGGCGTTTCGTCGTACGACGAGATGAGCAATCTTCCGGCGGCGCTGAAGGAGCGTTTGAGCGAAGAGGCGCCGCTGTATCGCGCGCAGATCGTGGATAAGCAGGTGTCCGAAGACGGCACGCGCAAATACATCGTCGCATTCGCCGACGGAGCTTCGGCCGAGATGGTGGCCATCCCCGCGGACGACCGCTTGACGGTCTGTTTTTCCACGCAGGTCGGCTGCGCCATGGGATGCATCTTCTGCGCGACGGGCAAAGAGGGCTTCACGCGCAATCTGCTGCCGGGCGAGATGGTCGACCAGATTCTCATCGCCCAGAAAGACATGGGCGCGCGCGTGACGAATCTCGTGGGTATGGGCCAGGGCGAGCCGTTCTTGAACTACGACAACGTCTTGGCGGCCATGCGCTTCGCCAATTCGCCCGACGGTCTGAATATCGGCGCACGCAAAATCACGATATCGACGTGCGGCATCTTGTCGGGCATCAGGAAATTCGCCCAGGAGCCCGAGCAGTTCACCATGGCGATTTCCCTTCATTCCGCCGTGCAGAAGTCGCGCGACGTGCTCATGCCCTCCATGGTGCATCAGAGTCTGACCGACTTGAAACGGGATATCCGCGACTACCAGGCCGCGTCGGGACGTCGCGTGACGTACGAGTATGTGATGATCGACGGGCTCAACGACGACGACGAGCACCTGTCCGCCCTGGCGGATTTCTGCCGCGGCACGATGTGCCATGTGAACCTGATTCCGATCAATGAAATCGAAGGATCGGTGTTGCAGCCGAGCGGCGAGAAGGCGGTGAAGCGATTCATCTCCGAGCTGGAGAAGCGCGGTATCGAGGCCACGCTGCGCAATTCCCGCGGGGCGGATATCGCGGGCGCATGCGGCCAGCTTAAGAATCTGCGTCGCCGCTAGGCGCAGACGCGCTCTGCGATGCCGAGGTGCAAGGAGCGGGCTTGCTCGCGCAGGGGCGGCATTCGTTGGGGGGCGTGCGCGGCCGAGGTTCGCGCACCCTTTCAAGCCCGCTGCGCGTTTCTGCGATATTTCCGCTATGAAAAAGCCCGGCGCCGCTCCATCGGGAATCGGCGTCGGGCTTTGCGATTGACGGCCTGTCGGCAGAAGCAGGATTGTCTTCGTTCTGCGTTTTCTACAGGGCTTCGGCGGCCTTCTGATAGCCTGCCTTGTGCATGCCTTCGAACTTGGCGGTCATTTCGAAGAAGTGGGCGATATCCTCGAAGCCCTCTTCGCGAGCGACCTTTGCGAACTCAGGGTACATGATCTCTTCCTCGTACTGCTCGCCGTTCGCGGCGCTTTCGAGGTTTTCCTTCACGCCGCCGAACATGCCCAGGTACACGGCCTCGGCCAGCGCATGGGCGGTTTCTTCGGCCATGGGGCGGTCGAACGCGGCGGCGGCGTCTTTCTCGCCCGCCTCTTCAGCGATGTGCTTCCACAGGGTGTACTTGCGGTTGGCCTGGGATTCGCCGGCGAACGCGGCGGCCAGGTTCTCGGCGGTCTTGGTGCCGGTCACGTCGGCGGGCTGGTATTCGGAGAAGGCAGCCTGGCCGGCATGGCACATGGGGCACTCTTCGGGAGCGGAGCCGACATGGAGATAGCCGCAGACTTTGCAACGGTAGATAGTCATGGTGTATACCCCTTTTCTTCATCGGTGCCGGGCGCCCTTGCTCAGCATCTCCAATGATACCGCTTCGATGCTTTCGCCCCGTCGAACTTCATAACATATACCTGTTGGGATATATTGATGCGGGAAAACGCCTCGCACGGCGGGCAGGCACGAGATTGCATACGGTAAGGACGAACCATGGCATATTCAGGAAACCCGAAAGATTATTCCGTCGCCGTTTTGTACGGCGGAACCAGCGGAGAGCGCGAGGTCTCGCTGAATTCGGGCGCTTGTTGCGCCCGCGCGCTCGAAGAAAAAGGATTCTCCGTCACGCTGATCGACCCTGCGTCGCGCGACGATTTGAAGAAGCTGATCGAAGAGCCGTTCGACGTCGCCTTCCTCGCGCTGCATGGCAAGGGCGGAGAAGACGGCACGGTCCAAGGCTTTCTTGAAACTTTGAAGATCCCCTACACCGGCTCGGGCATCCTTGCGAACGCCTTGGCCATCAACAAGGGCAAGACCAAAGAACTTTACGAGCGCGCCGGCCTTCGCGTGGCGGCGTCGGTCATCGTGGGGAAAAACGATGTGCTCGACGAAGCCGACAGGCGCGAGATCGCGGACACGTGCGGAATTCCCTGCGTGGTCAAGCCCGTGACCGAAGGAAGCTCTTTGGGCATGACGATCGTGCGCGACGAGGCCGACCTGCCCGCCGCCCTCGCAACGGCGCTTGCGGTCGACGACGAGGCCATGGTCGAGCAGTTCATCGACGGCATCGAGCTGACCGTGGGCGTCATGGGAAGCGACGACCCCGTGGCGTTTCCCGTGATTCAGATCGTGTCCAACAACGACGAGTTCTACAACTACCACGCGAAATACGCAGCGGGCGGCAGCACGCATCTGTGCCCCGCGCCCATTTCCGCCGAAGCCGCCGAGCAGGCCCAGGGCATGGCCGTGGCCGCGCATGCCGTTTTGGGATGCCGGGGCATCTCGCGCACCGACATCATGCTCGATGCCGAAGGGAACTGCTGGGCTCTTGAGACCAACACGCTGCCCGGCATGACCGACACGTCGTTGATCCCCGACGCCGCTCGTGCGGTCGGCATGCAGTTCGGCGATGTGTGCGAGAAGCTTATCGAGCTGGCCCTTGAAGACGAAAAGGCCGAAGCGTAAGCGGCCTTCTTCGATCGCCTTCCTCGGGCCTCCTTCGAAGAGGGGGCTCGAGGAAATTTCAAAGCGGCGCCTGTGCGTCAGAACAGCCCCATGCTGTGCGCCGCCCAGACGGCAAACGCCACAAGGCCCAGAATGAACGCCCAGCTCACGATGTAGCAGCCGATATTGCCGCTGCGTCCTTTGTCGAGCAGTTTGTCGTGCGCGCTTCTTCGCTCCTTGAGAATGACGGTCCTGCCGCTGCCTTTGGGGATCTTCACCTTGTTCGACGGCTCCCAGCCGGTCGGGTCGGCCAGAACGCTTGCAACGCCCGCCGCGCCGAGAGCGGGATCGGGGCGCGACCCGTCCGCCGCCTTGCGGGCAAAAGCGCGCACGAACGCGTCGAATTCGTCGGCATAGCGCGGCGCGTAGGCGATGACGGCCACCTGCCCCCAGTAGACGCCGGGGCCGGGCGTCTCGCTATAGGCGGTGAAGCTGAGCACGTAGCGGATGGTCCATCCTTTCGCGCGGTAGATGGCGAGCTTGTACGAATCGGCATGGTCGAGGTAGCCCACGAGCTGCCCGAATCGGTTCTTGAGCCATGCTTGCTGGCGCTTTTTCTCGTCGAGCTGCCAGACTATCTCGCCGCAATCGCCGACGGCGTTGTCGGGGCCCGCTATGGCCGCCCCCGACCGCTTGTCGACGGTTTGAAAACGGACGTATGCGCCGAAATAGACATCGGATGCGTTTGTAGACGCCATAGGCTTCCTTTCGTGATAGGCTAGCGGGATATGACCGATATGAAAGACTCCATTATGCAGAATACGAGTGTATACGACTTCGTTTCCCAGGGAACGCCCGAGGATATCGCGCGTCGTTACGCGTCTTTGAAGGAGAGGGCCTCCCGTTCCGATTTCGGGGAGCTCGACCGCAATGTGGTGGTGCTCGACACCGAGACCACGGGATTTTCCCAGAACCATGACGAACTCACCCAGATAGCCGCCGCCCGTCTCGAACGCGGCGAAATCACCGATTGGTTCGTCACATTCGTCAATCCCGGCAAGCCCATCCCCGACGACGTGGCCCGTCTGACCGATATCCACGACGAAGACGTCGCAGACGCTCCGTCCCCCGAAGAGGCGCGCGCCCGGTTGGCGGCCTTCGTGGGCGATGCCACGGTGGTGGCCCATAACGCCGCATTCGACAAGGGGTTCGTCACCAAAAGCCCCGCCGGGTATCCGTTGCTCGAGAATCTATGGGTCGATTCGCTCGACCTTGCGCGCATCGCGTTGCCGCGCTTGACGTCTCATAGGCTGATCGACCTGGTGAAGGCGTTCGATGCGCCGCTTTCCACGCATCGTGCCGACGCCGATGTCGAAGCGCTGTGCGCGGTGTATCGCATTCTGCTTGCGGCTATTCAGGAAATGCCTATCGACCTGGTTGAATATATCGCCGGGATGGTTCCTGTCGAAGAATGGCCGACAGGCGCCGTGTTCGCCTGCATGGCCGATTCCATGGCGGCGCTCGTCGAGGCCGAGAAAGGTACGCAGATTCAGGCGAAGCGCTATCCGATGACGCTTCGCGGCCTGCGCGCCGCCCGCCTTGCCGCGCCGTCGAGCGAGGCCGCATCGGAAGAGGCGGGCCGCATGCCAGACGCCGAGGCGAAAAGGACGGATGCGCCGGTGGAGTTTCCGACGGTCGGGGAGATTTCCGCGGCGTTTTCCGCAGATGGCATCGTGGGCGGGCTTTACGAGGGCTTCGAGCCGCGCATCGAGCAGTCCATCATGGCCGAAAGCGTCCTCAAGGCGTTTTCGACGAGCACGAACCTCGTGGTTGAGGCCGGCACCGGCGTCGGGAAATCGATGGCGTACCTTATGCCGAGTGCCTTGACCGCGCTTCGCAACGGCGTGGCGGTCGGCGTGGCCACGAAGACGAACGCGCTGCTCGACCAGATCGTGTACAAGGAGCTGCCGCTTTTGAGCCGAGGTCTTGCCGAGCACGGCGCAGGCGAGCTTGAATACGTCGCCTTGAAGGGCTTTTCCCACTATCCCTGCCTGCGCATGGTCGACAAGCTGGTGCATGACGGCGCCCGCAGCGTGACGGTGATGGGCAAGCAGGTCAGCCAGGCTCCGTCGCTGGCGGCGCTGCTTTCGTTCATCGAGCAGACCGAATACGACGACATGGATTCCTTGAAGCTCGATTACAAGGCTCTGCCGCGCTATGCCTTCACCACGTCGTCGCGCGACTGCTTGCGTCGAAAGTGTCCCTATTTCGGAACGCAGTGCTTCGTCCACGGCGTGCGCAAGAAGGCCGAGCACGCCGATATCGTGGTGACGAACCATTCGCTGTTCTTCTGCGACCTTGCGGCCGACGGCGGCCTTTTGCCCGAGATTCGCTTCTGGGTGGTGGACGAGGCACATGGCGCCGAATCCGAGGCGCGCCGCGCCTTGGCGGTGAAGCTCGACGCCTCCGAAATGGTGCGCCTGGCGAACAGGATGGCATCGGAAGACGCCAAGCGCAATCCGTTCGTGCGCCTAGAGCGGCGCGCTCCGCTCGACGGGGGAACGCAGCCCGAGGCGAGCACGCTGTTCTTCGGCCTGACCGAGCGCGCCCGCGAGCGCGGCCGCGCCTTCGCCGATGCCGCCATCGAATTCGCCCGCCATATGAAAGACCTGGTAGGATGCGATACCAATAAAGGAAACAGAAGCTACGAGACCATCGAGCTGTGGATCAACGACGAGGTGCGCTCCGACGAGCGCTTCGCCTCCTTGCGCGGTTTAGGCAAGACGTTTTGCGAGAGGGCCGAGCGTCTGATCACGGCGGGAAACGAGCTGATCGCGTTTCTCGACGGCGTCGACGGCGTGGCCGATTGCCAGCGCGATATCGCCACCGTGGTGATCGACGCCAAAGAGATGCTGCAATCGAGCGAGCTGATCTTGGAGCAGGCCGATCCGCGCTTCGTATATGCGGCGAAGCTCTCGCGCAAGCCGGAACGCGTCGCCGAAGAGCTGTCTGCCCAGGTGGTTGACGTGGGCGAGGTGCTCGGCGAAACGCTTTACGAGAAAACGGACAGCGTGGTGTATGCCAGCGCCACGGTGACGATCGGCGACGATTTCAAGACGTTCATGGGCGCCATGGGCCTCGGGCAGGGCGACGCTTCGCGTGCCGACACCTACCTTTTGGGGTCGAGCTACGATTTCGACGCCCATATGCAGGTCTTGGTGATAAACGACATCCCCGAGCCGAACCAGCCCGGGTACCTCGAGGCGTTGCAGGGGCTGCTGACGCGCGCTCATATCGCGCAGCAGGGCAGCATGCTCACGCTGTTCACGAACAGGCGTGAGATGGAGGCGTGCTTCGATGCGGTCGACCCTGCCATGAAGGAGCAGGGCCTGCGCCTGGTGTGCCAGAAGTGGGGCGTTTCGACGAAGGGTCTGCGCGACGATTTCCTCAAAGACGAGCATTTGTCTCTGTTCGCCCTGAAAAGCTTCTGGGAGGGCTTCGACGCGCCGGGGGCGACGCTTAAGGGCGTGGTCATTCCGAAGCTGCCGTTCGCCAAGCCGACCGATCCGCTTTCATGCGAGCGCGCCTTGCGCGATTCTTCGGCGTGGTCGCACTACACGCTGCCCCAGGCGGTGATCGAAATCAAACAGGCGGCGGGAAGGCTCATCCGCAGCTCCACCGACAAAGGCGTGCTCGTGCTTGCCGATAAAAGGCTGCTGACCAAGGGATACGGAAAGACGTTCCTGAGCTCTCTTCCGTCGCGCACCATTATTCCGTGCACGACCGACGAGGCGGTCCGCATCATCGCGTCCGCATCCGGCAACGGGGCGTCGTAGGGCGATGGCGGCCAGGAAGGGCGGGCCCCATCCTTTCGGGGGTATCGCCGGCAGCGTGCATATCAAAAAGAATACGGCGGGCACGTCGAACGAGATATCGCTTTCGGTGCTCGACGGGCTGAAAAGCCAGGCCGACGACAGGCTCGGCGAAGCAGACCCCAAGGTGAAGTTGGGCGATTTGTCGCTGTTCACCGTACCGTCGAAAAAGGAGCGCCGCCTTCCCGGCAAAGACGAGCGTCGCGCGACTCCGCAGACGGCCTCTCTCGGGCCTGCGTCCGCCGCCGAGAAGAAGGCGGCTCCGCAGGCGGTTTCTTCCGCCCGAAAGCGGTCGGGTTCGTCCGCGCCGTCGGGAGGGAAGGCCTCGCGCGCCCAGCGCAATCGCGAGCGCGCTTTGAAAGACCCGGAGAAAGAGATCAAGCGGAGAAAGAAGAACCGCCGTTTCCGCCGTTTCGCCATGCGGGCGTGCGCCGTCGCGGCGTGCTGCGCATGCATCGCGGCGGGCGTCGTGTTCGCGGCCGACCTTTACGAAAAGCACCAATCGAACCTCTCGCTTCTTTCCCAGGCCTTCGACGAGCTTGAGAAGGCGGACATGCTCGTGTTGAACATGGACGATATGGTGATGGAGGAAACGGTGGAGTCGTCCTCGTCCGAAGACATCGACGCGCTCGACCAGGGGATGGACGACGCCCACGTCCACTTGAACGCCGCATGCGCCTTCGCCGACCAGGCCGCTTCGGAGATGGGCGATTCCGCCGGCAAGGACGCGGCGGGGCAGGTGGAGGTTTCGGCCGACGCGCGTCGCGACATGATGCAATACGCCGAGGCGCTGCTGCATGCAGACCGAGAGGCCAAAGACGCCGTCGACGCCGTCGAGGAATGCTGGGATTTTGTGGTGCAGGCCGACGGTCTTATGAAAGAGGCGGCCGAGTTGGTGTCGGACACGACCGAAGAAAACGTGCGCGCCTCCCAGGGTAAAAGCGAAGAGGCCATCGAGGCGCTTTCGCAGGCGCAAGAAAGCCTCGTCCGCGCGCAGGAAGGATATCCTTCGGCCGACTTTTCCGCGCTTTCCGCTTTTATAGAGAAGAAAAAGGAACAGAACGGTTATGCGCTTGCAAGCGACGACGCCATTTATATACAAGATAAAGCGACGGCCGAATCGTTCAACGAGAAGTACAACCAGGCCGATGCCGAGGCGATAGAGCTGGCCCGCGCCCTTCCCGAGAAGCCGGCGCAGCCTATTCTCGACCGGCTCGACGCTCAGACGTCTCAAACGCGCGCCTCGTATCTCGACGCACGGAAGAGGGCTGCCGAATCCGATGCGTTTATTAGGGATTATCTCGGCCAGCCGGGACGATAAGATATACTGTTCAGCGAATATGCCCTTATCCCCGAGGCTACGAAGATTAAGAAGGACCGTATGAGCAAACCCATGGATCACATAGCCTATCTCTCGCAGGAGATCGGTCCGCGTCCTGCAGGTACGGAAGAAGAGCAGCAGGCTGCGCTTTATATCACCGAGCGCTTTCAGAAAGAGACCGGCCTTCCGGTCGCCATCGAAGATTTCACCTGCAGCTCGAATGCCTCCATGCCGGAGCTGATCTGCTATATCGTGACGATCGTCGCGGTTCTTCTGGGCCTTTTCCTGCCTGTGGCCGCCATTCCCGCCGTCGTCGCGTCGCTTCTGTCCGCCGCCGTATTCGTGGCGGAACGTTTCGACAAGCCGCTTTTGTCCCAGTTGTTCATGAAGGGCGTCAGCCAGAACGTCGTGGCGAAATACGAGCCCGAAAACGATCCCGAAGGCGCCGGCCCGCGCCGCCGCAAAGTCATCGTGGTGGCCAATTACGACAGCGGCAAGGTGCGTCATGACCTTTCGGGGTTCCTGCCTTCCGTCAGGCGTCCCCTCCAGTATGCCGCGATCGGCTCCATGTGCCTGCTTCCGTTCATGCTGGCTATCCGCCAGTTCGCCTTCGCGGGCGAGGGCATCGGCGCCACCGTGTGCATGGTGCTCGCCATTGCGATGCTTGTCATCGTGGCCATCCCCGCCGCATTCATCGCCCTTGAGAAGGCATCCGCCTACAACGAAGGTGCCAATTCGAACGCTTCGGGCATCGCCGTCATGCTCGAAGTCGCCCGCCGTATCGGAAACGGCGAGGCTTCCAGCGAGTTTTCTTCCGAGGGCGTGATGCACGACGAAGAAACCGCGCGTGCCGCAGGCGTCGTTCCCGAGGGCGCCACCATTTCCTACGAGCATGCCGATTCTTCCGTCGGCAAGGCAGCAGACGGCGCCGTTGCCGACGACGGCTCGTCGAAGGCCCGCAAGGCTCCCGTCGCGGCAAGCGCTCCGATCGAAACGCTTGCCGCCGCCGCGGCGAAGGCCGCAGAGCTGCACGAAGCGGCCGAGGCCGCCGAGGCCGCGCGTCGAGAGCAGGAGGAGGCCGAGCGCCGTGCTTCCGAGCTCGAAGAGCAGAAGCGCGCCCTTGCAGAGGAGGAGATGCGCCGTGCCGC
>USEZ01000013.1 GCA_900553775.1 uncultured Slackia sp. | reverse complement strand
CTGCCTGCCGTCTCGGAGGCGCAATGCGCCGATGGTCGCTTCAACTCCGCCAAGCGCCCGCCCGATTCGTCGGGCGGGCGCTTTTGTCGCGCCGTCCTTCGCGTTGCCTTGCGTCCCGGTGTTTTCGCGGGGCGAAGGGCAATTTCTCCAAGAACGGGGTAATATGGTAAGCGGCTGTTTTCATGGGAGTAGAGAAGGAGCGAATACCCATGACCGATATGAAGAAAAGCATGGCCGTTTTCAGCGGTTCGGTGAATCCCGAGCTTGCCGACCAGATCGCCAACGAGCTGGGCGTGTCGTTGGGCAACGTGAAGCTCGAGAAGTTCGCGAACGGCGAAATCTACGCGCGCTATCTCGAAAGCGTGCGCGGGGCCGACGTGTTCTTGATCCAGTCTGTCGCGGGCTCCCATATCAACGACGCTCTCATGGAGCTTTTGATCATGGTCGATGCCGCCAAGCGCGCATCCGCCCGCAGCATTTCCGCCGTCATCACGCATTTCGGCTACGCACGCCAAGACCGCAAGGCCGCCCCGCGCGAGCCCATCACGGCGAAGCTCGTGGCCGACCTGCTCGAAACCGCCGGCGTGAACAACGTGATCACCATCGATTTGCACCAGGACGCCATCCAGGGCTTCTTCGACCGCCCGGTGAACCACATGACCGCCATGCCCATCTTCGCCGACTACTTCAAGAAGAAGGGCTTCGATCCCGAGAAGCTGTGCGTGGTTTCTCCCGACGTGGGCCGCGCGAAGGCCGCGAAGAAGTTCCAGACCATGCTGGGCAGCGATATCGCGATCATGCATAAGGATCGTCCGCGTCACAACCAGGCGGAAATCACCGCGCTGATCGGCGATGTCACCGATAAGATCTGCATCCTCAACGACGACATGATCGACACCGCGGGCTCGCTGGTGGCCGCTGCCGAAACGCTGAAGGCCAAAGGCGCCGCCCAGGTGTTCGCCTGCGCCACGCACGGCATCTTCAGCGGCCCGGCCTATGAGCGCATCGCGAATTCCTGCATCGAGGAGGTCGTGGTGACCAACGTCATCCCCGTTCCTCTCGAGCGCCAGACCGGCAAGATCAAGGTGCTCTCCGTGGCTCCGCTGTTCGCCAAGACCATTCGCAACGTCTACGAGAACGGCTCGGTCGCATCCCTGTTCGAGTAGGGAAGAGCAGCCCGACCGCCTGACGTTCGTTTCCGCCGCCGCACATCCCGCGAGTGCCGACGAAGCCGCGATATGCGTTTTCGAGAGGAGGCCGCACCGAAAGCGATTTCGGCGCGGCCTCCTTCTTTGCGTCGAGGGCCTCAAGACGATGCGGCTTGCGGAAACCCCGCCGTATGGAGCGCCGGGGTTTCCGTGCCTTCGGGGCGTAACGCGAAGCCTTTCTTTGCAATTCCCTCTTGTTCTGCAGTCTTCTTGCCGTTCAAGGGCGTTGATTGACGGAATATCGGGGTTTTCGGACAGTTTTTTGCGGCTGTGCCGCGATTTTCCCCTTCTGCGAGCGCCTCGTCTTTTCTCTGCTCGCCCGCAGATTGCTGCGAGCTGGGGAAATGCGAGTTTTCTTTTTCTCTGTTGCTTGCGATGCTTCAACTCGTGCGGCATAGCCGCAAAAAACTGTCTTCGGGCCGCATTTTCTTGGTTGGAATACGATGCACGGCCTTCTTGCGCTCCAGGAAGAAGGCCCCATCGGTTTTCGCGAACGTTTCGCCTCGGTTCTCCGCCGTGCGGCATCGGCTTTCGGCGGTATGATTTCGCAACGAGAGGCAATGCGGCGAAAACACGGCGGACGCGGCATCCGATGCCGCGTCGGATGCGGGGCGAGAAAAGGAGCGGGCGCATGCGCACCATCATGGACTATCTGGCGACGGAATTCGCCACGTTCGACGAGGTTGCGTTTTGCGCCGTCGATGCGCTGGTGCTTTCCGAGTTCTGCATGGTGCGCATGGAATATGTGCTGCCTGCGATGCGCGACGAGGAAACGCTGGGAGGAAGGGCGGCCGCGCGCTTTCGGGCGTTGCTGCCGCGCCGCGGCGTGCGGTTCAAAGACGCCCTGCTCGCCGAGCATTACGGCGACATGTTCACGGGCATGATTCCCGACAAGGTCAAGGCGCTCATGCTCGCGCTGGCGGCAAGCCCGCGTTTTCGCGATATGGAGATGAGCGAATGCGCAAGCGTGTTCGACGAAGAGGAGAACACCCAGTTCGCGGCATTGTCGTTCGCATACAGAAACGAATTCGCCTTCGTGGGGTTCCGCGGCACGGACTGCTCGTTTGCCGGTTGGCGGGAGGATTTCGACATGGCGTACATGGATCGCGTGCCTGCGCAGGAAAGTTCCGTGCGCTATCTCGAATCCGCGGCACGCCGCCTGCCGAAACGGCTGTATGTCGGAGGGCACTCCAAGGGAGGCAATCTTGCGATGTATGCGGCCGCGATGTGCGATGGCAAAACCGCGCGCCGCATCGCCGGGGTGTTCTCCTTCGATGCGCCGGGGTTTCGCCCCGGCGTGTTGGGAAAGACGCAACGGGATCGGCTTGCAAGGCTGACGCAGCGCTACGTTCCGCGCGAATCGCTCATCGGCATGTTGATGGATTGCCCCGTGCCGTACGTCGCGGTGCAATCGAGCGCGTCGGGCGTGTGGCAGCACGATCCGTTCTCGTGGGGCGTCGACGGCTTCGATTTCCTGCGGTGCAGCGGGCTTGCCGCATCGGCGCAGTTCGCACACGACGTCATCGGCCGATGGCTGGCGCGCTACGACGAGGGCGAAGCGCGCGGAATCGTCGATGCGCTGTTCGAGGCGATGCGGGCAAGCGGCGCGCATGATTTCTCCGACATGCTGAAGTTCGGCCCGCAGACGCTCGGCATGCTGCGCGATGCCGCGAAGAACACCGACGACGCAACGCGGGCGACCCTGATGTCGGCGATCGGGGATTTGGCCGAAGTCGCGGCGCATCGCGCCTGGTACGGGCAGAAGGAGGCGGGCGGCGGGCGCGCTTAGGGCGCCGGTCCCCCTCGCGCGTTTTGTGCGTTTCCCGGCGCCGACGCGCGGCGCGTGGCATAATGCTCGGCGCAACAAGATGAGGAGGAACGCATGCGTTTGATCGTGGGTCTGGGCAATCCGGGCGACGAATACGCCCATACCCGCCATAATGCGGGATTCGACGCCATCGACGAATTGGCGGACGAGCCGCGGGCGACATACTGGAAGACCGAATGCGGCGCGCTGACGGCCAAGGTGAAATATCGCGGCGAAGAGCTGGTGCTGGCAAAGCCGCAAAGCTACATGAACGTGTCGGGGGGTCCGGTGAAGCAGCTGTGCGCGACGTATAAGGCGGCGCCTGCCGATATCGTGGTCGTCCATGACGAGCTCGACATCGACCCCGGCACCGTGCGGGTCAAATTCGGCGGCGGGTTGGCCGGGCATAACGGCTTGAAGTCGATCGCCGACAAGCTGCAGACGAAAGACTGGACGCGCATCCGCGTCGGCATCGGCCGCCCGCCGGGACGCATGCCCGTGGCCGACTGGGTGTTGAGCCTGCCGAAGAAAGAGGCGCGCGACGATTTCGACCAGGCTACGCATCGCGCCGCCGAGGCCGTGCTGTTCCTCCTCGACAACGGCTTGCAGAAAACCCAGCAGAAGTTCAACTAGATGCGGCGCGCTCCGCTGCGCCGAAGCCGCCGCGGCGGGAGCGCTTCGTAGACGACAGGGGGTCGGGCGCTTCCATGCGTCCGACCTTTTGCGTTTTCATGCACCGGGGCGCCTGCCGGCCGTGCGATGCCCGTGCTCATCGCACGGATTTTCAGATCGGCCCGATATGCGGACAAGGACGGCATAGGCCGTCCTTGTCGATGGAGGGGAGGGCGGCGCTTTTGGGGCGCCTTGCCGTCGCGAATGCCGCGAAGCGGCGCGGGCTATGCCGACAACTTCGATAAAGCGGGATGCGCGGATGATGAGGGAGGGAGGGGCCGCGCATCCCGCGATAGGGAATGGCTCCTACAGCCCGGCTTTCGCCAGGGCGTCCTTGGTCGCGTCGATGATGGCGCGGCTGGACATGGTGGCGCCTGCGACGACGTCGACGTCGGCCGAATTGGCCTCGACGATCGCGCCGGGAATCGTCTCGATGGCCGGCGTGCCGATGCCCGCCGTTTCATGATGCTCGACGATTTCGACATCGGCGATCGTCGATCCGTCCAGCGTCACCTTGACAAGCGCCTGGCCGCCCATGCCCGAATCGGACGCGCCGACGTACTGGTTCGCCTCGACCTCGACGCTCGCCGGGTCGGTCTCGACGGTGCTGCTGCCGCTGCCCTGCGTGTACTCGATTTCGGATTCCACGTTGACGGGCAAAGGCGGCAACGGGTCTTTCTGCGCCGCGGCGCCCTTGCCGGCGAGGCGGCCGAAGATCAGGCATTCCGCCATGTTGCCGCCGCCGTTGTACTGATACGGGGTGATGCCGCCGAATTCGCCCGCGCTGTACAGATGGGGGATCGGCTCGCCGTCGATGCCGACGACCTCGGCGTTGCCGTTGCGGCGCGCGCCGCCCTGCGTGTTGAGGATGGCCTGGCGCAGCTCGATGGCGTAGTAGGGGCCGGTTTCCGAGAAGGGACGCATGGATTCGGGCGCGCGGCGGAAGTCGGGGTCGAATCCGTCTTTGGCGGAGCGGTTGAATCCGTCGATGGTCGACTGCAGCGCGCCTTCGCGGATGCCCAGCGCAACTTCGAGCTCGGCGATGGTGTCGGCGGTCACGAGCGTCTCGTCATAGCCTGCAAGGCCGTTCATCTTCTCGATGAGCTCGTTGTGAGCGCTGTCCCAAACCCACCAGGTGGTGTGCGGGCGCTTGATCATGACCCATTCGCCGTTCACGGGCATGTGTCCGTGACGGGCCACGGCGTCTTCGGTCATATAGCGCTGGCCGTCGTCGCCGACCACCACGTAGCTGCCGCTGACCAGGTACGGGTTGTTCATGACGCTGCGCAGGGAATGCTCGGTCTCTTTGATGGGGAAGGACACGCCGCCGAAATGGAAGCAGTTGCCCTCGTAGGCCTCCATGTGCCAGAAATCCGCGCCGACTTCGGAGGCGAGCTTGATGCCGTCGCCCGTGTTGAAAAGCGTTCCGCTGACGGTGAACTTGGAAAGGCCCAGGTAGCCCTCGACCATCGTCTTGTTGTTCTCGAAGCCGCCGCAGCTCAAAACCACGCCGTTGAGCGCGCGCACATTGACGGGCTCGCCGTCTTTTTCGACGGTTAGGCCGATGACGGCCTTGCTCACGGGGTCCTGGAACAGATGCGTGGCCGGCGCGTTGCACCAGACGTCGATCTTGTCGCTCATGCTGTCGATCTTCTTGCGGTAGGCCTTCCACAGATGCGAGAAGCCCTGCTCTTCACGGTTGACGCTGATGAGGTCGAGCGCTTCTCCGCCTTCGATTTCGGGATACTCGGGAAGGAAGTGCGCGATCAGCGGCTGCAGGCTGCAGTCGTCTTTCCAGTGCTGGAAGTTCTCTTCGGGCACGTCGAAGTCGTCGATCAGCATCTGCTTGGTTTCGGTGAGGCCCTGGCAGTAGGTTTCCAGCACGTCTTCGGGCAGGTCGTGTCCTGCCGCGAGGCCCGCGTAGTACTTCTTCATGGCCTCTTTGTCCTCGGAATACACGATGAGCTGGCCGCAATAGCGGGTATTGCCGCCTTCGTTGCCGAGCGGGGCCTTGTCGATCAGAAGCACCCGGGCGCCCTCTTCGGCCGCATAGCGCGCGGCCACCGCGCCCGCGCCGCCGAAGCCAACCACCACGACGTCGTATTCGCCGTTCCATTCGATCGTGTCGGCGTAGGTCATGCCGTCTTTGACAGCGCCGCCGCCCTGGTTGGCGCCCTTCGGCGCGCATCCTGCCAAGGCTCCCACGCCAGCGACGGCCGCAAGGCCCAAAGCCGATCCTTTCAGAAAATTCCTACGCGAATATTCTCCCATTGTTCCACCCTCCTGTGATTCGGTGCGTTCGTCGCCTCAAGGGGCCGCAGGCATCGCGCTTCGATGCCGCCGCGATTGCCGAAGGCCCTGCGACGCTGCTACCATAGCCGCTTGATACCGGGTTGCATGGCGATAACCTAGGCGGCCGCAGGCGTGCTTCATTGCGCCCCTACGGGTTGATCGCTCGATAACCCGCAAAAGAAATTCCTGGTGAAGCCGTATTTTGCAAGAGGGGGAGAAAGAATATGGCCGAAACGCGACGCGCGCGTCGTCTGATGCGCTCGATCGACGAGAAGGTGCGCCGTTCTTCGAAAGACGGGCTTTTGATCGGCATGGCGTGCAATTTCGCGTTCGTCACCCAGGTGTTTTTCGCGCCCGCCATGACGCATGTCACGCCGTTCATGCTTTCGTTCACCGATATGTCGTATTGCTTCGGGGCCCTAAGCGCCGCCTTTTTGCTGGCGCGCATGCGCGCGAAAACGCTTCGGCCGCGTGCAACGGTTCTGTGGGGCCTTACGGGGGCGCTCGCGCTGATGTTCGTCCTGTACAGCTTCCTGCTTCCGAGCGTGGCCGACATCGTTTCCGCGAATGCCGCCGCCAATATGCTGTTCTTGGCGGGAGGCGCGCTGTTCGGCGTGTATCTGGCCTACGTCGTGCCGCTGTGGCTGCGCGCCTGCGCGATCCACGATCCCGCCGAAATCGTCTGGACCGTGCTGCTTGCCGGCTTGCTCGGATCGGTGCTGGTATGGTTTTTCGCCGACATGGGGCCCACGCGCCTGCTTGCGGCGTCGCTCGGCGCGCTTCTGCTGGGAACCTATCTGCTCTCGCGCGCATCGGATGCGTTCGTCTCCGACGTCGATGCCCCGCGTCGGGAATCGGGGGCGCCGTATGCCTCCAAGCGCCTGTTCGCGGCATGCTTTCTCATGGCATTCGCGTTCGTCGAGGCCATCTCGTTCGCCGAGGCCGACGGCGCGTCGTCGGCCTATGCCGCAGGAACGTTTTTCGCGCCGGTGCTGATCGCCTGCGTCTGCCTGCTCGCCTTGCGGGGCCTTACCGTCGTATCCCTTCTGAGCATGGCCGTTCCCATCGCTACCGTCGTGGTCATGTCGGCGTCGTTTTTCCGGTTCGATCCGGTGCTGTCGTTCGATCTGGCGGTGGCGGGCATGTTTCTGTTTCTCGTCTACGCCGTCATGGCCGTGTTCTTCTCGACGTACGGAAGCGATCGCGCGGCGTATGGATCGTTTCTCATGCTTGCCGTGTCGTTCGCCGGGGGCTGCGTGGTCGGGCGCGTGGGGTCGGCTTTCGCCGTTTCCTGCGAGCCGTTCTCGTCGAACGTCGCGGTGCTGGCCGCTATCCTCGCGGTCGTTGCCGCCTTGCTTTTATGCGTCCGCATGCCCGCTTGCGCCTCGCCGTCGCCCGCGGCGTCTTCGCCCGCCGACCCTTCGGCCGATTTCCTGCTGGAAAAGCGCGTCGACCGCGCGGCCGACGCGCATGCTCTCGGCCGCCGCGAGAAAGAGGCGCTTTCGCTGCTGCTTGCGGGAAAGACGGCGGGAGAGATAGCCCGGATCATGGTGGTGGCCCCCGGCACGGCGAAGTCGCATGTATACCACGTATATCGCAAACTCGGGGTACACAGCCGCGCCGAGCTTTTCGAGATGTTCGGATTGGACGGGTGAGGTTTTGCCCCCGGCGGGCCCAACATGGGCGGCCATGCGTCGAAGGCGCGAGGGGCGGCACCGACTCTTAGGGGAGGTCGATATTGGCGATTGCCTGGGAGCTACCGGTTCGCGCCCTGCACGCCTCCGTTTTCGCCGTGTCGACCTTGCGGTCGATTTTGGCTACGCCGATAGCATCGTTTTGTTTATGAATTCTGAG
The DNA here is from genome assembly GCA_900553775.1 of uncultured Slackia sp. Classification (GTDB taxonomy): domain Bacteria; phylum Actinomycetota; class Coriobacteriia; order Coriobacteriales; family Eggerthellaceae; genus Slackia. The sequence continues at coordinate 18,229 of USEZ01000013.1, read as the reverse complement.
TCGTTGTTGATTAATGCGGGAACGTGGCTCGTCGTGTGCCGCCTCGTTCTTGTTCACGTTGGCTCGCATTGTGGGGCTTGCTGCTTCGTTGCTCTGTTTTCGCCGTTCGTGCCATGCGGATAGTTTTGGCGGTCGCTTCGTTTTTCGCCACGAGGCGGAGCGGAGCATCTGCACCATGTATGACGAGATGGGCGAGGTCTACGGGCGAAATGATGCCGCTATGCGTCTGCGCGCGATGCATCTTCTGTATGAAAGCGTCCGCGAGACGGGTGGCACGGTGGTGGTGCCGAGCGGTTTCAGCGAAGGTTTCGGCGACGTGCCGGGCTATTCGGACGAGGCCTCGGCGCAAAGCCTTCTGCGCGATTTGGCAGAAGGGAAGTAAAGCGCTGTTCGCAGGCCTCTTCGAGACCTTGCGGTCTGTACGGCGGTCTGAACCGCTGTGCTTCGAATCGTGCCGCACGAAGGCATGCAAAGGCGGTGCTTCCCTGCGTGTGGCACGATGAAATCCTCGTTATTCCATATCCTCGAGGGCGACAAGCATGACGTTGCCCATTTCTTCCGCTTTGGCGCGGCATCCTTCGGTGAACCCTCGTTTGCTCATAAGGGCGTAGTGCTTCGAATCGTAATGGAATAGTTCGCTGCGCCTGACGAGCGTAGCCAGCACGTTTGCGCCTACAGGCTCGTTTTTCCACTTGCATTCGACGAAGCATGCCGTGTTCATGCCGTCTTCTATGACGATGTCGATTTCCTCCTGGCTTTTGGTGCGCGGGTCGGTTCCCCACCAACGCCCTAGGCGCGCGGGTGTAACGGGAAACGCTTTCGCGCGTGCGCTTCGGTAGACGTATTGCGTACAGATAGTTTCGAAGACGCTTCCCATGAAGTCGCCCATGCGCGCTTCAATGCGTTCGTATGCGGCGTCGGCCATGTTGTTTTGGATGAGGCCGATATGCTCGGGGATGAATTTGTACCAAAACGTGAACATTGGATCGATGAGATGATAAATCGATCGCCTGCGCCCCGTTTCGCCGAAAGGCGTTTCACGTGCGACGATGCCTAACGATTCGAGTTTTGCCAAGTAGGAACGCGTATTGCTTTCGGGGATTCGCGCTGTTGTGGCTATCTCGCTTAGACGGCTGCGTCCTGAAGCGATCGCTTGGATGATGCTGTCGTACTGATCGGGGTTCTTGCATTCCTGCAACAAGAGGTTGCCTGGCTCCTCGAACAAATATCCGCTTGGCGTAAGATACAACGCCTCGATATTGCTCTTTACGCCGTCGCTTGCGGAGATTTTCTCCATATAGGCAGGGACGCCTCCTGTGATGCCGTAGTAAATGGCGGCGTCTTCCGGAGCGGCGTCTTCCCAGTAGCGATTCGCGGTGAAATAATCGAACGGCTCTATCTTGAATTGCGCTGTTCTGCGCCCGTATAAGGGGCTTTCGTACCCGAGCACCTGCTCTTCCATGAAAGATAGCGACGATCCGCACAGGATGAGCATGAGTTTCGATTCGTCTTTGAAACGGTGGTCGATCGCATCTTGCAAAAGCGACGATATCTCTGGGAAAGATTGGGCAAGATAGGGGAATTCGTCGATGACGAAAACGAGACGTTCGTCACGGGAGAGTTCGAAGACGGCATCGAAGAGGTCGTCGTACGTGGAAAACATTCCCGATGGCGAGCCTGTCGAGAAAGAAAGTACCGCCTGGCTGAGCATGCGGAGGTTCGTTTGGGCGTTCGTTCGACGTGCTTGAACATAGATGGCGCGCTTGTCTCGGATGAATTCGGTGATGAGGCGTGTTTTGCCGACGCGCCTGCGGCCGTAGATAACGGGCATCTGGAAATCATCCGAAGAATAGAGCGTTTCGAGTTTTTCGATTTCGTCGGTTCGTCCGATAAACACAGCGCTCTCCTTATTCTTATAGATAACTATAATATAGATATATATATTATAGACAAGTATAATATACAGAAGAATAAAATCAACGGCCAGATTACGACGTTGCACGATCCTTGGTTGCTTGTTGCGTTGCCTATCTTTCCAATCGGTGACGCCGCGTCTTTGCTCAGTGCGGTCTCAATCAGAATCGGATGGTTTCCGGTTCTTACCGATCGCGTATTGTCATACGATAATGTGCGATTGTTGCTACAATGACGCATTATCGAATATCCGGCGAGGAGCGCATGGAAGATCCGCGCATCATAACCTATCTGTTCTTGGGCGGCTTGGGGGCAGGTGCCTGTCAGGTGCTTGCCGTGCTTTCGTTTCTGTGCCCTCGCGAGATGCTTTCGTCTTGTGGCCTGTTCAGGCCGAGAATCGAATATCGCAGCCTGATCGGAACGGGGTATGCGGCGGCATCCTTGGCGCTCTTTTTCGGCATCGTGTGTCTTGCCGCCGACTTGGGGCGCCCCGACCGCATTCTCACGGTTGCGTTCAATCCCGGAGCGAGCGTCGTCAACGTAGGCGCCTGGTGCCTTGCGGGGCTGTTGGCCTGCGCGCTTTTCCTTTGCACGGCATGGATGCTTTATCCGCGCGCCCGCACAGCGTTCGTTATGGCCGCCGTTGGCGCGTCGTTCGTTCTCGGCTTCGCGGTCATGGCGTATACGGCGCTTCTGCTTGCCCTGTTCGCCGGAGTGCCGTTTTGGGACAGTCCTTTGGTCGTGGCGCTTTTTGTCCTTTCGTCGCTTTCCACCGGTTGCGGTTTGGTCATGGCAACTGCTCATCTTTGCCGGTCGAACGAGACGTTTTCCTCTGCCATGAGAGGTTTGTCGATGGTCGATATTGCGATTATTTTGGCGGAGGCCGTGGCATTGACTCTCTTGGTGATGCTTTCGTTTCTTGACGACGGTACGTCTTCTGCCGCATCCTCCCTCGTGTTCGGCGCGCAAAGCAAGGCGTTCTGGCTCGGGCTTGTCGGATGCGGTTTGGTCGTTCCGCTTGTTGTCGAGATGTTTGCGCTGCATGCTCGTCGGGACGATTTGGGATTCGCGGCAGGCATGTTTGCCTTGATAGGCGGTTTTTGTCTTCGAATGTGCATTATAGGGGCCGGGTTGGCCTGACGGCGATTGAGGAAAGTGGGGAAGGCATGCCTTCGTTCGAAATAGACGAGCAAAGCGACGTTCCTTTGTGGCTGCAATTGCGCAACAGATTGGTGTATCTGATCAACAGCGGTCACTATCGCCCGGGCGATCAGCTGCCCACCGTCCGCGGACTTGCTTCCGAGATGTCGATTAACTACAACACCGTGAACAAGGCGTATGCGAGCTTGGCTCATGACGGCTACATCACATCGACGCGCGGACGCGGCGCATTCGTCAACGAGCTTGAATTCGACGAGAACGACGATCGGGTCATGGCCGTCGAGGCGGCGCTTGAAGATTGCATCGTTTCGTGCAGGGATTTGGGACTGAGCCTTTCCGATATTGAGAAGGCCATGATTCGCAAAATCAGGAAGATGGAGCAAAACCGTGCATCCACATTGCGCGAAAACGACCGGGAAAACGGCGGTATCAAACTGATCGCGATAAATCACGGGGAGGGAGCGTCCGATGTGCGCAAGAAAATCCAAGGCTGATGGAGGGCACGACGGCGGCCGAGGTTCAGTGCGCGGCAAATTCAATGTCGTGCCCGAAGAAGGCCGTCCCGACGGCGTGAGCCAGGCGTCGAGAAACGGCGTGTACTTCTTTCGTGCGACGGTGTTTCTGGTCGTGTTCGCGATTGCGTGCCTTATCGGCATAGCGTTGTGCGGCGAGGCCACCATGATTGTGCTGGTCTGTGCGTGCACGGCGTCGTTTCTGGCGGGTTCGTGCGTGCATATCGCCCAACAATGGGAGCGTGTTGTGGTGCTGCGGCTGGGCAGGTTCGAAAAGGTAAAAGGCCCGGGCCTTTTTTTCACGGTTCCTGTTGTCGAGCATTGCGCGATGCGCATCGACCAGCGCGTGCATGCGACGCCGTTCGGCGCCGAAGAAACGTTGACGATGGATTTGGTGCCGCTTGATGTGGACGCCGTTTTGTTCTGGATGGTGTGGGACGCCGAGAAAGCTTGCACCGAAGTGAGCGATTTCGGGCAGGCGGTGAGGCTTTCCGCTCAAACGGTGCTGCGCGATGCCATCGGCCGTGCTGCCACGGCCGAAGTCACCGCGCGTCGCTCGCAGCTTGATAGGGAGTTGAAGCGCGTCATCGAGGAAAAGGTTGCTCCGTGGGGCATTACGATTCTTTCGGTTGAAATTCGCGACATTTTGATGCCGAAGGAACTCCAGGAGGCCATGTCGATCGAGGCGCAGGCGGAACAGCGTCGCAAAGCGCGCATTGCTTTGATGGAGGCCGAGCAAGACATTTCCGACATGCTCAAAGATGTGGTGGAAAACTACGGTGACGACGAACGCGCCATGCGCTTGCGTGCGATGCACCTGCTGTACGAAGGCGTGAAGGATGCTGGCGGCGCTGTGGTGATCCCAAGTGCCTGGGGTGATTCGTTTGGGGAAAAGGCGGCTAAAGATCTCGGCAAACATATGGTCGATTCGGGCTTGCTTTAACGTCTCCGTACGCGTCTCATCCTTCATGAAGGATGATTTCCTCGAGATTTCCGCATTGATTGTCATATGATTTTAAATTATCATATGACAAAGAAGTTGGCCGACTTCAAGAAGGGGGAGGGGTTCGCCAACTGATGGGGCTGAAAAGTCGCTTTGCGCGCATAATGCTTGGCGAAAGCTGCATGGCTTTTGCTGGCGATGCTGTTTGAATCATCAGCTTCTTTCGGCGAACTGTCTTCTTGGGCGGGGTTCATCATGAGCCCGGACTTTAAGGAGGAGAGATGTCGGGAGCACAGAGTTCTGCTGCGGGCTTGTTGTCGCGGCGTAATTTCCTGAAAACAGGCGCTGTTGCCGTAGGCGGCGTGTGGGCGGGCAGTATGCTCGGTTGTGCGCCGAAGCAGGAAGGCGGGGGAGAGCCGCAGCAGCAGGTCGAAGAGCAGGTTTTCAATAGCTGCTGCCGTCCGAATTGCTTCAACTGCTGCATGCTCGATGTGCATGTGCGCGAGGGCAAGGTTGTGAAGACTTCTGCCGCTGAACAGCCGATTCCCGAGTTCAAGCGTATTTGCTTGCGCGGTTTGTCTCATGTTCAAAACGTCTATCATCCCGATCGAGTCTTGCATCCGCTTCGTCGCGTGGGCGAACGCGGCGCAGGTGAGTGGGAAGAAATTTCCTGGGATGAAGCCATTTCGGAAATTGCAGAAAAATTCACCAAGTATCGCGAAGAATTCGGCGATTCTTCGATTATCCGCTGTTCTGGCTCTGGCAATTACGGCGCCATAAACAACGCGTATACGAACAAATTCTTCAATCAAATCAATGCCTCCACGATGAGCTCTTCGCTCGACATGGGCAACTTCTACGGCATTTCTCGCGTATTCGGTATGGCGGGCTTGTGGCCCGGCAACGATCCGCGCGATTTGGTGAACGCGAAGACCATTTTCCTGTGGGGCAACAACATTACTGATGCCCAGATTCACGACTGGCATTTCCTGGCCGACGCCAAAGAGGCGGGTGCTTACATTGTTTGCATCGATCCGATCTTCACGCAGGCCGCTGCCAAGTCGGACATGTTCGTTCCTATCCGCCCTGGTTCCGATACCGTGCTCGAAATGGCCATGATGTATGTCATTCTTGAGGAAGGCTTGCAGGACGACGAGTTCATTCTGTCTCACACCGTCGCTCCTTTCCTGGTGAAAGACGGGGATGGAAAATTCCTTCGTATGAGCGATTTGGGTGTAGAGCCCGTTGAAGGCGATGTCGATCCCGCGACAGGTGAGCCGACCGTTATCGACCCCTACGTTGTCTGGGATTCCAACGCGAATGATGGCGTCGAGCTTTCGCAGGCGACGTCTCCTGCTGTCGAGGGCGAATACACGGTTAACGGAATTGCGTGTCATACGGCATTCACTTTGCTGAAAAACGAAATCATGCAATACCCGCCCGAAAAGGCGACGGAATTGTGCGAAGTTCCTGTCGAGACGATTCGAGAGCTTGCTCGCCTTGCTTGCGACGGCCCGGTAACGCATCGTTGCGGCTGGGGCGCTCAGGCGTACGACAACGGCATTCACCCGTATCATGCGGGTGCTACCATGGCTGCCTTGGCTGGTCAGCTGGGCTTTCCGGGCGCCAATTACCAGACGGCGAACTGGACATACTTCTCGGCCATGAATCCTACGCTTGACGCAGTGGAAACCAAGGTTACTTCCCCCTCTATCCCCAACATGGTGATGGCGGACGTTATTGCGTCTGGGGAGTATGCGGGGGCGCCCATTACGCCGAAGGCCCTTTGGGTCTGGGTCGCCAATCCGATGTGCACGTGGGTCGATACGAATTCGCTGCGCGACGATGTGTTCAAGAAGCTCGACTTCATCGTGACGGTCGACAATATGATGACCGACACCGCCCGTTGGTCCGATATCGTTTTGCCGTGCGCGCATTGGTTCGAATACGAGGACATCGTCGTTCAGGGCAATTATTATTCGCTCGTCCATTCCGAGAAGGTTATCGAGCCTCTCGGAGAAGCGAAGCCCGATAGCGAAATCATGAAAATGCTCGCTTCCAAGATGGGCCTGGGCGATGATTTCTTCCCGAACGAAAGCGACTGGCTGCGCGAATACCTGAATACCGAGGCAAACAATGAGGCGGGGCTGACTTACGACAACCTTTGCGAAAAGAACGCCATCCGCTATATGCCTGATCCGTTTTTGCTCTGGCAAGGCGGCAATTTCCTCACTCCGTCGGGCCGTGTCGAATTCTATATAGAAAACCCGACCCCGTACGGCGTCACGGGTAAGACTCCCGACCTCGAGCGAGAGCGCCTTCCTCACTTCTTCGAGCCGCGTGAGGCGTGGCCGACGAACGAATTGCATAAAACGTATCCGTTCGTGCTTATGTCCGAACGTCCTCGTTATCGCGTGCATGGTCAATGGGCATACAATCCGATTCTACGTGAAATCGACCCCGAGCCTACGGTGAAGATGAATCCTGCCGACGCGAAAGAGCGCGGTCTTTCCGATGGCGATCATGTCGATTGTTTCAACGACCACGGCCATGCTGTTGCGAGGCTGGTGCTCAGCGAAGCGATTCGTACGGGAACGTTGGTATATCCGAAGAGTTGGCAGGCCGATCAGCATCTTGCCGGCGGATGGTCTGAGCCGCTGTCGCGCGAATGCGATCCTGTTGCGGTCAACCAAAGTTTCATGGACTGCTTGGTCGATGTGCGTCTGTGGGAAGGGGCTGGTGAATAATGACTCGCTATGCAATGGCGATCGATATGTCTCGCTGCATTGCGTGCAATACGTGTTCGGTTGCATGCAAGATCGAGAACAATCTTCCGAACAACGTATGGTGGACGCGTGTAATCCACGTTGGCGGCGGTGACGAAACCCAGGAAATTCCTTCCGGCACGTACGCTGAGGGCGATTTGGCTATGGGCGCTTATACGCTTGCATGCCAGCATTGCTCAAGCCCTGCATGCGTTGCGGTGTGCGCCAACGGATCGACGTTCATCCGCGACGACGGAATCGTCGATTTCAACCCCGAGGAATGCATCGGCTGCAACTTGTGCATCGAGGCATGTCCCTACAATGGCGTTCGCGTTGCCATCGAAGAGGAACCCCAGTGGTACACCGATTTCGCGGTTGGCGATGCCCAGGCGAAGCAGCACCATGCGAAAACCGTCGAGAAGTGCACCTTCTGCGCGCATCGCGTCGAACGTGGTGAACTTCCTGCTTGTGTTGAATCGTGCCCCGGACGTGCTCGCACGTTTGGCGATTTGGACGATCCCAACTCCGACATCTCCAAGCTGATTGCTTCGCGCGAATATACGCAATTGCAGGTCGAAGACGGAACCAATCCTTCTGTCTACATCCTTCAATAGTCGTTCCGATTTCGAAACGACGTTTTCCAAGAGCCCGCTCGATACCCCTCCATCGGGCGGGCGCCCTTTATCTCCGCTATGGCTCGAGGCGTTGTTTTCACGATGGAAGGGAGGTCTTATGAGTCTGGTCGTATCTGTTCTTGTCGTTGTTGCGTTCGCGTTTTTGTGCCGGCGTCCGCTGAGGTTGCATCCAGGCGTCTTTTATTGTGTTGCAGCCGTTATTGCGGCTTTCGGCATCTATTTCACTATGAACCCCGCACCTTCGGCTGTCGTGCGTGTCGTGGCGTTTGCGATTCAGAAGGGACACGCCGGCTTTTCGATGTTCATCCTGGTCATGTTCATCGGCGTTTTTGCGCGTTCGTCGGTCGTGCGAAAGGCCCTTGCACCCGTGCGTGCGGAATTGTCCATCATGGGCTCCATTCTGATCGCGGGTCATTTCATCCCGTATTTGTCGAGCTATCTGTCCATGGCGGCCGACTTGTTCTCTTTGCGACCAGCCGTTGCGACTTCGTGCATTCTGGCGGTGTTGCTTCTTGTCTTGCTGGTTCCGCTTTTCGCGACGTCGTTTCCTCGGGTTAAAAAGGCTATGCCGGCACACTGGTGGATGCGTGTGCAACGGCTTGCCTATCCGTTTTTTATACTGGCGTTTTTCCATCTGTTCGGATTTTTCTTCGCGGCATTGCTCAACGGGTCGCCGCGTGCAGTCACGATGTGCATCGTGTACGCAGCGATTCTTGTTGCATACGTGGTGGCACGCGTGCATCGTCGAATTGCAGATGAGAAAGCCGACGCTGCGATCGAGCAGTCGTAGCCGATTCGCCGATTGCGAATTGCGGTGCGGCGCGTGCGCTAGAGCGTGCAGACAAGAAAGCTCGGCCGGTATGCGCGTCGGCCTCCTCGGTTTCAAGGAAGGTCATCATGAATCAAGATACCGCGGCCAAAGCGGCCGCTCTCCCCTCGGATTCGAGCGATTGGCTTGATAGGGCGGTTCTCTACGAGTTGCTATCTATGGGGCTTTTGCTTCCGACGAATCAGCTTGCGGAAGTTCTTTCAAACGGCGATTACGCTTCGGCGCTGAAGGCTTCGCTTGAGGTGACGGGACTCGAACCGTTTGACGAAGCAACGTTTGATGCATATCGAAGCGCCGATGCTGAAGAGGTGTTTCACCGCGTTCGCCGCGAATACACGCGCTTGTTCGCCACGCCGAAAAACGTGCTCGTGTCTCCTTATGCGGGCGTATGGCATGCGGAAAAGGTCGGTGTGCAGCCCGTGCTTTTCGTGAACAAGGAGTCCATGGGCGTCGAGCGTTTCATGAAGAGCTGCGGCCTTGAGGCGCGCGAGGGCAAAAACGAGCCGTTCGACCACATTGGCACCGAGTTCGAATTCCTGAATTATCTGTGCTTGCGGCGATCGGGCTTTATGGCGGCGTCTGAAAACGGCGATGTTCCCGAAAACGCATACGAGGTGTTTTACGAGCAGCATATTGTTCCTTGGGTCGGCGATTTCGCGAAAGCACTTGCCGAACATGCCGAAGAGCCGCTCTATCGCGTGCTGGCGGGCATTCTTCGCGCCCTGCCTGAAAAGGCTTTGTAGGGGAAGGAATCGACGAGGCCGGCTCGACGTCGGCCTTCTTCTTTCGGCAACGTTTTTTCCTCGTGGTCGCAACCGTGCCGATCGCGCGTCGAAACCTTCCCAAATGTGCGACAATGGCACGCGAAAGAAGAGGCTATGACCTAAGGCATGTGACATTATGGCAGCGCAATTCCATGTGGCGTCGGCCGATCCGGCGCTCGTCTCAACGTTTCAGCAGGAATTCGGTCTCCCGCGCTTCGTCGCGCGCACGATGGCGGCCCACGGCATCGCGAGCGTCGGCGAGGCGCGTTCGTTTCTCGCGCCCGATTTAGAGCGCGATTGGCGCAATCCCTACGAAATTCCCGCCATGAAGGAGGCCGCCGACCGTCTTGAATCGGCCATCCGCGAAGGCCGCCGCATTCTCGTGTTCGGCGATTTCGACCTCGACGGCATTTCCGCAACCACGGTGCTCACGCGCGGCCTGCGTGCGCTCGGCGCCGACGCGGTGCCGCTCATCCCGAAGCGCTTCGAAGAAGGCTACGGCCTTACCGCCGCTTCGATCGCCCGCGCGAAAACCCACGACCCCTCGCTCATCGTCACGGTCGACTGCGGCATTTCCTGCAAAGAGGAGGTCGCCTCCATCGTGGCCGACGGCATCGACGTGGTGATCACCGACCATCACGAACCGGGCGCGTCGGTGCCCGAAGGTGTCCCGGTGGCCGACCCTAAATGCGATCCCGCCTGCGAAAGCTCCATCCTTGCGGGCGTGGGCGTGGCCCTCAAGATGGTGCAGGCGCTCGGCGGCCGTCTGGGGCAGCCGCACCTGTGGCGCGAATACACCGATTTCGCCACGCTCGGTACCGTGGCCGACCTCATGCCGCTGCGCGGCGAGAACCGCGCATTGGTGGCCGACGGCATCGCGCGTATGAACGAGCACCCGCGTCCGTGCATCGCCGCGCTTATCGGCGTATGCAACGTGGCGGGCAAGCCGCTTTCCTCCACCAACCTGTCGTTTTCGCTCATCCCGCGCCTCAATGCCGCAGGCCGCATGGGCAACGCCGATTTGGCGCTCGAGCTGCTCATGGCCGACGATTTCGAAACGGCGCAGGTCAAAGCCGGAGAACTCGATCTGGTCAACGACGCCCGCCGCGCCATCGAAGCCGATTTGGCCGAAGAGGCGAAGGAGAAGGCCGACGCCATCTATGCCGGGCAGCGCGCGCTCGTGGTGGCGGGCGAAGGCTGGCACGAGGGCGTGAAGGGCATCGTGGCGTCGCGGCTGGTGAATGCCTACGGCGTGCCGTCGCTTCTGTTCACGATCGAAGGCGACGAAGCGCGCGGGTCGGGACGCAGCGTGGGCAGGGTGAATCTGTTCAAGGCGGTGGAATCGGCCTCCGACATCCTCATGCGCTTCGGCGGCCACGAAGCGGCCGTCGGCGTGACGCTTCCCGCCGACAAGCTTCCCGAATTCTCCGAGCGTCTGTGCGCCTATATGGATACGCTTCCCGAAGACAGTTTCCATCCGCTGATCGAGGTCGATTCGCTCGTCGACCTGGGAGAGCTTACGCTGGAAGCCGTCGACGCGCTTTCCGCCTTGGCGCCGTTCGGCCAGGAAAACCTCACGCCGCGCTATCTTGCGCGCAATGTCCGCCTTGCGAACTGCCGCGCGGTGGGGGCGGGCAAGAACCACCTTGCCTGCACGCTGACCGACGGCGTCTCGTCGGTGGATGCCATCATGTTCCACTGCGACGGCATCGACGAGTTCATGGCGTGCGGCAGTGTGGTCGATGCGGCGTTTCAGGTGCAGATCGACGAATGGCGCGGCCGCCGCACGGTGAAATGTATGCTCGACGTGGTGGAGCCCGCCAGCGCCTGCCCCGCCTTGCGCGCCTGCCTTCCCACCGAAGATATGGAGTTCGTCGACGATCTGTGCTGCGAGGGCCGCGCCTCGGGCGATGCCGAACCGTGCTGCTGCGACGAGCGCCGCGCGGAATGCCGCTCCCGGTGGGAAGAGCGCGCCCGCGCCGATTTCGTCGGGCTGACCGAGGAGCTGGTGCGCGCCACGATCGGCCAAGGGACGCTGCACGATGCGCAGCGCTGTGCGCTCGATTTGCTCGCGCAAGGGAAAAACACCCTCGCCATCATGGGCACCGGCCGCGGGAAATCGCTCGTGTTCCAGGTGCATGCGGCCCGATGCGCCTTGTGCGCCGGGCTGGCGAGCGTATTCGTGTACCCGCTGCGCGCCCTCATTTCCGACCAGGCGTTCCATATCGCTTCGATGTTCTCGCGCTTCGGGCTTTCCGCCGCCGCGTTGACGGGCGAGACGTCTTTCGACGAACGCGTGCGCGTCTACGCCGGCCTGGCGGACGGGTCGGTCGATGTGCTTCTCACCACGCCCGAATATCTCGCCTGGCACGCCGCCGACGTGGCGGCGTGCGGACGCATCGGCTTTCTCGTGGTGGACGAGGCGCACCATATGGCCCAGGCGGGGTCGGCCAAGCGCGAGGCGTACGCCAAGCTGGCCGATATCGCGCTCATGATGGGAAATCCCACGGTGCTCGCCGTCACGGCCACCGCGCCCGACGAGGCTGCGGCCTGCATCGTCGACACGCTCGGCATCGAGAAGACGGTCTTCGACGGAGCCGACCGTCCGAATCTGCATATCGACGATCGGCGCAGCCTGCGCGACAAGGACAGCTACCTTGCATCGCTTGTCGCATCGGGCGAAAAGACCATCGTCTATGTGAATTCCCGCATGGGCTCGGTCGATCTTGCGCGCAGCCTGCGCCGGATGGTGCCGCAGGTCGCCATGCAGATCGGCTTCTACAACGCCGGCCTTTCGCGCGACGAACGCATGCGCATCGAGCGTTTGTTCAGGGAAGACGTGCTGCGCGTGCTGGTGTGCACCTCCGCATTCGGCGAAGGCGTCGACATCGCCGACGTGCGCCACGTGGTGCTCTACGGCATGCCGTTTTCCGAGGTCGAATTCAACCAGATGAGCGGCCGCGCGGGGCGCAACGGGCGCGATGCGTGCATCCATCTGTTGTTCGGCAGTCGCGACGCCGCCGTCAATCAGGGCATCCTGCGTCAGGCGGCGCCCGAGCACGACGCGTTGGGGCAGGTGTATCGCGAACTGCGTTGCTTGCAGCGCGATGCCGAATCGCGCGTCGCGCCGTCGCATGCGTCGGCGCAGGGCGGGCTTTCCGTGCAGGGCGAAGACGTATTCTTTACAATGACCGACGAAGAGCTGGCGAATGCCTGCAATGCGCGCACGCCGCGTTTCGCCGTGACCGCCGAGGTGTGCGCGAGCGGCATGGCCGTGTTTGAAGAGCTCGACCTCATCCGCACGCGCGAGCGCACGGTCGACGGCGTCATGCGCCGCGACGTGCATGTGTGCGCGTTCGGCGGCAAGGTCGAGCTGACCGACAGCGTGCGCTACCGCGAAGGGCTCGACGAATCCGAGGCGTTCGCGCGGTTCGCCGAATGGGTGATGCGCACGCCTGCATCGTCGTTGCGCGAGCGGCTGATCAGGCCGATCGCGCCCGAAGGCGCGCAAGGGGAAGGGGAATGCCATGTCCGATGAGGCCAAGGTGGAAGACGGCGGCGTCATGCGCGTCGAACCGATGCTCGCCAATGCGGTCGGCGAGCCGATAGAGGATTTCTTCGACGGGGGGATAGCCCCTTCGGCCAATCCGTCGGAGGCGAAATCCCCCGAAGTGCGCTTCGCCAAGCTGAAGCGCACGGCTTCGGCGTATCTTTCCGAAAACGATTGCGCGCTGCTCGAAAAGGCCTATCGCTTCGCGGCCGAAGTGCATGCGGGCCAGCAGCGAAAAAGCGGCGAGCCGTTCGTCGCCCATCCGATCGAGGTGGCGCTGATCCTGACCGATCTGCGCATGGACGCCGACACGCTGTGCGCAGCGCTTCTGCACGACACGGTGGAAGACACCGACACCACGGTCGAGCAGGTGTCCGAGCTGTTCAACCCGCAGGTCGCCCAGCTCGTGCAGGGCGTCACCAAGATCACGCGCATCGAGGTTGAAAGCCTGACCGACGAGCAGGCCGCCACGATCCGCAAGATGTTCGTGGCTATGAGCAAAGACATCCGCGTCATCGTGATCAAGCTCGCCGACCGCCTGCACAACATGCGCACGCTTTCGGCGCTCAAAGAAGACAGGCGCATCTTCAAGGCGCGCGAGACGCTCGAGATCTATGCGCCCATCGCGCATCGTTTGGGCATCGGGTCGATCAAATGGGAGCTCGAAGACCTGTCGTTTTATTATCTCGACCCGCTGAAATTCGGGCAGATCAGCCGCATGGTGGCGGAAAGCCGCATGGAGCGCGAGCGCTACCTCGCCGATGTGATCGCGCTGCTTACGGGCGAGCTCGATAAAGTAGGGATCAAAGGCCACATCGCCGGCAGGCCCAAGCATTTGTACTCCATCTATCAGAAGATGACCAAGCGCGGCAAAGGTTTCTCGGAAATCTACGACCTGATCGCCGTGCGCGTCATCGTGAAAACGGTCAAAGACTGCTATTCGGTGCTCGGCGCCGTGCATTCGCTGTGGCACCCGATGCCGGGCCGCTTCAAAGACTACATCGCCATGCCGAAGCTCAACATGTACCAGAGCCTCCACACCACGGTGATCGGTCCGTCGGGCCGCCCGCTCGAAGTGCAGATCCGCACCGAGGAAATGCACCGCATGAGCGAATACGGCGTGGCGGCGCATTGGCGCTACAAGGAGAAAGGCAGCAAGGCCGACGCCGCCTTCGACCGCCAGATCGCCTGGCTTCGCCAGATGGTCGACTGGCAGGAGGAGACGAAGGATTCGCGCGAATTCCTCAGCGAACTCAAGGTGGACCTCGCGCCCACCGAGGTATTCGTGTTCACGCCGGCGGGCGAGGTCATGAGCCTGCGCAGCGGTTCCACGCCGGTCGATTTCGCCTACAACGTGCATTCCGAAGTGGGCAACCACTGCGTGGGCGCGAAAGTCAACGGCGCGATCGTTCCACTTTCCTACGAGCTGCAGATGGGCGACCGCGTGGAAATCCTCACGCAGAAAAGCGCCACGCCTTCGCGCGACTGGATCAAGATGGTCAAAACGCCGTCGGCGCGCAGCAAGATCCGCAGCTATTTCTCCAAGGTCAGCCGCAGCGACGATTTGATCCTCGGTCGCGAGAAGCTCGCGCGCGAGATGAAAAAGCACGGCCTGGGGCTCGGCTCCACGGCTTCGGTGCGTGCTCAGAAGCAGGTCGCCGAGCAGATGGGCTACAAAGACGTCGAAGATATGATGGTGGCCATCGGCGCCGGCAAAGAAACCGTGCTGCATGTGGCGAACCGCCTGATCAAGATCTTGCAGCCCGAACCCGTCGACGACACGCCCGCCATCCCCATGATGAGCAGCGGCGTCATGCCGCCGATGATTACCTCGGTCAAACGGCCCCTGCCGCGTCGCGCCCATTCTTCCAACGGCGTGGTGGTAGCCGGTCTCGACAATGCTCCGGTGCGCCTGTCGCGCTGTTGCAACCCCGTGCCGGGCGATAAGATCATCGGCTTCGTCACGCGCGGCCGCGGCGTATCGGTGCATCGCGCCGACTGTCCCAATGCGAAAGACCTCATGCGCGACCAAGGCCGTCTTATCAGCGTTTCCTGGGGCGATGCGGCGGAAACCACAAGTTCGTATCAGGTTGAAGTGTTCATCGAAGCGCTCGACCGCATGAACCTATTGCGTGATATCATCAACACGTTGTCCGATACGGGCGTCAACGTGCTCACTTCGAATACGGCAAGCCACTCCGACGGCATCGTGGAAATGAGGTATCTGTTCCAGGTGTCGCAGGTTTCCAACATCGAAAACATCCTCGAGTCGTTGCGCAAGATCGACGGCGTTTTCGATGCGCGCCGCATGCTTCCGGGCGATGCGGTCCATCGAAGGAAATAGCAAGCTCGAAAGGCTCCGCGGCGTCTGTCCCGGGGCCTTCGGCACGAAAGGGCCGCGGCGCATCCCTCGGCTTTTTTCGTGCAAAAGCCCGCGGCTTTCGCCCGGGTCGAACGAAAGGAACTGCTGATGCGTGCGGACTGCAAACGCGTCGTCACCGATTCGAACGGGTGCGTGCCGACGACCATCCTGACTATCGGCATGATGGACAACAACTGCTATATCGTGTCTGCCGGCCGCGAAGAGGGTGCTCCCGCCCTGGTGGTCGACCCCGCAGGCGATGCCGACGCCATCATGAAGGCGCTCGGCTGGCTGCAGCTCGAATATATCGTATGCACCCATAATCACAACGACCACCTGGTGGCGCTTCCTGCGCTGCAGAAGGCCACGGGCGCGCAGGTGGTGGCGCACGCCGCCGATGCGAAGCTGATCGAATCGGGGCAGGGCGGCTATTTCGGCGATTGGGACGCCGTGGCGCCCGTGCATGTCGACCGCCTGGTGAAAGACGGCGACACGGTCGCGCTCGGTTCTTTGAAATTCAAGGTCATCCATACGCCCGGCCACACCAAGGGCGGCATCTGCCTGTATCTCGCCGGCTTCGACGGCAAGCCCGGCATGCTTTTCTCGGGCGACACGCTGTTCCGCGGAGCCACCGGCCGCGTCGATTTCGAGGGCGGCAGCGCGCGCGAGATGCGCGAAAGCCTGCGCAAGAAACTGAGTCCTTTGCCCGATGCCACGGTCGTTTACCCGGGTCATGAAGGCCTGACGACCATCGGCACGGAGCGTCGTCGCGTCATCGAGGCGTTCTAGCGAGGCAGCGCCGCGGCGCGAAAACGATCGGAGGATCTTCAGTGACCGTCGAATTCGGAACCTTCATGGCGGGGGTCATGTCCGACCCGCTCATGCTTGCCGTCACCTTGTTGAACGTGGCGGTCATCGTGGTGAACGGCGCGACCGATGCGCCGAATGCTATCGCTACGGTGGTGTCCACCAGGTCTATGAAGCCGCGCCCTGCCATCGTCATGGCGGCCGTCTGCAACTTCTTAGGACTGCTCGTCGTGTCGGTGTTCACAAGCGCCGTCGCGAACACCATCTTCAAGATGGTTGATTTCGGCGGCGACAACCAGGCCGCCCTTGCCGCCCTTGCCGCAGCCATGGTGGCCATCATCGTCTGGGGCGCGGCGGCGTGGTTTTTCGGCATACCCACCTCGCAAAGCCATTCGCTGATCGCAGGATTGACCGGTGCGGCCATCGCGGCCGTCGGCAGCTTCGACGCCATCAACTGGGGCGAATGGATGAAGGTCATCTACGGCATCCTGCTTTCCACCTTCCTCGGCTTCGGCATGGGGTGGGCGTCGGCGAAAATCATCGCCCGACTCTGCAGAAACGTGCAGCGCTCTAAGGCCAACCAGGTGTTCCACTGGGGCCAGATCGTCGCAGGCGCGGGCGTGGCATTCATGCACGGCGCCCAAGACGGCCAGAAATTCATGAGCGTGTTCATGCTGGGCATCGCGCTGGCCGCAGGCCTCGGACAGCCCGCCGAGCTCGCGTTGCCGGTATGGCTCATGGTGCTGTGCGCCGTGAATATGGGCCTGGGCACGGCCATCGGCGGCGAGCGCATCATCAAAAACGTCGCCATGAACATGGTCAAGCTCGAGGTATACCAAGGCTTCGCGGCAAGCGCGTCGGCCACGTTGTGCCTGATGCTCGCCACGTTCACCGGCATGCCCGTTTCCACGACGCATGTGAAAACCACGGCCATCATGGGCGTGGGCGCGGCGAAGCGCAAAAGCGCCGTGAAGTGGCAGGTGGCCATCGACATGGTGAAAACCTGGGTGCTCACCTTCCCAGGGTGCGGCCTGATCGGCTTTTTGATGGCAGAGCTGTTCCTCTTCTTCGTATAAGTATCAAGTATCGCGGTCATCGCGGACTCGCGCTGTTGCGTGCCACATGAGAAAGGGCGACGATGAGTCTCAAGCAGAAATTCAATTACTTCGATGCATTCGAGCGTCAGGCCGATTTGGCATGCCAGGAGGCCGAGCTCCTGATCGAAATCATCGAGCAGTTCCGCACGTCGGAAGCGCTTCTCGACGACATCAAGCGCGCCCATGAGATAGAGCATGCCGCCGATATGGTGTGCCACGATATCTTCGATGCGGTCAGCGCCGACTTCATCACGCCGATCGATCGCGAAGACATCATCTCGCTGACGCAGAGCATGGACGACATCCTCGATTACATGGAGGGCACCATCCAGCGCTTTTACATGTTCGACGTGCAGAGCATGCATCCGCGTGCGCTCGATTTCGCGCAGCTGCTGTTGAAAAGCTGCGAGGCGCTTAAAGCGGCTGCCGTCGAGTTCAAGAATTTCAAGAACGCGAAAAAGCTCAATCCGCTGATCGTCGAGGTGGGCGATGTCGAGGAAGAGGCCGACGATTTGTTTTTCACGGTGATGCACGATCTGTATACGAGCGCCCGCAAAGACGCTTCTCCTTCGGCCGATCCGCACGATGTGCGCGAAGAGGCCGTCGACGTGTTCATCTGGGACAAGCTGTTCCAACGCATGGAAAACACGGCCGATACATGCGAGCGGGCGTCGGATATCATGCGCTCGATCGTGATGAAATACGCCTAAGTCGGCTGTGTTGGCCTGCTGCTCGACGCAGCCGCTCGACGCTGCAAAGCCGCCCGGTGTCTGGTTCAAGGCGCCTTCGCCGTCCTGCCCGCTCCAGGCTTCGATTGTGTACCGACGTGCGCTTTGCAAAGATGAGGGCCCGCTCTTCCTGCGGCGCAGGTAGCTGCATTGTTGCGGCGG
>USEZ01000012.1 GCA_900553775.1 uncultured Slackia sp. | reverse complement strand
CGTTGTTCCACAGGGGGAACGTCTTGCACACGCCGAGCAGCGCGCCCGTGTAGACGGCCACGCACAGCGCCATGACCGCGCCCGCAAGCTCGATCCAGCCGGGCGTCTTCTTCTTCATGATGTCGAGCGCCGCGGTGGCAAGCGCAATGACCATGAAAACGCTCAAGAACACCACGCCCCAGGTCATGACCGAACCGAAGTTCGTCAGAAGCAGCGCGAAACGCAGCGGGTTATGCAAGCCCGCCTCGGCGTCGACCATCAGAAGCACCAAGCCGATCGCCACCGCGACGGGGGCGATGAAGTGGCCCGCACGGCGCATGCCCTGCGCCTCGGGATGGCGCCAGCGCAGAAACGCCGACGTGATATAGGCGCCGCCGCCCAGGCCCGCGAGGAACAGATACCACGCGATGGGCGCGCCCCAGATAGGTTCGAAAGACATCCTTCATCACCTCACGTAGAAGATCTTGGACTTGGTCAGATCGCCCGCGATAGGCCGGGCGTTGGTCTCGACGATACGCTTGGAAATCTCGGACTCGGGGTCGTCGAGGTCGCCGAACATGCGCACGCCGGCGGGGCATGCGGTCAAGCACGTGGACATGCCCTCCTCGAGCGGCGCATACAGCGTGCAGAAGCGGCATTTGTCAACCACGCCCGTGCGATGGTCCACCACGCGCGCCTCGTACGGGCAGGCGGCCATGCAGTATTTGCAGCCGATGCAACGCTCGGGATCGATGCGCACGATGCCGTCGGGATCGGTGAACGTGGCGCCCGTGGGGCACACCGCCTGGCACGGGGCGTCTTCGCAATGCATGCACTGTGTGGGCACGGTTTCGACCTTCACGCAGGGAAACGCGCCGCGCTCGAACTCGTGGAAATCGACGAAGGACACATCGGCCGGAAGATGGTTCTGGTTCTAGCATGCGATGCGGCACGCGTAGCAGCCGATGCACTTCGTGGTGTCTATAAGCATTCCGTAGCGGGCCATTAGGCATTCACCTTCTTCACGTTCACGATCACTTCCTGCAGCATGCCGGCGCCCGATTCGGGCTCGGCCTGGCGGGTGACGAGCGCCTTATGCGCGGCGCCGAAGCCGAACGCCGTGCGGACGGCCTCGGACGTGCAGCCGTAGTGCGGCGGCAGATAGGCGGCGTCGGGGTGGATGCGGTCGGTCACGCGCACCTGCACGGCAACCGCGCCGTTGTCGTTGGAAAGCTCCACCGTGTCGCCGTCGGCGATGCCGAGCTCGGTGGCGCGCGAGGAGGAAATCCATACGCGGTCGGCCTCGTAGTCTTTGGCGAGCTGGGCGAGCTTGTCACTTGTCATGGTGTAGGTTTTCGCCTGGAACACCTGATCGCCCGTGATCAGGCGAAGCGCGCCGCCTTCGGGCTGCACCGCAGGCTCGATCCAGGTCGGCACGGCCTTCATCTCGCCCGTCTCATACGCCTCGCATGAGAATTCGATCTTGCCCGACTTCGTGGTGAACATAGGCGTGCTGCCGAAAGCCAGCTCGCAGCCGGGAATGGGCGCCACGCCGTCGGATTTCAGCGTGTCGTAGGAAACGCCGTATGCCGCGCAATACGTCTCGTTGAGCTGGTCGAGCGTGAAGGAGAAGTATTCGCCCAAGCCGCATGCCTCGGCCAGATCGACGATGATCCGATAGAGCGGCTTGGTCTGCGGATGCACCTGCTCGATCACAGGATTGCGCAGCGTGGCAACCGTCACGGGAGCCGTCGCCGTTCCCACGATGCCGCGGCGCTCAAGATAGCTCGTCGGCGGCAGCACGTAATCGGCGGTCTTCGCGGTTTCGGTCATGAATCCGTCGATCGCCACCTTGAAGCCGATCTTCGCCACGTCTTCGGCGGTCATCGCGGCCTGCGGGTAATCGGCAAGCGGGTCGCTTTCCACGAACAGCGCCACGTCGAGCGCGCCTTCGGCTGCGGCGGACAAGGCGGCCTGGCAGTCATTGGCATACATATAGGCGAGCGGGTGCGCGCCGGCGCCGATGGCGTAGTTCTGCGGATAGCCCACCGGCTTGAACGCCGTCGGGTCGAACGCGCTGTCGTCGACCCAGGGGCCGAGCGGGAACACCCAGCCGCCTTCCTGGTTGAAGTTGCCGAGCATCGCGTTGAGCAGCATGATGCAGCGCACGGTTTCGGCGCTGTTGCGATAGCCGCTGCCCACGGTGCCCGCCCACTGCATGTCCACATAGCAATGCGGCGCGGCGGCGGCCAGGCCCTCGGCGATTTCGACGATCTTCTCCTCGGGAATACCCGTCTTCTCGCTCGCCCAGGCGGCGTCGTATGCGCGCACGCTTTCGGCGAACTGCGCGAAGCCTTTGCCGTTGGCTTCGACGAACGCCTTGTCGTAGAGGTCGTTGTTGAGCAGATGGCCCATCACGCCCAGAAGAAACGCCAGCTCGAAGCCGGGACGCACGCACACCCACTCGTCGGCCAGCGCGCCGATGTTGGGAAGGCGCGGGTCGACCACGACCACGCGGCCGCCGTTTTCGCGCACGTGGATGATTTCCTCGGTTTCCGCCGGACGCACGCCCTCGTAATAGCTCTTGTCGAGCAGCACGATGTATTTCGACGCCTCGGCATGCGGCGCGGGAAACACGCCCAGAATATTGGTGATGCCCGTGAGGATGTCCATATCGGAAAGCACGGTATCGGTGTAGTAGTTCGCCGATCCGAGCGCGTTCATGAAACGCTGCGTGTAGTACTGGTCGGTGGCGCGGCCGTCCTGGAACATCGCGATGCGCGTCGGGTCGGCCTCTTTGATGCGGGCGGCGATGTCGGCAAGCGCCTCGTCCCACGAAACGGCGGAGAAGTTGCCCTGGCCGTCGTTTTTCATCGGCTCGACGATGCGGTCTTCGGAATAGGCCGAGGCGGTGTAGCCCAGGCCGCGAACGCACAGATGCCCGCGTGTGAACGGATGGTTCCCAAGGCCCATGAAGCGCCACAGCGCGCCGTCCTGCGTCCACGTTCCCATGCCGCACTTGTTGCCGCATCCGTCGCATACCGTGGCGACGTATTCCACCACATGGTCTTCGCCCCAAGCGAACGCTTCGTCGCGCGCGACGAAGGCGCCGGTGCCGCCGATCGCGGCCGCGGCGCCTACCGCGGCGCCGGCCGCGAGAAACGAACGCCTCGTAAGAGCATTATCCGGCATAAGTCGGTCCCCCTCTTGCGTTGTCGGTTGCCTATCATGCGCCGCCTGCGGCGTTGCGGCGGATAGCCCGCCCGCCGATGCGGCGCAAGCGCATTATGGATGCGCGCAACCGCCGCACGCATGCCCTTTTAAAGGGAAATATTCCCGATACCCCCTTAAGGGGTATGACGCTGAACTGGAGTTTTCTAAAATGATTCCGAACAAGGCTCCATACGAGGCCGCGAAAAGCGGCAATTGCTATACTGGTCGACCGACCGCACCGGCCGCATCGCAGGAGGGAGAAAGGCCATGCAGGCATCGGCGCCGCGCCGCGAAACCCTGAAATCCTCTATCGCGCTTACGCCCATCGTTATCGGGCTCGCCCTTTCCCACACCGCCATGATGGTGGCCGGATTCAGCGGCCTGACGAACGGCTTCGAGGCGTTGCGCAGCGGCCTGGGAACCTGCATCGCCGCCGTGCCCATGCTTATCGCCATGGGCGTGCTTTCCAAAACGCGCGAGCCGCTTTCCGAAAAGGCCGTCGATGCGGCGTTTTTCATCGCCATCATCGTGCAGAGCGCCTCCATCATGGCGCTCGGCTCCATCGCGATCGACGGGTCGGCGACGCCTGCGGCCTCCATCGCCCTTTCGGCCGTCGCATCGTTTTCCAGCTGGATCGCCATCCTCATCTGGCTGCGGCATATGAAGGCGGCCTCGGCGATCGCCGCCGTCCTGACGACGTTCGGCGCGCTCAGCGTGGCGCAGCCGGTCGTGTACGCCTTCGTCCTCGTGCCGCCGGCCGACGCCTGCCTGATCGCCGGCATGCTCGCCGTGCTGCAGGCGCCGCTTGCGCTCTCTATCCACAAGCGCGACCCGTTCGCGCGCCTCGCCGAAGAGCCGAACACCGGGTATTTCGGGTTCGAAAGCGCCAAAACCGACACCCCGCGGCTTTTTCTCACCATGACGGTCAGTGTGTTCGCGCTTTCGCTGGCCATGGGCGTGATCGAAGGCTCGCCCTTCCGCTTCGCCGAAGGCGGGGTTTCCCTGCCGGGCGCCGGCTACGTCGTCGTGACCACCGCCGTCACCGTGGGTATCGCCGTGTGCGCCGTGCGACGTCCGCGCACCATGATGACCACCGGCATCTGAATCCTCATGCAAGGCCTCGGCATCACCGCGCTTCTGTTCTACGCGGCCTTTCCCGAGCGCCTGTCGATCGGCGCGGCGCTTTCCACCACGCTAAGCGCCGTCATGACGGGCCTGGTGTGGTATCTCATCACGGCGTTTTCCCATTATGGGTCCAAAGACCCCTTCTTCTACGGAATGGCGGGCTGGCTTGCCTATCTCGTGCCGCGCGCGTTCGTGCAGATCGCCGTCGGGCAGTTCGCCGAGCCGCTTCTGAGCGACCCGCTGCTTCTGACCGCGCTGGCGGGCGCGCTGATCCTGGCATCGACCCAGTTCCTCTTTTTCAGGCTGCTCAAAACCGCCTACAGCGACAACGACGCCGCGCAGGAAAGCACGAAGCGTCTCGAAAAGCTGCTCGGTCTGAAAGACACGCAGGCAAGCGGCGAGTCGATGCGCAAAGAGCTGGTGCGCCACGACGTGGCGAAACTGCAGGATGCATGCGGCCTGTCCGACCGCGAAGCGGAAGTGGTGGCGCTTTACGCCTTGGGCAAAACGCAGCAGGCGATCGCCGAGGAGCTGTGCATCACGCCTTCCACCGTGCGCGTGCACATCAAGCACGTCTACGCGAAAACCGGCCTGCATTCCCGCCAAGAGCTCATCGACCGCATGAGCGGGGAATAAACCCGCGCCGCACGCATCCTCGCACAGCGCTTCATATGCGAAAAGGGAGCGAACGCGGCGTGATGCCGTTCGCTCCCTTTCTTCATGCAAACGCTCAAGGGAGGGGTGCGCCAACGGCATGCCCTCGCCCGCCTAAAGAACGCAAAGCGGCCCCTT
The DNA here is from genome assembly GCA_900553775.1 of uncultured Slackia sp. Classification (GTDB taxonomy): domain Bacteria; phylum Actinomycetota; class Coriobacteriia; order Coriobacteriales; family Eggerthellaceae; genus Slackia. Next base: position 21,083 of record USEZ01000012.1, on the reverse strand, counting down.
GCACCATATTGGCGCAAGGGGCCGCAACCATCACCGCGGCGACGAAGGAGGGGTCGTCGCCGCAGGCGCCCAAGGCGCCTTTGCGGGCGCGGGCGCGACGGCGCCCGAAGAGCGACACGGCGCCGCCGCGCGATTCGCACCCGCGCTTCGGAAAGGACCGCGTCGAAGCGCTAGATCACTTCGAACGAAAGGCTCGCCTCGAGCGGCGACACCACGCCGTCGGCCGTGCGGGCGCGCACGGTAAGCTGATACTCGCCCGCTTCTTCGAACGACGTCTCGAACTGCCAGTTCACCCATTTATCGGCGGTCGCGCCCTCCGTGGCGCACTCAGTCCAGGTTTCGCCGCCGTCGAAGGAGAACTCGATGGCCTCGATGGCGCTGCCCAGATCGTCGGCCACGCCCTCGAACGTGATCGCGTTGCCGGCGAAGAACACGCAGCCGTCGGCGCTGTTCATGATCTCGATCTTGTTGCGATACGCGGGATCGACCGACTGCACGTCGGGCTCGGTCGCCTCGGCGGTCAGCTTGATGTCCACCACGTTGCGCGTGAAGTAGCGCGCAACCGTCTCGGGCATCCACAGCTGGGCCGACGGGCCGTTCTCGTTCTGCAGCTTCTCGCCGTTGACCTCGTATACCAGAAGCGCATCGCGGTCGAGGCAGTACTGCAGGGGCAATGCCTGGCCGAAGCCGTCGGCGCCGTACGCCGTCACGGTGTTCACGCCGTCTTCGAGCTCGGCCATGTCCACCACGGCCGCCAGCGGCACGCCCACCACGGCGGCCTGGCCGAACGGAGCGCCCGTGGCGCACGAGCACACCATGGTCTGCTCCTCGGACCGATCCTCCATGTCTTCGAGGTTCACCGAGAAGCTTTCCTTGATATTGCCGCCCACGTTGATGTAGTAGGTGGCCACGCCTTCGGCGGGCTCGCCCGCCACAAGCTCGTTGGCAGGCTTCGAGCACATCGAGGTGATCGCCGTGCCGAACACGTTGAACAGCTCGTCGTTGGGGGTAACGCCGTCTTGGTTGAAGAAGAAGCGTCCTTCTTTATCGGCAACCTTGACGTAGCCGCTCTCTTCGAGCTGCAACGTGTGGGAATCGATCGTGTAGCCGTTGTTCTCGTGGGTGGCGCCTTCGGGCGCATCCGTGCCGCCGAGGATCGTAGGGCCGCCCGCCGCAACCGCGACGCCGGTCATTCCCAGCAGAAGGGCGCCTCCAGCCGCGCCTGCAGCCATTGCTTTCTTCTTATTCATAAAAAAACGCTCCTTCGTGTCTATTCCTCGTTCTCAAGGCCGGTCGAGAACATCAGGGGCAGGTCGGAATCGGGGCCGCCCGCTTTGACGACCTTGTCCTCGGAAGGCAGCTCGTCCATGGCGTTCACCATGACCTCGTGCTCGCGATAGCTCGTCTCGCCCTCTTCGGTGGTGGCGCGCACGCTCAGGCAGTAGGCGCCATGCTCAGGCGGAGTCCACTCGAAGGTCCACCAGATCCAGCGGTTCACATCGGTGTCGCCCAGATCGTAGGAGGTCCACGTCTCGCCGTGGTCCATGGAGAACTCGATGGTCTTGACCTTGTGGTCGAACGCGTCCACATAGCCCTGGAAGGTGTAGGGCTTGCCCGTCTCGATGATCACGCCCTCGGGCGTGCCGCAGATCGTGGCGTTCGGACGGTTCACATGGGCGTCTTCCTGGTTCACCTGGCCGCACACGCGCTCGTCCATCACGTCGGAGGAAACGATGTAGCCGGAAGGCTGCTTGCTGAACACCTGGGCGTCATAGCCTTCGACCCAGTTCAGGCACGGGAAGCCGCGACGGGCGTCCAGATATTCGCCGCCCATCTTGTACACCAGGTACTCGTCGCCGAGCTTGGACACGTCGATGCCGTTTTTCGAGGAGCCGTCGGCGCGCACGCAGCGGATGGAGTTTGTGCCCTCGGTCATGCCGCCGGCACGCTCGATCAGCCAGCTCACGGGAATGCCCGTGATTTCGGTCTGGCCGATGCCGCCGCCGCCCGTGGGGTTGAGCTCGCAGACCATCTTGGACTGCTTGGTCACCACGACGCCCGCCTCTTCGGCCTCGGCGATCAGATCGACGAGCTTGGCGGTGTAGGGGTTAGGCACGTTGCCTTCGATCGTGATCTCCCACTCGTCCATCATAGACTGCGGAAGCTCCTGGTCGAGGGCCGCATCGCTCATGGCGTAGCGCATGTGGTCGTAGTAGCCGTGCACGAAGTCGTAGCTGTACAGCTCGTCCATGCTCTGGGTCTTATCCTGCGTGAAGTCGAAATTTCCCTCGACGTTTTCAACCGTGGTGATGCTATCGCCGAGCGCCTTGTACTTCACGTTGTCCCACAGCTGCAGGCCTTCGCCGTCGCCCGTGGCGCTATGGCACGAATCGCACGTGCCGTCGAAGCTTTCCTTGAACTTCTCGGAATTGCGGCTGTTGAAGTGGATGCCGTGCATCAGGCGGCCGAACTCGTCGCCGTTGTCGCGATGGCAGGTGATGCACTGGTTCACATCGCTGTAGGTCTCAAGATCGTCGTTGGGCAGCACCGCATGGCGGTAGTCCATGTTCATGACCGTCTCGTTCAAGTCGGCATGGCAGGAATTGCAGCCCTTCTTGTCGGCATCGAGATAGTACGTGTTGTACGAAATGGTCCAGCTTTGCTGCATCCAATGCGGGCACTCGTACTCGCTCGGCGTGCGCTGCACGAGCTTGCCGTTGGGAAGCTGACGCACCTCGGGCGCGTAGTCTTCGGCGATCTGGTCCCACTTCTCGTAGTTCTCGATGATGTATTCCTTGCCGGGATACTGCACGTCGCCGTCGGGTTCGCCGCCGCGCACGATCTCTGCCGCGGTAGAGGCCGAATCGACCGCGAAGGCAGGCACCATGAGCGCCGACGCCGCGAGCACGGCCGCGATGCCTGTGACCGTAGCGGCGCGCTTCGTCACCTTCTTCATCATTCCCCCTTCTTCTGTTTTCGCGACGATCCGGCCGTCGCGTTTCTTCGAAACAGCCCGCCGTCGCATTCCCTCCGGGCCATTCTGCGCCCGCCTTGCACAAGCAACGTAGCGCCCGAATCCACGCGCGCGCATCAACACATCCGCGCTAAATGCCTGATAGAAGGCATAGCCCTTTTTGGTTGATGCCATGTGCCGCGCCTTTTCGAGCTGCGGCGGAAACGGCGCGCATAGACAGACGCGCCGTTTTCGCCGACAATGCAACGACATCGAAAGCCCGCGATACGCACGGCGCCGCATGCCGACGCCGCGGGCCTCGCAGGAAAAATCTCAAGGAGGGGGAATGCTCGCATCGCTGAAAGATGCCGGCCTTTGCGCGGTCTTCGCCGCCGTCGGCCTGACCGTGAACCTTACCTGGTGCACGGTCGCAGGACACACGCCCGGCTTCACCGACGCTCTCGCGAGCCTCGGCATACCCGTGAACCCGCGCGCGTTCTTCCTCGCGGGCATTCTCGCCATGAGCCTCGTATTCGCAGCATTCCCTCAGAAGATGCGCGAGAAAGACGCATCGCTGTGGCCGGCCGTGGCGCTTACCGCCTGCATCGGAACGGCGTGTTTCGCGATCGCATCGAGCCAGGACGCCTTCCCGCCGATCGCGCTCGCCGTGGGCGGCCTGCTGCTGTTCGGCGTGGGGTACTTCTGGCTGACCGCGCGCTTCGTGCTGCTGCTCGCGCGCACGCAGAGCTTCGGCTGCACGATCGCCTGCTTGACCGCGTCGCTGATCGTGGAGCCCGTGCTGGTCGCAGGCATCGAGCACGCCCTCGATCCGAAAGCGCAGCTTTCCGTGGTGGTGGTACTGCCGCTCCTTTCCGCGGCGCTGTTCCAGTTCTCCCGCCACGCCGCACTCAAACAGCGCGCCCGCGAAAAAGGAGGGCGCACCGTGTTCGGCGTTCCCAGCCGTCCGCGCAGCGCCGCCCAGCTCAGCGAGCGAAGCGATCTGCGCAACGCGTTCATCCTCATGGCGGCGGCGTCGCTGCTTCTGGCCACGGTGCGAGGCTTGAGCTTCGTGGGGCTATGGGGCGAAGGGCACCTCGACGGCTTCGACGAGCCGTCCATGACCTCGAACGCCGGCTTGTGGCTCGCCTATTCCGCGGCGCTTGCCGCCTTCGCCTACCTGGCGCTCGGCCGCACGGCGCAATGGGCGCTGCATCTGCGCTTCCAGCCGTCGTTTCTCGTGATCATCCTCACGCTTTCGGTTTCGATGATTCTCGCGGGCGACACCCGCGCCGATCCCGCCCTGCTCGACACGCTCATGCGCCTCAACGATTCGTTCTCGCATTCCATGTTCTGGGCGGTGGTGGCGATCCTGCTCGACGCGTCGGCCATTCCCTCGTATCGCATCATCGGCGGCGCCACGGCGCTTTACGCCGCGGGGTCGATCGCATGGGTGCTTTTCCTCGGCAACGCCGCCGCCGTGGAAAACCTCATCGTGATCGTCGTCATCTACGCGCTTACCATCGCCTCGATGCGTTTCGGATGGAGCAAGCGCGAGCATGCGGCAAAAGAGAACGGAAGCGATGCCGCCGCCGTCGTGACCGATGCGCTTGCAAGGCGCTGCGCCGAAGTGGCCGAGGCATACAAGCTCTCGCCGCGCGAAAGCGAAGTACTCGTGCTGCTCGCCCAAGGACGCACGCGCACCTATATCCAAGAAGAGCTCGTGTTGGCGGAAAACACCGTGAAATCCCATGTGGCGCACATCTACACGAAACTCGGCGTGCGCGACCGCCAGGATATGATCGATATCGTGCTCGGCCTTGCGGACGCGAAAGGCGCCGAGCGACGCGAATAGAACGGCGTGCGATCAAACCCGCATTGCCGCCGGTCGGCATGACCCCTTCTCGACAAAAAGCCCTATCGGGCGCCTTCCTGTTCGACGGCCGCCAGCATCTCCTCGATGCGTTCGCGCGGCACGTATCCCGTGACGGCATCGATGCGCCGGCCGCCCTCGAACAGAAGCGTCGTAGGCGCGGCCGCCACGTCAAACGCCCAGGCGACATCGGGAAAGCGCACGGTATCCATCGCGGCGAAGCGCACGTTCGAATGCATGTCGGCCGCCGCTTCGAGCACGGTCGCAAGCGCATGGCACGGCCCGCATCCCGGGCTGAAGAACTCCACCAGCACCGGGCGGTCGGCCTCGGTCACCAGCGCATCGAAGTTTTCTTTATCGAGCTCGATCAGCTTCATCGCACGCCTCCGTATCGACATATCCGCAGCGCCGCCCCGCCTCGCGCCATCCGCCCCGTCGGCAGGCATCGCGGCTTTTCGGCTTACGGTTCCGGATGCGCCGCGCATCCGTCAAGAGGAAATGCAAGCGCATCGGCCGAAGGGCCTGCGGGCGACAAAAAAGGGCGAACCCCGAAGGGTTCGCCCTTTCTCGCGATAAGGAAAGAATTCCGCGCCGGCAGCCCTGCCGTCTTTTCGCCGCAAGGTGAAAGCGGCACGCGCTACATGCGCTGCGGCGAAGAGATGCCCAGGATGCCGAGCGTCGTGGACAGCACGATGCGCGTGGCGTCGCACAGGGCCAGACGCGCCTGCTTGACCTTCTCGTCTTCGGCCTTGAGCACCGGGCAGTTCGTATAGAACTGATGGAACAGGCTGGCAAGATCTTGCGCGTAGTGCGTCAGACGGAACGGGGCGCGGTCGCGGGCGGCCAGCGCGATCAGGTCGCCGAACTCGCTCATCTTGCGCATGAGGGCGAACTCGGACGGATCGGTGAGCACGCTCAGATCGACATCGGTCGGAATGCACTCGGCAGCCACGGCGTCCATGTCCAGGTTGTCTTCGCCCGAGTGGCCGGAAGCGTCGCGCAGCAGCTTGCAGATACGGGCATGCGCATACTGGTCGTAGTACACCGGGTTGGAGGAATCCTGCTTCTTGGCCACGTCGATGTCGAAGTCGATCGGCTGCTCGCTCGAACGGCTCAGCATGTAGTAGCGCGTGGCGTCGATGCCCACCTCGTCGATGAGCTCTTCGAAGGTGATCATCTCGCCGGTACGCTTGGACATGCGCACGGGCTTGCCGTCGCGGAATAGGTTCACCAGCTGGCCGAGCATGATTTCAAGCGCGCCGGGGTATCCCATGGCGGACAGAACGGCGGCCACGCGGGCGATGTAGCCGTGATGGTCGGCGCCCCAGATGTTGATCAGGTGGTCGAAGCCGCGCATCTTCTTCCAGTAGTGATAGGCCACGTCGGAAGCGAAGTACGTGTAATCGCCGTCGGCCTTGCGGATCACGCGGTCTTTCTCGTCGCCGTATTTGGACGAACGGAACCACACGGCGTCGTCGGCGTCGTAGATGTCGCCCTGGTCGCGCAGGTTGCCCAAGCAGTAGTCGAACGGGCTTTTGCCGTCGAACTCATCGGAGGGAATATACATCTCGCGCTCGGACTGCCAACGCTCGAAGTGGTTGCCGAAGCGGGTGGTGATGTCGCGGAACATCTTCATGATGTAGGCGTAGCCGTACTCGCGGAATTCCACCATGCGCTCGTGCTCGTCGGCGTTTACCCACTTGTCGCCGTCGCGGTCGATGATTTCTTTCGCGATGTCGTTGACGTACAGGCCGTTGTAGCCGCCCTCGGGCACCTCGGCGTCTTCATGGCCGAGCTGCTGCAGATAGCGCGCGGCGATCGACAGGCCGAACTTGTCCATCTGCACGCCGTGATCGTTGATGTAGAACTCCTCGAACACGTCATAGCCCGCATGGCGCATGAGGTTCGCGGTGGCCGAACCCAGCGCGGCCCAGCGGCCGTGGCCCACGTGCATGGGGCCGGTGGGATTGGCGGAGATGTACTCGATGTTGATCTTGCGCTTGCCCTCGGGCACGGTGCCGCGGCCGTAATCGCCCTTTTCGGAGCGCACCTTGGTCACCACGTCTTGCAGCGCGTTGTCGTTCAGGTAGAAGTTGATGAAGCCGGGACCTGCGATCTCGACCTTGTTCACCAGGGTGTTCTCGGGCAGGGCGTCCACGATGATCTGGGCGATTTCGCGAGGATTCTTTTTCGCGAGCTTCGCGCAACGCATCGCGGCCGTGCAGGCCCAGTCGCCATGGCCCTCGTCTCGGGGTCGCTCGAGCGTGATTTCGGGAGCGTTTTCCATCTGAAGCGTTCCGGATGCGATAGCCGCGTCCAGCGCAGCGCCGATAAGCTGCGTCAGTTCCTCGCGAGGTTGCATAGGTTCCTTCCCTTTCGTTCGAGCCGCGGCCGCCGCCGCCTCATGCGGCGCCGGCCGAAAACACCTATAAGCTTATCGATTGTACCATGCTCGGCACCAGGCTTTTCGCACGCGGACGAAAGCGTCCTGCCTCGGTGCATCCTTGTCTGCGCATCGGGGCGCCTTGTTTTGTTTCATTCTTTATAGTGAATAAAAACAACAATAAATTCTTTTTTAGGCATATCGAAGGCACAATCGTTTAAAAAATACCCGACTATGCATGGAATACGGCATCACATGAACTTCACATTTAGACAGATGCATAACAAAGAAAGTTTATGCATGCTCTTCCTGCTGCGTGCGAAACCCGCCGCAGGCACGCCGAACCCGCACGCGCGACGCAAGGCCGCAACGCCGCATGGCGTGCCCGTATCGCCCGAGCCGCGCGCCGCGACAGGCCCGGACGATACGGCGGGGCTGCGGGTGCGAAAAGCCCGCGCGCCGGAAGCGCTCCGGTGTCGCATGGGCGGGTCCTTCGCGTTATCATGTTCGAGAATAATGGCGTCGGATACCGGGCGGCATACGCCGACGCGCATGCCGCGACACATGCAGGAAGGCGGCCGCGCAGGCACGCGCCGCAACGCAGGCGGCGGACGAAACGCGGGCGCGACGCCGATGCGGGAGGGATCTATGATCGATTTCGAAAAAGAATGGGAGCTCGTGCAGCGCACGCGCCCGAAACCCAACGATGCGCACGGATGGAACAAGCGCTCGGCGCGCTATGACAACAAAGACGCCAAAAACGCCTATGCGCACGACTTCCTCAGGCTGGCGGGCATCTACGACGGCGAATCGGTGTTCGACATGGGATGCGGCACGGGAACGCTCGCCATCATGCTGGCAAAGCGCGGATGCGCCGTCCATGCCGCCGACTTCAGCGAGGGCATGCTCGAAAAGCTCGCCGAAAACGCGCGGATGCACGATGTGGACACGATCGACGCCTTCAAGATGAGCTGGGAAGACGATTGGTCGGCGTTCGGAGTTGAAGACGACATGGTAGACGTGGCCATCGCCTCGCGCTCGATGGCGGTGCCGCGCCTCGACGAATCGCTCGACAAGCTCACGCGCATCGCGCGGCGCAAATGCTGCATCACCATGACCACGGGCGCGGCCCCTTACGTGGACAGCCGCATCCTTTCCGCCATCGGCGTGCCGGCGGCCTCCACGAAAGACTACCTGTACGCCTTCGGCATCCTGGCGCAAAAAGGGTTCGAGCCCACGATCGACTATATATATTCCACGCGCAAAGACACGTTCGATTCGCACGCCGAGGCCCTGGCCGATTTCTCGCGCATGATTGACCGCTGCGGAACCCCTTTGACCGATGCCGAGCGCGACGCCGCCTACGGGCGCCTTTCCGCCTGGCTCGAAGAGCACATCGTCGAAAACCCCGACGCCGGCAAGCCCGACAAGAAAGGCATGCCCGAAGGCCTTTTGTGCCTCGATGTGCTACGCGTGGTTTCCTGGGCATTCATCTCCTGGGATACGCGCCCGCAAGACGCCTACTGATTGCACGGCCAAACCGATGCGCCCCGCCATGCGCAGGCGCGCCCGGAGACCGGCGCCCCGATTGCAAACCCCGTGCCCATGACGACCGGGAGAAAGGATCTTCCATGACCGACATTCCCTCGATGATATCGCTCGAAGAAGCGCGCGAACTCGTGCTTTCCCATATCAAGCCCCTGCCCGCCGAAACCGTCCCGCTGCTCGATGCGCTCGGGCGCGTGGCCGCCGCCGATGTTGAAAGCGATATGGACGTAAGCCCCTTCGCCCACGCCGCCATGGACGGCTTCGCCGTGCGAAGCGCCGATCTTGCGAAAGCGTCGGACGACGCCTCCGCAGAACTCGACGTCATCGCCGACGTTCCCGCCGGCAGCACCTACGAAGGGCCGATCGAAGCCGGGCAATGCGTGCGCATCATGACGGGCGCCGCCCTTCCGGCCGATGCCGACGCCGTGGTCAAATACGAAATCGTGGAAACCGTCGCGGGCGACGGCAAAACGGGCAGCCGCGTGCGCTTCGCCGCGCCCGCGAAACCGGGCGACAACGTGCGCGGCGCGGGCGAAGAGGCGCGCGAGGGCGAAATCGTACTGCACGCCGGAGAAGTCATCCATCCCGCCGGCGCGGGTTTTCTCGCCGGCTGCGGCGCGACCGAGGCCGCCGTGCATCGCCGCCCGCTCGTCGCCATCATCCCCATCGGCAGCGAGCTGGTCGAGCCGCCCGCGAAACCGGGGCCGGGCCATATCCGCAACTCCAACGGTTACGCCATGGCCGCATGCGCACGCGATGCGGGCGCCGAATGCGACATATTGCCGATCGTCGCCGACGACGAGGACCTGCTCGCCGAGACGGTCGAGCGCGCGACGAAGACATACGATTTCGTCGTCACCACCGGCGGCGCCTCGAACGGCGATTTCGACTTCATCAAGCCCGTCGTCGAGCGTCTCGGCACGCTGCATATGACCACGGTGAACATGCGCCCCGGCAAGGCGCAGACGTTCGGCATCGTGAACGGCACGCCCGTTTTCGGCCTGCCCGGCAACCCGGCGGCGGCCTATATGGGGTTCTCGCTGCTCATCCGTCCGGCGCTGCGCGCGATGCAGGGCTATACGGCCCTCGAGCATCCGCATATTCGGGCCCGCATCACCGTATCGAAGAAGAAGAAAGATCCGCGCCGCATCTTCTCGCGCGCGACGATCCGCCGCGGCGCCGACGGAACGCTTGAGGTGACACCTGCGAAAAACCAGAGCTCGGGCCTGTTCGGCGTCATCCAGAAAAGCAACTGCGTCGCTATCATGCCCGAAGGCCTCGACCCCGTGCATGAAGGCGACATGGTAGAGTGCATCCTGCTCGACGCCCCCGAAGAAACCGTGCTGTAAGCGAAAGGATTCCCATGACCGAAGCATACCGCGAACCCGTTCCCACCTTCGCCATCATCACCTGCTCCGACACGCGCACGCTCGAAACCGATTCCGCCGGCGCGGCGCTCGAAGCCCTCATCGCCGAACGCGGGTGGACCTGCCTCGAACGCGTGGTGGTGGAAGACGAGCGCCCCTTCATCTCGGGAGCGATCCTGCACGCCATCGACGACCTGCATGCCGATTTCGTCCTGACCTGCGGCGGCAGCGGCCTTTCCGCGCGCGATGTCACGCCCGAGGCCACCATCGACGTATGCAAGCGCGATATACCCGGCATCGCCGAGGCCATGCGCGCCTACGGGATGCGCATCACCCCGCGCGCGATGCTGTCCCGCGCCGTATGCATGGAACGCGACGGCAGCGTGGTGATCAACCTTCCCGGCAGCGAAAAGGCCGCCCGCGAGAACTGGGACGCAATCGCCAACGTGCTGCCCCACGCCGCGCTCATGATGCAGGGCGCAGGGCACTAAGCGCGATCGGGTCAGGCGAACGCACGACCGACCCGACGCCCGTGCAACATGGTCGCACGAACCGGGAAAGCAGACGGGCGAACGCTGCCCGATCCCGAAAGCCGGCGGCTCGGCCCGGGCCGAGCACGCCCGGCACTATGGTCGCACCGCACGACAAAGGCCACTCGCCGGCCGGCGAGTGGCCTTTTCATCTTGAAGCCGCAGCGCGAAAGAGCAGGGCTTCGCGTTCAAGCGAACACGCCGCCCTTCCGGCCGCCCTCGGAATGCCGAGAAAGATCGTCGCAGCATGCGACGCTCGAAACGAGCGGACAAGGGCGAGAGCGTCTTAGCCGCTCCGTCGGCCGGAAGGACCGACGAAACGCCTAGTGGCGGAAGTGGCGATGCCCGGTGAACACCATGGCGATGCCGTGCTCGTCGCACGCCTGGATGACCTCTTCGTCGCGCACCGAACCGCCCGGCTGGATGACGGCGGTGATGCCGTAGCTTGCCAGCTGGTCCACGCCGTCGCGGAACGGGAAGAACGCATCGGAAGCGCACACCAGGCCGTCGGCCGCAACGCCCATGCGCTCGCACGCCTCATGCGCGCGCTCGCAGGCGAGCTTGGCGGAATCGACGCGGTTCGGCTGGCCGGGACCCATGCCGATGCCCGCATGGTCTTTCGACACAAGGATGGCGTTGGACTTCACGCCCTTGCACACCTTCCACGCGAACAGAAGCTCGTGCATCTCTTCGTCGGTGGGCTTGCGTTTGGTGGGAACGGTGAAATCCGCGGGCTTTTCGTTCACGCAATCGACGCGCTGGGCCAGCATGCCGCCGTCCACGGTGCGGAATTCCACCGCGGCAGGCGCATCCACGCCGCCCGTGCGCAGGACGCGCAGGTTCTTCTTCTGCTGCAAAAGCTCGAGCGCGGCAGGCTCGTACGAAGGCGCGATCAGCACCTCGACGAACTGCTTGTTCTCGTTGATATGCTCCACCATGGCAAGCGACACTTCCACGTTCGCGGCGATGATGCCGCCGAATGCGCTTTTCGGATCGCACGCGAAGGCCTTGTCGTAGGCTTCTTCCACCGTGGCGGCGGTAGCGGAGCCGCAGGGGTTCTGATGCTTCAGAATGACCACGGCGGGCTCGTCGAACTCGCGCGCGATCGCCCAGCAGGCGTCGGTGTCGAGGATGTTGTTGTAGGAAAGCTCTTTGCCGTTGAGCTGCTCGGCGTTGACCAGCGAATGCTCCGTGGCGAACTCGGGCATGCGGTAATATATGGCGCTCTGGTGCGGATTCTCGCCGTAGCGCAGATCCTGCTGCTTCACCAGATGCAGGTCGCGCTGCTCGGGATAGAGATCGGCAGACTCGCCCAGCTGGCCGCCCAGCCAACGGGCGATAGCGCCGTCGTAGGCGTTGGTGGTCTGGAACACTTTGAGGGCGAGCGCCACGCGGGTCTCGCGCGTGGTGGCGCCGTCGTTGGCGCGCATCTCCTCGAGAATCGCGTCATAGCGCTCAGGCTCGGTGACTACGGCCACGCTTTCGAAGTTCTTCGCGGCGGAGCGCAGCATAGACGGACCGCCGATGTCGATATTCTCGATGCAGGTGCCGAATTCCGCACCCGACTCGACGGTTTTCTCGAAGGCATAGAGGTTGACGACCACCATGTCGATCATGCCGATGCCGTGCTCTTCGGCCTGGCGCATGTGTTCGGGATTGTCGCGCTTGGCAAGCAGGCCGCCGTGCACCTTGGGATGCAGGGTTTTCACACGGCCGTCCATCATCTCGGGGAACCCGGTCAAATCGTCGATCGGACGCACGGGAATGCCGGCGGCCTCGATGACCTTGGCGGTGCCGCCCGTCGATACGATTTCCACGCCGAATTCTTCATGAAGCGCGCGGGCGAACTCCACGATGCCGGTTTTGTCGGTAACCGACATGAGCGCTCGCTTGACCTGAGGATTGCTCATCCTGCTTTTCCTTCCTGTGAGACGTCAGCCATAGCTGCTGCAATCGCAACGGCCTTATAGTAACGCCGTCGTGCCGCACGCGCCGCGACGGGCGGCTTCGTTCGGCGAATTGCCGCGAATCGCCACAATATGTCGTGCATCGGGGAAAAGCGAAAACCTACCCGCTGCGAAAAGCTCCGTCCGAAACGGCAGCCTTCGCGAAAGGACGAGCGGCGGGCAGCTCATCATCTGCCTTCATCTCTTATCTCATCAAGCAATTCGATGAGAGCCTGCTTCTTGTGAACCCCGATCTTCCGATAGATATTCTTCGAATGAGACCGAACGGTATCGAGAGAAATGCAGAGGTTTTCCGCTATCGATGGCAGCGTGTACCCCTTCGCCAACAATGCAACGACTTCTCTCTCGCGATTCGTGAGGTCGAAGCGTTTGCAAAGCACATCTATGGCCATTTCGCCAGTATCGACTTTTGAACTCTCCGAGCCAACAGACCCCATTGACCGCTTGGCCACCAACGCCAAGGCGGCAACAACGAGAAGAAACGAAACCGCCGTCGTTGCGAAAACGGCCCCATTACGCTGAAGCACCCCGCCCCATTCAGGCGCCAACCATTCCATCGCCGATAGACCGACCGTGGGAATTGACAAAAGAATCAGTGTCGAAATACCGAAAAAAGCGATTCTCGGCATGTCTCTGGAATAAGCGACTTCAGCGACGACAATCCAGCAAAACAGCATCAGACACTCCCTTGTCGCTCTGAAAAAACTTGCAGAAAAGTCGGGAGCTATGCTGGAAAAAGAAGACCAGCATAGAAGTCCGCTGAAAAACACCAGGACAAATACAATCCAAAAACCGTCGACACGCTGCTTCTCCAAAACAACAACCCATACGCCATAGAGCAGGAAAATAGCGATCATAATAACCGGCCAGCAAATACCGTAAAACGACATCGGCTCGCTGACGGCGGGAACAGCCACTCGAGCAACCATGCTTGCAATAGTGCATATAAGCAAGATGGCAAAAACTTCCCATGGGAACCCTGCGCCCCTCACCGACCCCGATTCACTTCGGTCAAGTATTCCCCCCTCTTTGCCGAAACCAACGAAAAGGCACAGAATGGCAACGGGGAAGCAAGCAATCGCTATAGCAGCATTAACGGCCGACGGAACGAAAGCAAGGACCCATGTGCACGCTCCATAGATGGCAAAAGCCGCAGCGAGGCCAACCGCAGAACGCGCGGGAGGTAAAGAACAGAAGATAAATCCCAGACCCATCATGACAAAAGCGCTCACCGCACCATGCAAAGCGCTTCCGATATACGCAATGGGAGCATACGGGACCATGACCAAAACAGACGCCATCGCCCCTAAAACAGCCGCTATCGAGAGCGTGCGGAAAAGAAGCTTCTTTGTATAGAAAACACTTTTATCGAAAAGCACTATGAAGACCATGGCAAGCGCTTGAACCGCATGAGCAAAAAACGGAATGCCGCCATCAACCGCCCCAGGGCCGACGCGAAATACAGTCCATGCCCCTATGCGAAATACGGAAAGCGCTATGGCGGAAGCAAAAGGTACGCCCAATAGCAAAGCGATCGTTTTGTCCTTTCCGCAACCCGTCTTCACCAAAGGCATGAAGTCCCCCACTTCGCCATATCAACTACGGCAATTGAATACCATCAGCACTTTTATTTAACCACATCAATGATGTGGTTTCGAAACGGCCCCCTTTTCCCAGCATTGATGCGATGCCGCAACGCCTAGACGTGGCTACGATCGGGGCATTCCGATAAAGAAACGCGAAACATCAAGGAGGGGAAATATGGATATCACGCGTCGAAATTTCTTCGGAGCAGCCGCGGTGGCGGCATTGGGCGTTGGTTCCGCCAGCGCATTAGGGTCTTTGGCGGGATGCGCCCCGAGCGTATCGACCGAGGGCGACAACGAAGTCGAAAAAACGCAAGCACGCGAACTGAATCCGCAAGACGAAACCTACAGCACATGCAGCGATAACTTTTCAGCACTGTTCGAACCTTTGCAGATGGGCTCGATCACATTGCGTAACCGCATTGCAAAAAGCCCTGCGGGATCGGACACCTGGGCACCCGATGGCGATGTGCTTAATGCCAATTTCCTCGACTATTACGAAAACTTCGCCAAGGGAGGGGCTTCTCTCGTATTCGTGGAGAGCAGCATTTCGAAACTCATGTCATACAAGCCGCTCGAGCAAAAGGCAACGGGATGGCTTCTCGACGATATGAGCAAAATCCCCGAAAAAATGGCCCCCGTAACCGAACGTATTCATAAACACGGCGCCTACGCGGGATTCCAACTCGGTGTCGGCATGCTTCAGGAGGGCACCACGACGATTACCGACATGACGCTCGAGGATATCGCATGGTTCAAGAACGCAATTGTCGAGCTGGCCGTCCAACTCAAAGCCGCGGGATTCGATGTTGTCGAGCTGCATTGCGCCGCCACTCAGATTCTCAAGTTCTTCATGATGAAACGCGCGAACGCGCGCACCGATGAATACGGTGCCGACACCCTCGAAAACAGAACCCGCTTCATCTGCGAAATCATCAAAGAAATCAAAGAGAAGTGCGGCCAAGACTACCCCGTGCAAATCCTTATGGATGCCGTCGAGGAGAACGACCAGGCCCTTGGCAACACCGACGGATTCCTCACCATCGAAGAAAGCATCGCCAATGCGAAAGCCTTCGAATCCGCAGGCGCCGATTCGTTCTACCTGCGCCTCTCCGTGCCGGGAATGCATATCGCGCAATTCGCACCCGACCTTATGTTCACAGGCTACAAGTGCGAAGGCACCACGGGATTCGGCACGCGCGCCGACTTCTCGCGGCATTTCGAAGGAGTCGTCGAAGGCCGTTACTCAGGCTGCGGTCTGCTCCTGAAAGCATGCGCCGAATTCAAGAAAAACCTCGAGGCAAGCGTATCGTGCGCAGGCTATATGGATCCCCGCACCGCTCCCGACCTGATGAATAACGCCGTCGCCAATGGGGAAGTCGACTATCTCATGATTACGCGCCCCCTGACCGTCGACCCCGACCTCCCCAACAAGCTCCAGGCAGGCAAACGTGACGAAATAGCTCCATGCTGTCGCTGCATGCACTGCCATGCCAAAGGCGGTCCAAAAGGCTACTCGAGCGACGGAAAAGAATTCTGCCGCGTGAATGCCGTCACGCAAAACGCCTATACCGATGTCATGCCCGAAGGATACGCCTTGCCGACCGCAGAAACACCGAAAAACGTTATGGTAATCGGCGCAGGACCGGCAGGAATGGAAGCGGCTCGCATTGCTGCAATGCGTGGGCATGCGGTCTCTCTCTATGAAAAGAAAGCCTCCCTCGGCGGCCTCATCGCAACCGCCCAGCCATTCAAGGGGGGCCACGAGCGCCTTGGCGACCTCATCGACTACTTGTCGCACCAGCAGGAAGTATGCAACGTCGAAGTGATTACAGAAACCGAAGTAACCGCCGATTTGGTTCGCGAAAAAGCGCCCGATGCGATCATCGTCGCCGTCGGAGGAACCCGAGATTCACGCCTGGAGGAAACGGACGCCGTCAAAATCCTCAGCGTTGAAGGCCTGGCAAATGCCGAAACAGGCGAAAGCGTGGTCATCTGCGGAGACGGCGCCCAGGCAATCGATTGCGCTCTTTTCCTGCTCGCGCAAGGCAAGCACGTCCAAATCGTAAGCGAAACCGAGAAAGAGCTTATAGACAAGGAGCAGTCCATGTGGGTCAGGGCATTCGTCGTACCCTACCTGCAAGCACAAGGGGTTCGCATGTGGCACAACACCCAAATCGAATCCATTGTCGATAGCGGCCTTGAAATCGTCCTGCCGACCGGAGAAGCAAAAGTCATCGAATGCAACAGCATTCTCGAATGCTATGACATGCTCCCCAATACCTCCCTTGCCGATGAACTGGGGGCAGAGTTCGACGTAATCGCTGTGGGAGACTGCGCCCATCCATTCAATATCGCCCAGGCAATTCGCGAAGGAAATCTTGCAGCACGTTCCGTTTAGAACGCCCCGCTTGCCCCTCCTTTGAAAATGCCGCAGCAAAACGCTGCGGCATTTTCTTTGCCCCTTTTTTTCGGAGCTACCTTACGCGCCTTTGAGCTTGTCGCGGTGCTTTTCGAGCGCGCAGCGATAGGTAGGAAGCTTCGTGCTCAGGTAGAACACGCCGTCGTAGCCGGGCAGCGGCAGATAGTTCCTCACCTGCCTTCGGTTCAAAAGCGAAGCGCCCAACCCCAGTTCGCGACGGCAGTAATCGAGTTCTTTTCCGCCATGCAGCAGATGCCGCGAGGCTACCACAGGCCGTTTTCGTGCTTGTCGCGGGCTTCTTGGCTGTAGCGCTGCCTATAACGCACGTCCACCAGCTCGGCAACGATGGAAATGGCCAGTTCGGCAGGGGTTTTCGCCCCGAATTTCAAACCGATGGGACGTTTGACGGCATCCCACTGCGCCTCGGTCATGCCGGCTTCCAGGCACAAATCGTGCACGCGGCTGTTCTTGCCCTTGCATCCCATCATGCCCACGTAATGCACGCCCTGTTCGCTCGCCCACACGCAGCCTTCGGGGTCGTGCATGTGGCCGCGCGTGACCACGCACACGTAATCGGCGGGGTCGGCCCTCATGGCGGCAAGCTCGTCGAACGAGCCGATCAACGTGCGCTTGACGTCGGGGAAGCGTTCTTCGTTGAGAAACGACGCGTCGTCGTCGACCACTTCCACCTGAAAGCCCACATGGCGGGCGAGCGCGGCGGCCTCAACCGCCACGTCGGATGCGCCGAGCAGCCACACCTTCACCGGGTCGAACAGCGCCACCGATGTCCAGGTGAGCCCCTCGAATTGGTCGTTATGCATAGACGGGCCGCGCGTGACGTCTTTCATCTGGAAGAAATCGCGGGACGAATACGCGCGGGCCGCCACGGCCTCTTTGGCATCGTTGCAGAAAAACACCAGGTCGCGTCCGTCGGCGCTTCCCACATCGCCGTATTTCTTCGTGACCTCGTTGTCGACGTTGGACACGGCCGCGGCCGCATCGTCGACCACCTTGAAGCCGATCCAGGCCAGATCGCCCTCGTCGATCGCGCGGGCGGCGCGCTCGAACACGCAGGCGTCGTCGGCCGTCAGAGCGGCGGAAATACGCGCAAGCGCCTCAGGCGACGTGCGCTTGTCGGCTTCGGCCGCCTCCTTGGAAAAGCACGGGAAGTCTTCCGTCGACAGCTCGACGGCGCGCCCCGCGCGTAAATCGGCGGCAAGGGCGAGAAGCGTTTCTTTACGCATGAGCAATCCTTTCGCACACGGACCCTCGGCAACGAGGGTCCGTTTATCCTTGATTCAGAATATATCAGCATTGCGCAAGCGCGGCAAACCGGCAACGCGCCCGACGCGGGCGGCTACGCGATATGCACCTTGCGATCGTCGCCCACGCTCACGCGGCCTTCGGCGATCAGCTGCAGCACCTCGGGATACAGCCCATGCTCCACCTCGTGGATCTTCGCCTCGAGCGTATCGAGCGTATCGTCTTCGGCGATTTCCACCGCACGCTGCGCCACGATGGGGCCCTTGTCGTATTCCGCATTCGCGAAATGCACCGTAACGCCCGTCACTTTCACGCCCGCCTCGTAGGCGTCGCGGATGGCATGGGCGCCCTTGAACGACGGCAGCAGCGCCGGATGCAAGTTCAGCACGCGATCGGGAAACGCCATGAGGATGGCGTCGGTCACCTTGCGCATGTAGCCCGCCATAACCACGTATTCGCATCCCGCATGCACCAGCTCGGTGGCGATGGCCTCGTTGGCCGCTTCCGCATCGGCCGCATACACGTCTTTGGAAAGGGCGATGGTCTGGATGCCCGCCTCTTTGGCGCGGACGAGCCCGTACGCATCGGGGCGGCTCGAAATGACCACGCGGATTTCCACGTCGAGACGGCCTGCTTCGATTTCGTCGATGATAGCCTGCAGGTTCGACCCCGAACCCGAAATGAGAACACCGATCTTCAGCGCCATGGCGCTCCTTCCTTTTTTTGCTTCATGCACGAAAACAAAGGAAGCGAAGCCCGCATGCGGCGCTTCGCTTCCCCACGCCGGAAACGTTTTCCGACGGCGACACCTTATTCGGCGGGATACGCCACTTGGCCGGACCCCTCGATGATAGAGCCGATCACGCACGGCTTCTCGCCCGAAGCCTCGAGCTGCTCGATCACGGCATCCACCTGGGATGCATCCACGATGAGCGCCATGCCGATGCCCATGTTGAAGGTCTTGAGCGCTTCCTCTTTGGAAAGGCCCGCTGCCTCGACGGCCATCTGCGTGATGCCGGGAACCTCCCACGATGCGGGATCGATCAACGCATCGAGATGTTTCGGCAACGCGCGGTTGAGGTTTTCCGTCATGCCGCCGCCCGTGATATGGGCAAGCGCATGCACGGCGCCGGGAAGGGCGCGCAGGCAGGACAGCACGGGCTTCACGTAGATGCGGGTGGGTTCGATCAGCGCCTCGCCGATCGTCTTGCCGTCCAAACGCTCGTCGGTCTGAGCCAGGTCGTCGGCGGTTTTGCCCTCCACCATGACCTTGCGCACGAGCGAGTAGCCGTTGGAATGGAAGCCGCTCGAACGCAGGCCCACCACCACGTCGCCGCATGCCACGTTGTCGGGGCCGATCATCTTCGGGCGGTCGACCACGCCCACGCAAAAGCCCGACAGGTCGTAATCGTCGGGATCCATGACGCCCGGGTGCTCGGCCATCTCGCCGCCGATCAGGGCGCAGCCCGCCTGACGGCAGCCGTCGGCGATGCCGCCCACCACATCGGCCACGTGCTCTTTGCGCAGTTTGCCGATGGCGATGTAGTCGAGGAAGAACAACGGCTCGGCGCCGCACGCCAGAATGTCGTTGACGCACATGGCCACCAGATCGATGCCCACCGTATCATGCTTGCCGATCAGCTGGGCGACTTTGAGCTTGGTGCCCACGCCGTCGGTGCCGGAAATAAGGATGGGGTCTTCCATGTCCTTCATGGCGGCGGCGGAAAACAGGCCGCCGAAGCCTCCGATATCGCCGATCACCTCGGGGCGATACGTCGAATGCACCGCGTCTTTGATGGCGTCTACGGCAGCAGCGCCCTCTTCGATATCGACGCCGGCATCGGCATAAGTCACCTGAGTCATGTGTCTCCCTTTCATTCCGCCGCGTGTACGAAACGCGTCGCGTTTTACAGCCTTTTCCCATAATGACACGGAAAAGCCCGCGCCGCCATAGCGGCATGGGCCTCGATAGGAAAACTATGGCGCACGTTCGCCATGGCATGCGAACGCAAGACGCAGGCGCGGCGGCGGCAGGCCCAAACGGAGAACGCGGGCCCGACCGCATGCGCTACCAGGAGAACATTCCGCCTACGCCGCAGGCACGTTCTCGGGAACCGCCGATTCCACCACAGCCCCGAAAAGCACCGCGCGCGTTGAGGCGTAATCGTCTCCGCAGGTGATAAGCGTGAAGAGTTTGGAAACCCCGTTCAGATCGATATCCAGAGGCGCCGTCGGCACCGATTCTTCGACGCGCGAGGTCATATACGCATTCAGCGCCGATTGGTCGGCGAAGGAGAACTGGAGAAGGGACGTCTGCGTGGCATCGACCACATCGAGCGCGTACGTCGTGCAGCGGTAATTCCGGGTAGGCGTGAACACATAGAACGTGCGGGCGGCATCGAAGGCCTGCTGGTCGGCCATCTGCAGGATATGGGCGAACATCGTGTCGTCGTTCATGTTGTGCCCGTAGATGACATTGTTCTGGTCGGCCATGGACGAATCGTTGTCGGACGACAGGAAGATGGCGCCTTTATGCACCAATCCGCCCGTATTGCCCGCGAAATCCTTCTTCAGGTATTCCTCGTCGGTTTCGCCCTGCACGATCGGATAGTCGATGCTCGTTCCCGGCATGTAGATCCAGCCCACCGTGTCGGGGTTCTGGGCAAGAAGCGCATCCCAATCGATGGTCGAGGCCGCCAAGGCATCGAGCTGTTTTTCGGGAAACGCCTGCTGCGCGATATCGTCGTAGACCTTGGTGCCGTGCCAATAGCCGTATCCGATCACGGCGAGAATTCCCAGGCACACGACCAAAACGAGCGCGGCGAGCACCGACACCGCCGTCCAAAGAGGGCTCCTCTTCGCAGCGCGTTTGCGCTTCGCGCCCTTGACGGCGACTCCGTAACGGGCGCGTGCGTAGGCCTGCGCATCCGGCGCGCACGCGTCGGGATAATACGGGGCGTCGAGGCCGTCGAGGGTGTCGGACGGCACGAGATGCGCGTCGTACGACGCATCCGTTGAAAAATCCGACCCGTCGAAGCGGCCGTCGCGCGAAAAGGCCGCGGGATCCCCCTGCGGCCCGTAGGGTATGTCGTTTCGTTTTTCCATGGCCCGTATCCTAGGGAAAGAGCGGCATGCGGGCAAACGAAACGCGATTCTTCCCCGATATTACAAAAAGCCCGCCGAACTGAACTGAA
>USEZ01000011.1 GCA_900553775.1 uncultured Slackia sp. | reverse complement strand
CAAGCCGTGCGTTTCGCGCAAGCCGTGCGTTTCGCGCAAGCCGTGCGTTTCGGTTATGCTTCGCGTCATGCTGCCGGGCGCGCGACGCGTGCGAGCCTACAGGTCGACCCGGTCGTAAGAAAGCCCGCGTTCGCGCAATTCGTTCAAAATGAAAGCGGGTTGCACGGCGGGCACGCTGCTCTGCGCGAAATCCTTTTCGTTGCGCGTGACGATGTAGTCGGCGCCTATCTCCTCGGCGCAGCATGACACAAGGCAGTCTTCGAAATCGTTCCATTGCTCTTCAAGGGCTTTGCGTGCCGTTTGAGACGATACGCCGCAGAGGCCGATGAATTCGAACATGTCGGAAATGCGCTTCTGGGCCTCTTTTGGGCCGTAGGCTTTGTTCAGAATATAAAACAGGTCGGTGGTCATCGCCGTGGTTATGGTGAGCCTGACATCGCCGAAAGCCGCTGCCGCCAGCAGCTCGGCGGCAGCGGCCGCGAAGGGCTCTCTGTCTAAGACGTAATCGAGGAAAACGTTGTTATCGCACATCAATTCCATAGCGTTCCTCGATTCTCATGGCACGGATGCCGTCATCGTCTATCGCGCTTATTTCGGGAGTCTTCAAAGACGAAAGCGCGGCAAGGCGTTTTCGCACCGTTTGCGCGTCGGGCTTTTCCGTGCGTTCGAAGGGCATGCGCTCGTTTTTCACGATATAGGAAAAGAATTCCTGCACCGCGGAAGAGGGCGTGTAGCCGTTTTCGCGCATGATTTCCGTTCCGCGCGTCTTGACGGCGTCGTCGATTCTGACGGCGAGCATACTCATGCGGTCCTCCCATCGATTGTCATACGTGTTATACGATGATAGCGCGAAAATCGGGCATGCGCATCTGGTTTCTAAAAGAAACCGCACGTCATGCCGGGAAAATCGGCCGATTTTTCATGGAATGTTATTGACGGCCTTTTTCACGGTTCGTATACTACAAAAGTTCGCTTTCAAAAGCCCCGTACTTGCTGCGCAAAAACGGGACACGGCGTGAATGGAAGTCCAGATCCGGAAGCGTCGGCTTGGCGTAGGAACCCGAGCAGTCTTGTTGCCAGCACTTTTGAACAAGAACAAAGATTCTATTGGAGGATACAGTGAAGACGTATTACGCAAAGCCGCAGGAGGTTGCGCGCGAGTGGTTCGTCATCGACGCCACTGACCAGGTGCTGGGTCGCGTTGCTGCCAAGGCCGCCCATATTCTCAAGGGCAAGCACAAGCCGCAGTATACCCCCCATGTCGACACCGGCGATTTCGTCATCATCCTGAATGCTGACAAGATCCGCATGACGGGCACCAAGGCCACCAGCAAGGAATACTACCGTCACTCCGGGTATCCCGGCGGCCTGAAGATGGAAACCTTCGCCGAGGCTATGCAGAAGCATCCCGAGCGCGTCATCGAGCATGCCGTCAAGGGCATGCTGCCCAAGAACACTCTTGGTCGCGCCCAGGGCAAGAAGCTGAAGGTGTACGTCGGCTCTGAGCATCCGCATGCTGCTCAGAATCCCCGTGAGATCAAGATGGAGGAGAACTAACAATGGCAGCTGAAGCTCTGTATTACGGCACTGGCCGTCGCAAGAACGCCGTTGCTCGCGTCCGCTTGGTCCCCGGCACCGGCAAGGTTACCGTCAACGGTCGCGACGCGAAGGAATTCTTCGGTCGCGATGCTCTGGTGAACTACGCCATGGCTCCGTTCAAGGTCACCGACACCCAGGGTCACTTCGACGTCATCGCCCGCTGCAATGGCGGCGGCATCTCCGGTCAGGCCGGCGCCCTGCGCCACGGCATCAGCCGCGCCCTGCTCCAGGCTGGCGAGTATCGCCCCGAGCTCAAGAAGGCAGGCTTCCTGACCCGCGATGCCCGTATGGTCGAGCGTAAGAAGTACGGCCTCAAGAAGGCCCGCAAGCGCCCGCAGTTCAGCAAGCGCTAAGCTTACCGCGTTATTCACGCAGGTTTCGAAAGCCCGCTTCTTCGGAGGCGGGCTTTCTTTCGCTTGCGCTCCGTCCGTCTTGCAGGACGGTGCGAATCGCGCGCTATCGCGTTCGGGCGGGATATTTTTCGAAGCGGGGTCGCTTTCTGATATTTTGCCCGTCGTGGCGCATTACAATACGAAGTCCGTGTTTTCTCGGCCATCCGCATCGTTATCACCGCCGCCGCTGCGCGCGGCATTGTGCTTTCGCGGAGGCCTTTTGCCGCCGACGCATGCCGCGCGGCCGTTATCGCTTTCTATATCGTGTCCATCGCCGAACGGGAGGAGCGCCTTGAAGCCTCAAGCTCTGAAATCGATCGATCTGTTCGCCGGCATCGGCGGTATTCGCATGGGATTCGAGCTTGCATTCGGCGACGGGGTTGAAACGGTGTTCGCGAGCGAATTCGACGAGCATGCGGTGAAAACCTACGGGGCGAACTTCGCCACGCCGGCGCAGCCTTCCGGCTCCTCGACGCCTATGCGTACGAACCCGTATGTGTACGGCGACATCACGCAGATTTCCGCCGAGGATATCCCCGCGTTCGATATCTGTCTTGCGGGCTTTCCCTGTCAGGCGTTTTCGATCGCGGGTTCCAAGATGGGGTTCGAGGATAATTTCAAAGGCCGAAGCCGCGGCACGCTGTTTTTCGACGTGCTGCGCATCTGCGAGCACCATAGGCCTTCCGTTATTTTCTGCGAGAATGTGAAGGGCCTGGTCATGCATGATAAGGGCCGCACGCTCGAAGTTATTCGCGGAGCGCTTCGCCAGATCGGATACACGGTCTACGATGCGGTGCTCAACAGCAAGGATTACGGCGTGGCCCAGAATCGCGAGCGAATCTACATCGTGGCATTCCGCGACGATATCGATTCGAGCGGATTCAGTTTCCCCGAGCCTGTTGATGAGAACGTGACCCTTGCTGATATTTTGGAAGATGCACCCATTCCTTCACGTTACTATCTTTCAGATACTTATTTGGCGACGCTCGAACGGCACAAGCAGCGCCATCGGTCGCGCGGCAACGGATTCGGCTACCAGGTGCGACCGCTCGACGGCACATCGGGTGCGATCGTGTGCGGCGGCATGGGCCGCGAGCGCAACCTGATCGCCGACCACCGCGAACACAGCATGGTGCCTACCACGGCGATCAAGGGCAAGATCAACGACGCCGACATCCGCAAGCTCACGCCGCGCGAATGGGCCCGCCTGCAGGGTTTCCCCGATTCGTACAAGCTGCCGCTGTCGGATACGCATCTGTACAAGCAGCTTGGCAACAGCGTCACGGTTCCGGTGATCGCGGCCATCGCGCGCGAAATCCGCGCAGTGCTCGAGAGGCAGGGGTAGGGCAAGGCCGCGCGACGCGGTTTCGCCCGGCGCGGCGATCGCGCGCATGGAAACCGCGCCGACCGATGCGTCCGGTTTCGCATGGCGGAGTTTCGAACGCCGCAGCGGCGGTTTGCGCTGCATGATGGGTTCGTGCCGCCGCCTGCGCGTACGTGCCGCGCGTCGCTTGCTCGACGAGGCCGCATGCTCGAGCGCGTCCATCGAATCGTCTGAAAGAGGTTGACATGGCCAAGCGCATCCATGACCAGGAATACAACAAGGGCGAATGGGCGGAGCTGTATGTGTTCTTGTGCCTGCTGGGAACGGGCGTGCTGCATGCCGCCGACAGCGGGTTGAACCGCAAGGCGGATTCGTTTCTCGACGTGGCGAAGATCGTTCGCCGCGCGCCTGATGGCGATGGCGCGCTGGAGTACATCGTGCATCCCGACTCCCGAACGATCGAAGTCAGGCGGGAAAGCGCTGTTGCCGCCGACGCTCGCAGGGAGCGCGCGGGCCTCGATGGGACGGGTTCGCAGGATGCGTGTTCGTGCGGCAATTTCGATCGGGAGGAGCGTACGCTCTCGTCGGCGTTCGTTTCCATGGAGGCGTGCGAACACGTTGCACGGGTTCTTTTCGCGCATCTTGCTTCGCATGAGAAGGGTGCGAAAACCATGCATGCGCCCGCCGAGGTGTGCGATTTCGCGGAGGGGATAGGCGTGGCGAATCCGAAGGCGCAAAGCGTGGCGAATCGCCGCGATGCGTTCGGGGGCAAGGCCGATATCGTGATCGAGACGCGCGACGGCCGCAACGGCCTGACGAACAGGATGGGCTTTTCGGTGAAGTCGCAGTTCGCAAGCCCGGCAACCCTGTTCAACGCAAGTCCTTCCGCGCCGCTTCTGTATTGGGTGGCGCATTGCGACGATGCGTCGATGGACGAATTCAACGCCCTGCGCGACGCGCGCGGCAACAGGGGGTGGTTCGCCTGTTGTCAGCCGTTTTTCGCCGCGCATGGGTTGCGCGTGAGTTTTGCCCGCGCCCGCAATGCGGGTTCGTTCGAGCGTAATCTGCTGTTCGTGCGCGAAGGCATGCTGGAAATCATTGCCGCCTGCGTGCGCGAGCGGTTCATTCGCGGCGCGGCATCGGCCGATGTGGCCGATGTGACCGCGCTGGTCGCCGAGCAGAACCCGATGCGTTATCCGCCTGCGATCGCCGCCGCCATCTATGAGAAGGCCATGAAGGATTTTCTCTACGCGGCGTTCTCGGGCATGTCGGCGACCAAGCCGTGGGACGGCGTGGAGCAGGTCAACGGCGGGTATATCGTGGTGAAGCCCGATGGCGACGTTCTGTGCTACCACGCCAACGACCGCGAAGAATTCAGGGAATACCTTTTCCGCAATACCGCGTTCGAATACGTGAGCGCCAAAAAGTACGGCTGGAGCTTTATTGAGAAAAGCGACGGCGAATATCTGCTGCCTGTGAACTTCTCCATCAGATTCAAGCGATAGTGCTTTTTATTGATGCAGATATATTTTTAAAAGTATCACCTATAAAGAAACTTCATTACTTAAAGTATATTAGTTACTTTAAGTAATGAAGTGTGTATTAGTATGAAAATATATAATTACTAGCAAATAATCAATAAGGCTGATAAAATCAATTATCTCTTTTGGAAACTTAGAGAATATTAAGATTCTCTAAGTTTCCAATATCTTAAAGTTTCAAATAGAAATCAGTAGCAAAAAATATTCTTGTAGATAATTAGTAAGCAAGTTTCTCGGGAGTCCAATCGGCCAGCACGGGAATCATCGTGCGGGCGATGTCTTTGGCGCCTTCCAGGTCCTGCTCGCGGTAGTTGCCGCATTCGACCTCGGTGGCGCCGGGAATGGCGCCTTCGAAATCGGCGACGAATGCGAGCATGTCGTTGACCAGCTTGATAGCCACGGCGGGATCCATGTCGCGCACGAGGAAGTAGAATCCGGTGCGACATCCCATGGGGCCGACGTAGATTACCTGGTCGGACAGCTCGGTGCTGCGTGCATACGTGGCGAAGAGATGCTCGAACGTATGGATGGCGGCATAGGGCAGATACGTTCCGCAGTTCGGCTTCACCATGCGGATGTCGTAGGTGGTGATATCGCCGTCCACGCGCGAGGTGTACATGCCGGGCACGAGCTTGGTGTGGTCTACCTGAAAGCTGGCGATCTGCTTGAGTTCCATGGGAATCTTCTTTCTCGATGGGGCTTCGACGGCCTGCATGCCGCGGTGCTGCAGGGCGCGGGCCGTGCGTTCTTCGTGATGCCGATAGCATAGCGCAACGGACGCGGCGGCACGGTTGCCATCGGAGGTCGTTCGTCGTGCTGCGGTGCCAAGCCAAAGGCCGGGATACAATGAACGGCCGAGAGGTCGCGTGAGGCTCCTGTGCAGGCGCCGCGCCCGTTTTCGGGGATGCGGCTTTCGATGCGGCGCGTTCTATGCGCGCAAGGTGTTCGGATGCGAGGTTTTCATGGCTGGCAAGCATAAGCGCGGCGTCGCTTTGGCACTGATCGGCGGTACGGGCTGGGGGTTTTCGGGCGCATGCTCGCAGTTTTTGTTCACGCGCGGCGTCGATCCCTTGTGGGCGTCGGCGGTGGCCATGCTGTGCGCCGGCGCCGCGCTGACGGCATATCTGCTGGCGACGCGCAACGAAGGGCTGCGCGCTCTTTGGAGCGACCGTCGCTCCGCGGCCCGTTTGGTCCTGTTCGCCTTGGCGGGGCTGACGTTGTGCCGCGCCACGTATCTGCTGGCCATCCAATATTCCAACGCGGGCACCGCCACGGTGCTGCAATACGTCGGACCCGTGCTGATCGTGGTGGCGACGTGCTTTTCGGGGTGCCGTCTTCCGAGCGCGCGCGAGACGATTGCGGTGACGTGCGTGGTTGCGGGCACGTATCTGCTTGCCACGCACGGCAACCCTTCTGCGATGGCGCTTTCGCCCGAGGGCGTGTTCTGGGGCTTGGCCGCGGCCGCGGCGGTGGCCCTGTATTCGCTTTTGCCGGGCTCTCTGATGAAGACCTACGGCAGCATTCCGGTGGTGGGAAGCGGGCTTTTGCTGGGCGGCGCCGTGCTGTATCTGGTCACGGGCGCATGGGGTCGCACGCCCGAACTCGATGGCGCCGGATTGCTGGCTATGTACGGCGGCCTGACGGGCATCGGCACATTGCTCGGGTTCGCGGCGTATCTGACCGCCATCAACGATATCGGCGCTGCGAAGGCAAGCCTGCTCGCCAGCGTGGAAACGGTGTCCGCCACGGCCTGCGCGGCGCTATGGCTGCATACGGCGTTCGCGCCGATGGATTTCGCGGGTTTCGCGCTCATCATGGCAACGGTGTTTCTGCTGGCACGCCCTTCGGGCAAAGCCGTCGCGCCGTAAGGCCTTGCTGGGCCCTCGCAGCGTCGGTCGCGCATATTCCGCAGGCCGTCGACCCTTGGATTCCGCAAGCCGCCGTCGACCCTTGGGGCCGAGCACTGTACGAAACGAGCGTTTTACCGCGGAAATACGCTCGTTTCGTCTGCTTTGTTTACAGCGTGTTTCCGTTTTTCGTCGATTGCGCGCACTGCGTCGCAGGCGGCGGGGCCTGCGTATCGCCAATGGTAGAATACGGACGTTCATTCACTGAAAGGGGCGTTTATGGCTCGACTTTTCGGAACCGACGGCGTGCGCGGCGTCGCCAACGTCGATCTGACGTGCGAACTCGCATACCGCCTGGGCCAGGCGGCGGTGGCCTTCATGGGGGGGACCATCGTGCTGGGCAAAGACACGCGCAAAAGCGGCGACATGCTGGAAGCGGCCGTGGTGGCGGGCATCACGAGCGCCGGGGGCGATGCGCTTCTGGCGGGCGTCATCCCCACGCCTGCGATCGCGCTTCTGACGCGCGAGCTGCATGCCGACGGCGGCATCGTCATTTCCGCGTCGCATAATCCGCCCGAGTACAACGGCATCAAGTTCTTCGACTGCCAGGGCTTCAAGTTGCCCGACGCCGTGGAAGACGAAATCGAGCAGTTCATCGCAAGCGGCGGCCTTGAAGGCGCTGCGGTTCGCGCGATCGAGGCGGGCGAAGAGGCATCCATGCCCGTCGGCCCCCTGGTGGGCGTGGCCGTGGAGGTGGAAGACGCCTGCGAGATGTATATCGACCACGTGGTGAAGTCCATCCAGGCGCAGGGCGTCGACTTCTCGGGTCTGCATGTGGCGCTCGACACGGGCCACGGCGCGTCGTCGCTGACGAGCGCAGAGGCGCTGCGCCGCCTGGGCGCCGAAGTCACGGTGATCAACGACGATTTCGACGGCAACGACATCAACGTGGAGTGCGGCTCCACCCACCTGGGCCCGCTTTCCGAGCTGATGGCCGAAAGCGGCGCCGATGTGGGCATCGCCCATGACGGCGACGCCGACCGCGTGATGATGCTGGCCGCGAACGGCGCCGAGATAGACGGCGACGTGATGGAGGCCGTTATGGCGGTCGACCTGAAGGAGCGCGGCTGCCTGCCTGGCAACGTGGCCGTGTCAACGGTCATGACCAATCTGGGCTTCGTGCATGCGATGCGCGATGCGGGCATCGAGGTGCTGCAGACCAAGGTGGGCGATCGCTACGTGCTCGAGGCCATGCGCGAGGGCGGCTATGCTTTGGGTGGCGAGCAGTCGGGCCATATGATTCTGCTCGAGCACAATTCCACGGGCGACGGCCTGATGACGGCTTGCCAGTTCTTGGCGGCGGTGCGCCGCAGCGGCAAGCCGGTGGAAGAGGCGATCAAGGTGATGACGCGCTTCCCGCAGACGCTGATCAACGTGCGCGTGAAAGACAAGCATGCGCTCGACGGCAACGAGGCTATTTGGGGCGCGGTGCGCGCCGCCGAAGACGCCATGGGCGATACGGGCCGCGTGCTGGTGCGCACGAGCGGCACCGAGCCGTTGGTGCGCGTGATGGTGGAGGCCGAAACGCAGGATGTGGCCGACGGCCATGCCCGCGCCATCGCCGCCATCGTGGAATCCGAACTGGCGTAACCGAATCGCATCATCGTCGACAAGAAGAAGGGCCCGCGGCCCTTCTTCGTCTTTCTTCCCGTTTTATCGGCGCGTCACGCCTTCGTAGGTGTCGGCGCGCCGATCGCGCAGGTAGGGGCTTTTAACGCGGTAGGTGTCGATGTCGGCCGCAGGAAGGTCGACATAAAGGATTCCCGCCGCCTCGTCTTCGAGTTGGGCGAGCTTTTTGCCGCGCGGGTTGCATACCATGGATTTGCCGGGCATATACAAGTCGCCGCCCTCGCGGCCGAAACGGTTCACGGCCGCCAAAAACACGGTGTTTTCGAGCGCACGCGCCGGCGCGTTGATTCCCCAGACATCCATGTCCTCGACGCACCACGCGCTCGGGCACACGATCAGATCGGCGCCTTGCAGCGCGAGCGAGCGCGCCGCCTCGGGAAAGCCCATGTCGTAGCAGATCATGATGCCGATGCGTCCGAAATCGGTGTCGAACACCGGATAGCTTGCGCCTGCGCGGAAATAGAAGCGCTCAAGCGCCCACAGATGCACCTTGTCGTAGCTTCCGACAATGGCGCCTTCGCGGTCGATCAGCACGGCGCTGTTGTACGGCACGCCGCCCACGTCGCGGGTCAGGGCGATCGGCGCGATCACGTAGCAGCCCGCCTGTCGGGCCGCCTGCTGCAAGGCGCGCACGGTGGGCCCGTCGATCGGCTCGGCGAGCTTCACGATATGCGGGCCGATGGTGTCGAGATGGTATCCCGTGCTGAACAGCTCGGGCAAAACCACCAGGTCGGCGCCGTTTTCGGCGGCTTGGGAAATCAGCTCGCATGCGTCGGCGACGTTTTTCTCCACTTCGCCGAGCGCGCCTTCGAACTGAACGAGGGCGATTTTCGCGTCTTTCATGAAACACCTTCCTTTCGTTTCGGCCATTCTACCCGCTTCGCGTGCGCATGGCGAAACGGCCGGCTTGTTTCGATGCGGGCGGGCATCGTGGCGACGGGCGGCGCCGGTTCGCTTCGGCGGGCGGACGTGTGAATGCGCCGCGCAAGGGCGGCCTTCTCGGGCGGGTGCGCTTTTCCGGACGCATGGATCGCCGCCGCTTTGTCCGGCCGCACCCCGCGCATGCCGCGCGTTCTTCGCGCATGTTAGGATGCCGGAAGCGTATTCGTCATGGATGGAAGGCGGCTTTCGTGGGTCAAGGCAACGGGCGTTTCAGCGCGCCGAACCGCATCGAGGTGCGTGGGGCGCGGGTGCATAACTTGAAAAACATCGATGTCGACGTGCCGCTCGGCTCGCTGGTGGGCATCGCCGGCGTGTCGGGGTCGGGCAAAAGCTCGCTTGCGCTCGGGGTGCTGCACGCCGAAGGATCGCGCCGCTATCTGGACGCGCTTTCCACCTATACGCGTCGCCGCATCGCCCAGGCGTCGCGCCCGCAGGTCGACGACGTGCGCCACGTGCCTGCGGCCATCGCCTTGCGTCAGCGTCCGGCGGCCCCCGGCGTGCATTCCACGTTCGGCACCTCGACCGAGCTGCTCAATATGCTTCGCCTGATGTTCTCGCGCTTGGCAAGCCACGTATGCCCGAACGGGCATCATGTGCCGCCCTCGATGAACGTCGCGCTCGAACGCGCCATCCGCTGCCCCGAATGCGGGGCGGAGTTCATGGGACCCTCCGCCGAAGATCTGGCGTTCAACGGCGCGGGCGCCTGCCGAACGTGTTCGGGCACGGGCATCGTGCGGCAGGTCGACGAAAGCACGCTCGTTCCCGACGAATCGTTGAGCATCCAAGACGGCGCGGTCGCCTCGTGGCGCCAGCTCATGTGGTCGCTCATGCCGCAGGTGGTCCAGGAGATGGGCGTGCGCATCGACGTGCCGTTTCGCGAGCTTTCCGCCGCCGAGCGCGACATCGTGTTCCACGGCCCGGCGCAAAAGCGCCACATCATCTACCAATCGCCCAAAACGGGCCAGGTGGCCGAGCTCGACTTCACGTATTTCAACGCGGTCTATACCGTGGAAAACTCGCTTGCCAAGGCGAAAGACGAGAAGGGCCTGGCGCGCGTCGCGAAATTCCTGCGCGAAGGGCAATGTCCCGATTGCGGCGGGTCGCGCCTGTCCGCGCAGGCCCGAGCCCCGCGTATCGACGGCGTGAACCTCGCGCAGGCGAGCGCGATGACGCTCGACGAGCTGACGGCGTGGGTGGCGGGCGTGCCCGAGCGCGTGCCCGAAGAGCTTGTCGCCATGGCGCGCGCGATCGTCGACGAGATGGCCGAGCCCATCCGCCGCTTGCAGCAGCTTGGGCTGGGGTATCTTGCGCTCGACCGCGCAAGCTCGTCGCTTTCGACGGGCGAGCGGCAGCGCGTGCAGCTGGCGCGTGCGGTGCGCGGGCGCACGACGGGCGTGCTCTATGTGCTCGACGAGCCCTCGATCGGCCTGCACCCGTCGAACGTGGACGGCTTGCTGGGCGTGATGGACGACCTTCTGGCCGATGGGAATTCTGTGGTGCTGGTAGACCACGACGTGCGCGTGCTGCGCCACGCCGACCATGTCATCGAAATAGGGCCCGGCTCGGGAACGCACGGCGGCGAAGTGCTGGCGCAGGGTTCTCCCGCCGACCTGGCCCGTTGCCCCCGTTCGCGCACCGGCGCGTTTTTGAGCGGCGAACGTCGGGTGCGCGTGCGCTCGCGTGCGGCCGCCGACGAGGTGTTCTCGCACGGTGCTATCGAGCTTGAGACGGACGCCATCCATACCGTGAAGCCGCTGCGCGTGCGTATTCCGCGCGGTCGCCTGACCGCGGTGACGGGCGTGTCGGGGTCGGGCAAGACCACCGTGGTGCTCGAAAGCCTCGTTCCCGCGTTGCGCGCGGCCGCCGAAGGGACGGCGCTTCCCGCGCATGTCGTATCGGTCGTCTGCGACGGCATCGAGCGCGTGCATCTGATCGACGCGAGCCCCATCGGCGCGAACGTGCGCTCGACGGTTGCCACGTATTCTGGCGTGCTCGACGATTTGCGCCGTGCGTTCGCCAAAACCGACGCGGCGTGCGAACGGGGGCTCAAGGCGGGCGATTTCTCGTACAACACGGGCTCGCTTCGCTGCGAGGTCTGCGACGGAACGGGCCAGGTGTCGCTCGACGCGCAGTTTCTTCCCGACGTGGACGTGCCGTGTCCCGCATGCGGCGGCGCGCGCTACGGTCGCGAGGCATACGCCGTGAAGCGTCCGGCCGAAAACGCCGCGGCCGATCGCGGCGAGGCGGCTGGCACATCCGATGCGGGCGCACCCGGCGGCGCACCCTGCGAGGCGTCTCTTCCCGAGCTGATGGCGATGACGGTGGACGAGGCGCGCAGGTGCATCGGCGGGCTGCGCAGCGCGAAGGCGAAGCTCGACGTGCTCTGCGATTTGGGGCTGGGATATCTTTCCCTCGGCGAGGCGACCCCCGCGCTTTCCGGCGGCGAGGCGCAGCGCTTGAAGCTTGCGGGCGAGATGACGCGCAGCCAGGAAAATGCGCTGTTCGTGTTCGACGAGCCCACGATCGGGCTGCATCCGCTCGATGTGGAGGTACTGCTCGGCGTGCTGCAGCGCCTGATCGACAACGGTGCCGCCGTGGTGGCGATCGAGCATGACCTGGACATGATTGCCAACGCCGATCACGTGATCGACATGGGGCCTTGCGGCGGCGAGGCGGGCGGGCGCGTGGTGGCGTGCGGCACGCCCGAGGAAATCGCGGCATGCGGGCAAAGCGTCACGGGCCGTTACATACGCGAGGAATTGGGGGCGTAAGCCGCATGCGGCGCGGCATGGCGGCCGCCGCTTCCGGCGCCATACACCCGGCGTCTTTCGCGGTCGGGCGCTTTAGCACGCCGCTTCGGTGCAGAAGCGGCGGCGGGGCGCTACAATGGGGCGGATGGATTCACGCGCGCGCACGGGCGTTCGGGCAAGACGCGAACGCCTGCTGCGTGCTTTTCGCGTTCGACGACGATGCGTATCCGCGCGCGATGCGCCGCCGATGCGCATGACGAAAGGGCCGCCTATGTTGCTGCGATATCTGATGGACCTCTACGACATTCTCGACTGCCCGCAGGCAAGCGGCGAGGCGGTGGTTTCGTATCTGCGCGGCATCGACCCCGATTGCGATGTCGAGACATATGCGCTGACCGGCCCCAAAGGCACCACCGACATGGTGCGCGTGCGCATTCCGGGCGCCGACGGCAAGAAAAGCGGCGGCGATGCGCCGACGATCGGGCTTTTGGGCCGTCTGGGCGGGCTGGGCGCGCGCCCCGAGCGCATCGGGTTCGTGTCCGACGGCGATGGCGCGCTTACCGCGCTCGCATGCGCGGCGAAGCTCATCGACATGCGCCGCAAAGGCGACGTCTTGCCGGGCGATGTGTTCGTGTCCACCCACGTGTGCCCGCATGCGCCCACGTTCCCGCACGACCCCGTGCCGTTCATGGGTTCTCCCACGTCGACGGCGGCCATCAACCGCGAGGAAGTGACCGACGAGCTCGACGCCATTCTGGTGTGCGATACCACCAAGGGCAACCGCATCGTCAACACGCGCGGGTTCGCCATCAGCCCCACGGTCAAGCGCGGCGTCATCCTGCGCGTGAGCGAGGATCTGCTCGATATGGCCCAGACGGCCACGGGGCGCCTGCCGCACGTGTTCGCGCTGTCGATGGCCGACATCACGCCGTACGGCAATGGGCTTTACCACCTCAACAGCATCCTGCAGCCGTGTACCTGCACCGACGCGCCCGTGGTGGGCGTGGCCATCACCACGGAAACGCCCGTGGCGGGCTGCGCTACGGGCGCCACGCGTCTGGGCGATCTGGACGAAGCGGGCACGTTCATGGTGGAGGTCGCCAAGGCGTTCGGAGCCGGCGCATGCTCGTTCTACGACGAGGCCGACTACCGCGCCTTCGTCGAACGCTACGGCGACATGGCCGCGCTGCAAGGGTTCGGCGCGCTGCCCGCCGTCGACGAATTGGCATAGCCCATGGGAATGGAAGCGTTCGGCGCGATAGCGATGGTTTCCGTGCTTGCCGGTGCTTTCGTTTTGGCGGGTATCGTTCTTATTGCACGCAAGGGCGATACCCCGGATAAGACGGCGGAGCTTACGGGTTTGGGCATCTTCATGTTGATTATCGCGGCGATGGCTGCCATCAGCGGGATTCTTCCCACGGTCTGCTCTTCGTAGAAAGGAGCGCTCATGGTGTTCGCTGCTGTTGTTTTCGCTGTGTTGGGCATCGTGTGCGCGGCGGCGGGATGGCAGTTCTTTCATGGCAGATGGCTGCATATGGTTGCTGGATATCGATCGGCAGGGCAAGGGGATGGGCGCGGTTCGTGTCGTCGTGTCGGCTTCGCTGCCGCTGCTATTGCGTTTTCGGCCGCCGTCGCGTTGCTGGTGCAAGCCTTGTCGTTCGCGTTGTATGCGATGGGCGCGAGCGATGCCGCATCGGCGGCCGAGGGCGTGTCGTTTCTTTGCTACGCGATCGTCGCCGTGATTATGGCCGGTGCTATTCTTGCTCTCAATAGATGAGGGATGCTCCATAGGTTTCTGATGTATAGGGAATCATAAAAAGTCGATACGAAGGAAAAGGAGGTTGCCGTGCGCATTATCGGCAAGCAGGAAGTCGAAGACATGGCCGTCGGCGCGGCCGTGCTCGCATCGGGCGGCGGCGGGGATCCGTATATCGGAAAGCTCATGGCGCTGCAGGCCATCGAAGAATACGGGCCGTTTCAGATGGTGACGCTCGACGAGCTGGACGACGACGCATGGGTGTGCGCATCGCATATGCTGGGCGCGCCCACCGTGCTGGTGGAAAAGGTTCCCAACGGCCGCGAGGGCGTGTGCGCGGTGGACGCGCTCGAGGCGCGCCTGGGCCGTAAATTCGATGCGATCATGCCGCTTGAGGCGGGCGGCTTGAATTCGCTTCTGCCGTTCCAGGTGGCGGCGGCCAAGGGCGTGCCGATTGTGGACGCCGACGGCATGGGCCGTGCATTTCCCGAACTGCGCCACGTGACCTGGACGCTTTTCGACGTGCCGGCGTGCCCTGCCGCCGTATGCGACGAAAAGGGCGACACCGTGGTGATCGAAGCCGTCGACAACGCCTGGGCCGAACGTCTTGCGCGCAACGTGGCCATCACCACGGGCGGCAGCGTGTTCATGGCCGATTACGCCATGACGGGCGCCCAGGCCAAAAAGACGAGCATTCCCGGCACGTCGACGTATTGCGAAGTCGTGGGCCGCGCGATCCGCGAGGCGCATGCGGCGGGCGGCGACCCCATTCCCGCGATCGTGGAACTGCTGGGCGGCAGGGAGCTTTTCCGCGGGAAGCTCGACGACGTGTCGCGCCGTACGGTGGGCGGCTTCGTGCGCGGCTACGCGCATTTCGAAGGTATCGACGGCTGCGGCGGCCGCACGTGCGAAATCGAGTTCCAAAACGAGCATCTCATCGCACGCTCCGGCGACGAAGTGCTGTGCAGCGCTCCCGACCTGATCGCCGTGCTCGACGCCGAAACGGCTCTGCCGATCACCACCGAGGCTTTGAAATACGGCGCGCGCGGCGTGTTGGTCGGCATTCCCGTGCATGAGCATTGGCGCAGCGAGCGCGGTCTGGAAATCGCCGGTCCGCGCTATTTCGGCTACGACATCGATTACGTGCCCGTGGAGAAGCGGTAAGCGCACGTGCGTCTCGCTTGGAAAGGCACGAGGTCGAGGCGGCTTCAGGAAGCGGCGAAGGAAATGCGAGGGGTGTCAAGGCGGAGCAGGCTGGCCTGAAGGTTCTGCGTCGGTGAAAGGAGCGACCTCGCGGTCGTGACTGAACCGATGCAGGTTCTGAAGGGCAGAATGCCCGTCTTGGCGCCCCGTCAGGAGGAACAATGAAGGATTGGCGCATAGGCATCGACGTCGGCGGAACCAACACCGACGCCGTGGTGCTCGACAACGAATTGAACCTGGTGGCGGCCGTGAAGCGTCCCACCACCGAAGATGTGATGGGCGGCATTCGCGCGGCGATGGCGGCCGCGCTTTCCCAGGTGGAAGGCGCCCGCGAGCGCATCGGATACGCGATGCTCGGCACGACGCACTGCACGAACGCGATCGTGGAGCGCAAGCGCCTCGACCGCGTGGCGGTGATCCGCCTGGGAGCCCCGGCCACCGCGGCGGTCAAGCCGATGGTCGATTGGCCGTCCGATCTGCGCGAGGCCATCAGCGATCGCTGGTATCTGGTGGGCGGCGGCCATGAATTCGACGGCCGCGAGATCGCACCGCTCGATGTCGCCGAGCTCGAACGCATCGCCGCCGAAATCGACGGCGCCTGCGACAGCGTGGCCATCACGAGCGTGTTTTCCCCCGTGGATGCGTCGCATGAGAAGCGCGCCGCCGAAATCGTGCGCGCCCGCCTGGGCGAAGACTTCCCCGTGTCCATCTCCAGCGAGATAGGCAGCGTGAGCCTGCTCGAGCGCGAGAACGCCACCATCTTGAACGCGGCGTTGGTCACCGTTGCGAAAACAACGTCGGAAAGCTTCGTGGCGGCGCTTGCCGCCGAGGGCATCGAAGACGCCGAGGTGTATCTGTGCCAAAACGACGGCACGCTGATGAGCGCGGCGTATGCGATGCGCTATCCGATCCTCACCATCGCCTGCGGCCCGACGAATTCCATTCGCGGCGCCTCGTTTTTGACGGGGCTCGAAGACGCCGTGGTGGTGGACGTGGGCGGCACCACGGCCGATTTGGGCGCGCTTACGCACGGCTTTCCGCGCGAAAGCCTGCTTGCGGTGGAAATCGGCGGCGTGCGCACGAATTTCCGCATGCCCGATATCATTTCGATCGGCCTGGGCGGCGGCTCGATCGTGCGCAAGCACGACGACGGCCGCGTGACGGTGGGTCCCGATTCGGTGGGCTATGAAGTGCTCACGCGCGCGCTGTGCTTCGGCGGCGACGTGCTGACGGCCACCGATATCGCCGTGGCGAGCGGCGCCGCCGTCGGCGTGGGCGACCCGGCCAAGGTGGCCCACCTAAGCCCCGAGCTCGTGGCGGCGGCATCGGCCGAGATGGCGCGCATGGTGGAAGAGTGCGTCGACAAGATGAAGACGAGCGCGGGCGATATCGACGTCATCCTGGTGGGCGGCGGCTCCATTTTGATTCCCGGCGAGCTCAAGGGCGTGCGCAGCGTGCGCAAGCCCGAGAACTTCGGCGTGGCGAACGCCATCGGCAGCGCCATTTCTCAGGTGTCGGGCCAGATCGAGCGCATTTTCTCGCTCGACGAGATGGGCCGCGCCGAAGCGCTGGCGAAAGCGAAAGACCTCGCCAGGCAAGAGGCCGTCAAAGCGGGCGCCGATCCCGAAACCATCCAGATCATCGACGTGGAAGACGTGCCGCTGGCGTATCTGCCCGGCAACGCCACGCGCGTACGCGTGAAGGCCGTCGGCGATCTGAAGCTGTAGGGCGCGCCGGCCTTTCGGCCGGCCTTCGCGCTCGGCGCTTCGGCGCCATATTGCAACGAATCAACGGGAAACGACAGTTGGGTGCGGTATGAGGAAACTAGGGGTTCAGGCGGTCGAGGATATCGCGCGCGGCGCGGCGGTCATGGCGTCGGGCGGCGGGGGAGACCCGTATCTCGGCATGGTAGTGGCGCGTCGGACGGTGGAAGAGTTCGGCCCGATTTCTCTGCTCGACCTCGATGAGGTCGCCGACGACGCCCGCGTCGCGGTGTCGATGGGACTCGGTGCGCCGACGGTGCTTGTGGAGAAGGTGCCGCGCGGCACCGAGCCCGAGTTCGCCCTCGAAGTTCTCGAGCGCTCGTGCGGCTACGCGTTCGACGCGCTGCTGCCCTCGGAAGCGGGCGGCTGGAATTCTTTGCATCCGATGCTTCCCGCTGCGCGCCGCGGCCTGCCGCTGCTCGACGCCGACGGCATGGGCCGTGCGTTTCCCGAGCTGCAGATGGTCACGTGGTCGGTGTTCGGGCAAAGCGCGAGCCCCATCGGCGTGGCCGACGAGCGTGCCAACAGAATGCTGGTCGAAACCGACGACAACGAACGCGGCGAGGATTTGTGCCGCGGCGCCACGGTGATGATGGGCGGCAACATCTCGCTTGCGTGCTATCCCATGACGGGCGCGCAAGCGCGGGCCAACAGCGTGGCAGGCACGTACACGCTCTGCGAAGAGGTGGGCGCCATTCTGCGAACGGCCCGTGCGAACAGGGTCGATGCCTACGACTGTCTGACGGAGCGTTTGGGCGCGATCGAGCTGTTCCGCGGCAAGGTGCAGGATGTCGAGCGCCGCACCACGGGCGGCTTCGCGCGCGGCATCGCCGTGCTCGAAGGGTTCGATGCGTATCGCAACAGCACGTTTGCCATGGAATTCCAGAACGAATTCCTCATGGCGCGCCGCGATGGCGAGCCGGTATGCACCGCCCCCGACCTGATCGCCGCCTTCGACGTGGAAACGCTCACGCCGATTACGGGCGAATCGCTCAAATACGGATGTCGCGCGCTCGTGCTGGGCATCCCGTGCGCGCCGCAGTGGCGCACGTCCGAGGGCCTGGCCGTCGTGGGGCCTGCCGCATTCGGCTACGAGGGCGTGCAATACGTGCCGGTCGAGCGACGCTGAGGCGGCGGGCGTTCCGGGCGGGGCGGCCCGGCGTGCCGCAGGCCGACGATTTCGACGTGTCGCCAGGCGCCATCTTCCGCCGATTCCGGCATATTTCGCGCCGCTGATGTTACGAATATTGATTCCGTAACATTCATGCCGTATGGTGTTACGAGTTTCTTGAAAGTAACACCAATGAAAGGGCTGCGGGACGGGGCTTTCCGGCGACATGCGCCGCGTTGCGATAACGGAGTCGCCGCGATTCGCATCGGTCGGCCGTCTTCGCCGGACTTCGCGTCCGCCTGCGGCCGTCCGCCGTCCGCCGGGCTTGAGGCCGCGTTTCCCGATCGGCCCTTTGCCTCCCCGCCGCTCCCCGAAAGGACCAGCCATGCATCAGCCAACGTTTTCCCGCCGCCGCTTCTCGCAGCTGCTTGCCGCGGGCGCCGCATCCGCCGCATTCGCCGGCGTGCTTTCGTCGTGCGCGAAATCCGACGATGCCACGTCTGCGGCGCCCGCCGATGGATCTCAGCCGAAAAACCAGGTCATCGTCTCCATGCCGACGAGCGCCGAGCCTGAAGCCGGGTTCGACCCCTTCGTTTCGTGGGGGTGCGGCGAGCATGTGCACGAGCCGTTGATCCAATCCACGCTTATCAGGACCGATGCCGACATGGGCCTGCACAACGATTTGGCCACGTCGTACGAATGCAGCGAAGACGGCAT
Source organism: uncultured Slackia sp. (assembly GCA_900553775.1). Taxonomy (GTDB): domain Bacteria; phylum Actinomycetota; class Coriobacteriia; order Coriobacteriales; family Eggerthellaceae; genus Slackia. Next base: position 7,704 of record USEZ01000011.1, on the reverse strand, counting down.
GGTATGGACGTTCAAGATCCGCACCGACGCGAAGTTCACCGACGGCGAGGCGCTGACCGCCGAAGACGTGGCCTTCACCATCAACGGGATCAAGGACGCTCCTTCGTCGGAGGCCGATCTTTCCATGGTGTCCGAAGCCGTCGCCCTCGATGACGAAACCGTCGAGATCCGCATGGCCCATCCGTTCAATATCCTGGTGTACACGCTTGCCACCGTCGGAATCTGCCCCGCGCACGCGCATGGCGCCGATTACGGCAGCAACCCGATCGGTTCGGGCCGCTACAAGCTTGCGCAGTGGGATCGCGGCCAGCAGGTCATCTTCGAGGCGAATCCCGACTATTACGGCGAGGCTCCCAAGATGCAGCGCGTCGTCGTCGTGTTCATGGAGGAGGACGCCTCTCTTGCAGCGGCGCAGTCGGGCCAGGTCGATTTGGCATACACGTCGGCGTCTCTGGCCGATGCCGCGCCTGCGGGCTTCCAGCTTTTCTCCGTGAAGACGGTCGATTCGCGCGGCATTTCGCTGCCGGTGGTTCCCGCAGGCGGCAAGCGCATGGTCGGCTACGTCGAATACGCCGCAGGCAACGATGTGACGTGCGACCTCGCTTTGCGCCGCGCGATGAACTACGCCGTCGATCGCGAGCTTTTGATCAGGCGCGCCCTCGGGGGTCATGCGACGCCGGCGTACAGCCCGTCGGACGGCATGCCGTGGGCCTGCGAGGACATGAAGATTCCCACCGACGTGGAAAAGGCGAAGGCGATCCTCGAAGAGGGAGGCTGGAAGCCCGGCGACGATTCCGTCCTGGTCAAAGACGGGGTGCGCGCCGAATTCATCCTGCATTACATGACCAACGACCCGATGCGCCAGGCCATGGCGGCCGATTTCGCCGAGCAGATGCTTCCGCTCGGCATCAAGGTGAACGTCGAGGGCAAGGCATGGGAGGATATCGAGCCGCTCTCTTACAGCGAGGCTCATCTGTGGGGATGGGGATCGAACTCTCCCATCGAGATCTACAACCTGAATTATTCCGAGGGAACGTCGAATTTCGCATGCCGCGATAACGAAGCCACCAACGAATACCTCGAGCAGGCGGTTTCGACGCCCACGGTCGGCGAATCCTACGAGCTGTATCGGAAATCCCAGTTCGACGGCGTAGAAGGCGTTACGCCCGATACCGATGCGCCGTGGGTCTGGCTTGCCAACGCCGACCATCTGTACTTCACGCGCGAGGGGCTGAAGGTGGCCGAGCAGAAGCCGCACCCTCACGGTCATGGCTGGTCGATCGTCAACAACGTCGACGAATGGGGCTGGGCGTAGGCCGACCGTTTCGGCGACGACGCGACGGCGCCGAAACGGCGCGCCGTCCATCCTCCTTTCGCGGGCTTCGCACGGCGGGCTTCGCCGCGCAGGCGAAGCCCGCGCGTCGTCCGGGCGATGCGGCGCCGTCCGGCGTTTCGCGCCCACGCTTTCGACCGGCTCTTTTCGTCTTGGGAAGAAGGACTAGAATACCGACCCATGGTCAAATTCATCGCGCGACATATCGTGAAATTCATCCTGCTGATGGTCGCCGTCAGCATCGTGGCGTTCGTGCTGGTGGCCGTCTCGCCGGTCGATCCGGTGCAGGCGAACTCGGGGCAGGCCGCCCTCGCCTCCATGAGCGCAGAGAAAAAAGCCCAGCTCGCAGCTTATTGGGGGGCCGATCTTCCCTTATGGCAGCGTTATGGCGAATGGGCCGCATCGGCGTTGCAGGGGGATATGGGGCAAAGCCTTCGCTATAACGCGCCCGTCGTCGACGTGATCGCTTGGCGTGCGGGCAATTCGCTTCTGCTGATGGGGTGCGCCTGGGTTCTATCGGGCGTGCTGGGGTTCGTCCTCGGCGTCGTCTCGGGTTTGCGCCGCGACGGCCTTCTCGACCGTATCGTGCGCGCGTACTGCTATGTTCTCGCCTCCACGCCGACGTTTTGGCTCGGCCTGATAGCGCTTGTCGTATTCGGCGTCGCGCTGGGGTGGTTTCCCATCGGGTTTTCCGTCCCCATCGGCATGGCGGCGCAGGATGTGGGGATCGGCGACATCCTCTATCATATGGCGCTTCCCGCCTTGGTGCTGTCGTTCGTCGGCGTGGCCAATATCGCGTTGCATACGCGCGAGAAGACGATCGACGCCATGGGGTCCGAATACATGCGCTTCGCCCGCGCCCAGGGCCGGTCGCGCTGGTCGGCGTTTCGCAAGCACGGTCTGCGCAATGTGGCGTTGCCTGCCATCACGCTGCAATTCGCGTCCATCTCCGAGATTTTCGGCGGTTCGGTTCTGGTCGAGCAGGTGTTTTCCTATCCCGGCCTCGGCCAGGCGGCGGTCACGGCGGGCCTCGGCGGCGACGCCCCCTTGCTCGTGGGCATAGCGCTCGTATCGGCGGCTATCGTGTTCGGCGGTAATCTGGCGGCGAATATCCTTTACGGCGTCATCGACCCGCGCATCAGGAAGGGGGCCGCCCATGCGCTCTGATGCCCGTCCGTCCTCCTTCGCTCGAAAGCCCGCGCCGCTTCACGCTCCCGTGCGTCGCCGGGTGCCGTCGCGCAAGAAGACGTTCGTTGTAACGGCGGTTTCTCTTGCCGTTCTGACGTGCGTGGTGGTCGCCGGCGTGCTGCTTGCGGACGCGTCCGTCCAGACCGACATGGACGCCCGCTCGCTTTCTCCGTCGGCGGAGCATATCTTCGGCACCGACCGATTGGGCCACGACATGCTGGTGCGCACCGTCGCAGGCCTCGCGCAAAGCGTGCTGATCGGCCTTCTGGCGGCCGGGGCGAGCGCATGCGTCGCGCTTGTGCTGGGATGCGCGGCCGCCCTCGGCGGACGCAAGGCGGATGCGGCCATCACCTGGCTGATCGACTTGATGCTCGGCATTCCCCATATCGTGCTGCTCATTTTGATCTCTTACGCCATGGGTAAGGGGTTTCTCGGCGTGGTGGTGGGCATCGCGCTCACGCATTGGCCGAGCCTTGCGCGCGTGGTGCGCGCCGAAGTGCTGCAGGTGAAAAACGCGCCGTATGTCTCGCTCGCGCGCAAGCTCGGCGCCTCGCGCTTGCGCATCGCGCTGCGACACGTGCTTCCGCATGTGCTGCCCCAGTTCATCGTTGGTGCCATCCTGCTGTTTCCCCATGCCGTGCTGCACGAGGCCTCCATCACGTTTTTGGGGTTCGGGCTTTCCCCCGAATCGGCGGCCATCGGCATCATCCTGTCCGAATCGATGAGCTATCTTTCGGCCGGCATGTGGTGGCTGGCGGTGTTTCCCGGCATCGCCTTGGTGGCAACGGTGATGTTGTTCGACACGGTGGGGCAGGGGTTGCGCCGCCTGGTCGATTCCTCGAGCGCGCAGGAATAGGGAGGCGCGATGTCTGAATTGCGAAAGAAAGACGGGCCGCTTATCGATCGCGAGGCGAAAGAGCCGTCCGAAGCCGCCTGCCCGCCCGAAGAAGCCGGCGCGCCTAATGCATCCGGAGCCGACCGCCCGAGATGTGGCGCCTGCCCGTCTTGCGTCGGCGGCGCGTCCGAGGACGAGCCGCATCGCGACGTCCATCACGACGGGCATGCGCACCACCATCATACGCACGCGCGCGACTCCCATCATGCAGGCGGGCATCATCTGCTGCAGGTCGACGGCTTGAGCGTGTCGTTTTCGATGTATGACGACGAGCCCGGCGCGGGGCTGCGTTCCTGGATTGCTGCGCCGCGCCATACGGTGGAGGTCATCCATTCGTTGAGCATCGGCGTGCATGCGGGCGAAATCGTGGCCATCGTGGGGGCGTCGGGATCGGGCAAGACGCTTCTGGCCGATGCCATCCTGGGCATTTCTCCCGAAAACGCGCTGGTGGAAGGACGTATCTGGTTCGACGGCGTCGAACAGGACGCGCACGGGCTCGCCGCTTTGCGGGGAAGCGACATCGCCTTCGTGCCGCAAAGCGTGGAGTCGCTCGATCCGCTGATGAGGGTGGGCAGGCAGGTCGAGCTGTTCGTGCGCGATGCCTCGGCGGACGAGGCGCGCGCCCGTCGGCAGGAGGTGTTTTCCCGCTACGGGCTGGACGAAGCCGCCGCCGAACGGTATCCGTTCGAGCTGTCGGGAGGCATGGCGCGCCGCGTGCTTCTGGCATGCGCGCTCGTGAACGAGCCGCGGCTCATCATCGCCGACGAGCCGACGCCCGGGCTCGACCTCGAGCTCGCCGTGCGCGCGATGGACGATTTCCGCGCGTTCGCCGATGCCGGCGGCGGCGTGCTTTTGATCACGCACGACATCGAGCTGGTGCTGCGCGTGGCCGATCGCATCGCCGTGTTCAAGGACGGCACGGTGGTCGAAGAGACGGCCGTCGCGAATTTCGCCGCGCCCGAGCTGCTGCGCCATCCGTTCAGCCGTGCGTTGTGGGCGGCATTGCCCGAGCATGGGTTTTCGAGCGGCGAGAAGGCGGCGGATCGAGGAGGAGCGGGCGATGCTTGAGGCGCGCGATTTGGAGTTTTCATACGACGGCAGGCCGATCGTCGCGGGATTCGCCATGACGGTCGCCCCAGGCGAGCGCGTGGCGCTTTCCGCGCCGTCGGGGCGCGGCAAAACAACGCTGTGCCAGCTGCTTGCGGGATATCTGAAGCCGCAGTGCGGCAGCGTGACGCTCGACGGCGCCCCTTTGCCGACGCGCGGCCCCGCTCCCGTGCAGATGATATGGCAGCATCCTGAGCGCATGCTCGATCCGCTGCTCACCATGGAGAAAAGCCTTGCGGAATGTCCGTGCGACGCCGAGACGCTCGGCACGCTGCGCGAGGCGATCGGCGTGCGCGATGCGTGGCTGACGCGTCGTCCGCGCGAGCTTTCGGGCGGCGAGCTGCAGCGCGTCTGCATCGTGCGCGCCTTGGCGTGCGCCCCGCGCTATCTGATCTGCGACGAGATATCCACGATGCTCGACGCGGTGACGCAGGCCGACGTGTGGGCGCGCCTTACGGCGTGGGCCGACGCGTGCGGCGCGGGCATGGTCGTGGTGTCCCACTCCCGCGCATTGACCGAGCGCATCGCCACGCGCGTGGTGGAGTTGTAGCGCCTCGCAGGCGCGCGGGCGCACGATCTGCTCGATCCGCCGGCTTCGTCCGTCATGCTTGCGCCCTGCGATTCTTTCGGGCGTCGTTCTCGCCAAATGTGCCTCGACGCGCTAGGATGGGCGATTGCTGTTTCGTAATGCGGCGGCATGCCGCCGCGCCCATCTGAAAGGAAAGTCAGCCCATGCGTACCGCGCGCTCCCGCATGCCGAAGAATTTCTCGCTCGAAGACCGCTTGGCGGCATGCGCCGATGCCGTGGAATCGAATCCTGCGTCGTGGGCGGGGCGGTGGCGTTTCTGGACGCCGCGCGCGGCCCGCGGCGCCGCCGCCGATTCGGCTGCGCCCGCGATGCGCGACGTCCCTTACGCCCGCGTATGCCTCGATCTGGGCTGCGGCAAGGGCGAATACACGGTGGCCTGCGCGAAGGCGGATCCCAATACGCTGTTCGTCGGGCTCGATATCGAGGGCGTGTGCGTGATGCGCGGCGCCGAGCGCGCGCTCGGCGAAGGGGTGGAAAACGCCGTGTTCGTGTTCGAGGAAGATCCCGACCTCGATCTGTCGACGCTGTTCGCGTCGGGCGAGCTCGATGCGATCCTGCTCAATTTTCCCACGCCCTTTCCGAAAAAGAAGAAGGCGCCGCTGCGTTTGACGTATGTGGACAGGCTTATGGCGTATCGGCCGCTGCTTGTCCAGGCGGGCGTCGTGCGCCTGCGCACCGACAGCCAGCCGCTGCGCGATTTCTCGCTCACGCAGCTCGAACTGGCGGGATACGATTTGCGTTGGAGAACCGACGATGTGCGCGCGATGTTTCCCGACGAGCCGTGGAGCGGCTATGAGAACAAGTTGGTCGCGCAGGGCGCCACGGTGTACGGTTTCGAGGCCGTGCCGCGCCTGCCCGGCCCCGACCCCGAAACCATCGTGCAGACGGCGCCGCTCAGCCTGGTGAGCTATCTGCCCGAAGACATCGAAAGCCTCGATTACGTTCCCCACGGCATGCAGGGATGCGTGAACAACATGCGCGGCCGCCGCGCGAACCGCCGCGCCAAAGGCCTTCCCGAATGGACGCGCCCGATCATCTAGGAGTACGTTTCCTGCCGATTGCATGGGTTCGCGTGCGTGCTTGCAGTGCGATGTGCGCCCTGCGCTATACTGCGCGTGTCTTTATTGCCGATGCGAAGAAGGTTCTCGCATGAACGCCAAAGCTTTGATTCTCGCGGCGGGTGCAGGTACCCGTATGAAATCCGATAAGCCCAAGGTCGCCCACGAGGTTTTGGGCAAGCCGCTCGTGCGCTGGGTGGTCGATGCCGCCCATAAGGCGGGCATTTCCGACGTCATTTCGGTGCTCGGCCACATGAGCGAGCGCGTCGCCCCGCTGGTGGAAGGCGACACGCGGATCGTCATCCAGACGCAGCAGCTGGGCACGGGCGATGCCGTCAATGCGGCCCGCGACGCCATGACCAGCGCTAACGGTTCGATCGAAGAGGGTTCGCTCGTGGTGCTTTCGGGCGATTGCCCGCTGATCACGCCCGAAACCATTGCCGCGCTCGTCGCCAAGCGCGAAGAGACGAACGCGGCCGTGGTGGTGCTCACCATGCATATGGAAAATCCCTTCGGCTACGGTCGCATCGTGCGCGAGGGCGACGCGGTGGCGCGTATCGTCGAGCAGAAAGACGCCACGCCCGAAGAGGCCGCCATCACGGAGTGCAATGCGGGCTTCTACTGCTTCGACGCGCCGGCGCTCTTCGACGCGCTGTCCCGCGTGTCCAACGACAACGCCCAGGGCGAGTACTATCTCACCGACGTGTTGGAGATCTGCCGCAACGACGGCCGCGAGGTGCTCGCGCTGACCACCGACGACGCCGAAGAGGCCATGGGCGTGAACTCGCGCATCCAGCTGGCCCAGGCCGCCAAGGCCATGCAGCGCCGCATCAACGAGCGTCACATGGCGGCGGGCGTCACCATGTGGGACCCCGATACCGTGTGGATCGGCCCCGATGTGGAAATCGAAAACGACGTGGAGCTTCTGCCCGCCACGTTTCTTCTGGGCAAGACTTCCGTGGGCAAAGACAGCGTGATCGGGCCGAACACGCGTCTGACCGACACGCAGGTCGGCCGCGGCTGCCGCGTGGACGAGACGGTCGCTGAAAGCGCCCGTATCGACGATCGCGCAACGTCGGGTCCGCGCGCGTACCTGCGCACCGGCGCGCATCTGTGCGAAGGCGCGAAGGCGGGCACCCATGTGGAAATCAAGAAGTCCACGATCGGCGCGGGCAGCAAGGTGCCGCATCTTTCCTATATCGGCGATACCACGATGGGCTCGGGTGTGAACATCGGCGCCGGCTCGATCACCTGCAACTACGACGGCGTGAACAAGAACGCCACGGTGATCGAAGACGACGTGTTCGTAGGAAGCGATTCCATGCTCGTGGCGCCCGTGAAAATCGGCCGCGGAGCGATTATCGGCGCGGCGTCGTGCATCACGCGCGATGTCGAGCCGGACGCGCTTGCGCTCGAACGCGCCGAACAGCGCGAGATTTCCGGATGGGCGGAAAAGCACATGGCCAAGCTGCGTGCCCGCAAAGCCGAGGCCGAAGCGCGCAAAAACGGCGAATAGGCGACTTGCGCTGCCTTC
>USEZ01000010.1 GCA_900553775.1 uncultured Slackia sp. | reverse complement strand
CGACGCGGCGGGCGGGTCGATCAGGCCGGCGTCGTTGCCCGCATGGTCGACGACCTGCGCCGCGTCGTAGACGACGGGTTCGTACGACGCATCGCCCGCGCGACGGCCTTCGTCGGCGCGCTGCGACGCATCCGCGCCCGTGCCGTCGGAGGCCTCTTTCGCCGTCGCGGCGGCGCGGCGGTCTGCGGGCGCGGGCGCCTCGTTCGCCGAAGGCGTGTCGGGGTCGGCCTCGTCCAGCAAGACGATGTATTCCCCGCCCTCGACCGTATCCATCAAAGCGTCGGCGGAGCCCGCCGTCTCAAGGTCGGAATCGCGCAGCGGATCGTCGCCCGCGCGCATGGGGCTCGCCAGATGCGCCGCATACACGGCGTCGGGATCGGCCAGGCGCACGCGATAGGCGTAGACCGTATAGCTGCCGTCCGATTCCTTCTTATACGCATCGAGGTCTTCGAAGCGGTAGACGCCGTTGCGCTCGCGCGACGCATCGCCCAGGCGCGTATCGGAAGCCGCCTGCGTGACGGCCGTCCGAGGCGCGAACCCCTCGTCGGGCTTCCAGGCGCCCGATCCGTCGGCGACATAGCGCTCGAGCGTCACCGCGATGCCGTTGATGCCCGGGTCTTGCGCGTCGGAAGCGCCGGCGATCAGGCCGTCCTCTTCATTTTGCACGCCGTCGCCGTCGGCGTCGTTCCACACCAGGCCCTCGATCGAGCCTTTGCGCTCGGCCACCTGGCCCACGTCGCCCGCGCCCTTGCGCGCGGCGCCGTTGGCGTCGAGATGGACCGTCAGCGGGTCGTAGAACGCCCCTTCGTCTTCGGGGTTTTCGGCCATGAAGAGCGCATCGCGGCATTCGTCGGCGGCGGAGCCGGAATCGGAGTCGACCTTGCCCGCCAGCACGATGCGGTCGTTCGCGCGCACCGTCGATTCGGGGTCGGCCGCATCGAAGCCTTCCTGCTCGTGCAGGGCGAACATGCCGCCCTTGCCCGTCAGCGCCTCGCCGTCGCCCGCGTAGTCGCGCGCCGCGGCGTCGGAGTCGTAGGTGGTCGCATCCACCGGCATGCCCACGTCGTTGAAGTCGGACGCGTGATAGCGCGTCAGCAGGTAGCCGTCCTCCAGGTCGACCAAGGCCGCGCGGTACGACGCCAGGTACGACTCGCCCGTGGCGGGGTCGGTGTAGCACGTCGGCAGGTGGTCGAAGAAGTACATGCCGTCGAGGTTGGTTTTCGCCACGACCGCGCCCGTGCCGTCGGAGGCCGCGTCGCGCGCCGTGATGCCGTTGTCGTAATACGAGGTGAAATCGTCTTTGCCGAAGTTGCGGTTCTGGACCCAGCAAGGCGCTCCGCCGTCGCCCGACGGCATGAGATACCACTGCGTCAGACGCACCTCTTGATCGGGAATGCCCTGGTGGACAAGCGCCTTGTTCAGGCCGTCGTAGCGATTCTTCGCGTCGGAGCCGCCTTTCGCCGCGCCGTCGTCGAACACCCAGCCGGCAAGCGTCGACTTGGGCACGGCCGCAAGGCCCGCGTCCCACGTCAAGTCGGACAGCCCCGAGGAGGCGTCGTACATCGCGCCGTCCGGGCCTTCGACCATCGCGTCGGCGGGCGTGTCTTCGTCGGCGCGCTCGGCGATCGCGATGCATTCGTCGGTCAGATAGCGCGTGCGCACGTTCGCGTCATGAGGCGCGGCGTCGGCGACGCCCGCATCCGCCCAGGCTCGGTCGATGTCGGAGTCGACCTCGTCGTCGCCTCCGGTGTCTCGGTGCGTGACGACCCACGCATGGCCCGCATCGACGCCGTGGCGCACCAGGTCGTCGTTGTCGATGCGCACCTTGAAGCCGCGCAGATGCGATGCGCCGTCGCCGTCCACGTAGGCCGTGCGGGCCTCGAAGACGTAGACGCCCGCATCCGTGGTCTCGACGGTGCGCACGGGCTCGTCGGGATCGAGCTCCCAGGCGCCGGCGCCTTCCGCGGCGTCTTCGTTCCACCAGTACTGCTCGAGCGTCACCTCGACGCCCGCGATGCCGGGCTCGTCGAGCTGGCGCACGCCGTCGCGGTTCGCGTCTTCAAACACCGTATCGCCGACGAAGCCTTTGGCGGAATCCACGAAGCCGAACGCGAGCGCGTCACGCATCGCGTAGCCCGACGCGCGATCGCCGTCGGTCGCATAGACCGGCCTGTCCATGCCGCCCTGCTGCGCGGCGGGCTCGATAGGCGGCTGCGAGTCAAACGGCGCCGTGGCGAATTCGCCGTGCAGCGCGGCTATGTCGTTGTCGGTCTTGCCGGAAAGCGGATCGTTCGCATGCAGGTACGGCGTAGGCTTGAGGAACCTGCCGCCAGCCGCATCGGGGTCGTCGCCTTCGTTGAGGTTTTCCGCCTTGGCGACGTACGTGCGCGATGCGGGCATGGCGAACGAGAACGCCCCGTCGTCGCCCGTCACGGCCTCGGCCGGCGCGCCGTCGGCATCGAGGGCGACCTCGGCGTCCACCGTGTCGGTCGCGGGGTCGTATTCATGCATGCTCACGCGCATGTTCGCCAGGCGCGCCTCGTCGGCGCCCGCTTCGCCTTCGGCATCGGGGCGCTGCTCGTCGACCCATCCGTCGACGGGCTCGGACGCAAGCGATCCGTCGGGCCCGGCCTGCGCAAGCATATCGTCGCGCCAGGTCAGGCCGCCGAGACGCACAGGCAGGGCGACGCCCACGTCGTACGATGCGGCCGCATCGTCGTATGCGTGCTGATCGGCCTCGTCGAGCGCCTTCACCTCGAACGGCTCGGTCACCGCGACAAGCTGCGCGCACGAGCCGTCGTCGGCCGCAATGCGGCGGGGCTGCACGCCCACAGACGCGGCGCCTTCTTCGAGGCCCGACCCCGTCTCGAGCTTCGTCAGCGCGTAGTTGCGATACTGCTCGGGGAAGGTGTAGCGCAGGCGGTATTTCGGCGTCGCGGGGGCGCCGGGGCTTTGCTGCGAGCCGGTGGGGGCCAGATTCGAGAACACGAAATAGCCGGCATTGCCGTAGTAGTCCTGCTCGGTCGTGTAGACGTAGGGGCCGCCCGCCGGGGCCACGATATAGCTTCCCTGGTCGTTGAGCAAAGGATCGCCCGTGACGGGGTCGCACTGCACCCACAGGCCCTCGCCCGCCTGGCCGATGCCCTCGACGAACTTCACAGCCTGGCCGTCGCGGTTGACGGGCTGCTCGTATTCGTTGAGCAGCTCGACTTTCACCCCGTCGATGCCGGGGTCGTCGGCCACGCCGTCGTAATCGAGGTCGACGAGCTTCTCGCCGCTCGTGAAGCGCTCGCCCGTGGCAGGGTCGACGCCCGCCAGCAGGCGGCGGCCGTTGGCGCTTGCGCGGTAGTCGTCGGCGCCGTTGGCGGTGTCGTCGGCCACGCCGTTCCAGTCGGCGTCGTGCCACACGTAGTCGCCGATATAGCCGCGGCCGGAAGGCGCGTTCACATAGGCGCCGGCCTTGCCGTTCTCGCCGATATGCAGCACCTTGCCGCTGTCTTCGTTGCCCACCTTGCGCAAGAAGGTGTTCCACTGCACCTCGCCCGCCCACGGGCTGCCCGCGTCGGCGGGTGCGGTCGCGCGCTCGTCGTCTTGCTGCGCTCCAAGCTCGGCGGCGGCAGCGGCTTCGTCGAGGCCTCGGGCCGCATCCGCATCGGATCCGCCCTGGGAAACGTCGCCCGCGAACACCGGCAGATTCAGCGGCGCACGCATCTGATACACGAGCTCGATGCGTCCCGATGCAGGGGGTTCGACCGCGCCTTTCGCCTGCGCCCAGATGGCGCGCACGCCTTTGAGCAGCGCCTCTTCGCGCTCGGGATGCGCGGCCGCATACGCCTTCATCTCGGACAGGCGCACGAAGTGCTCGCCCTCGAGAATCGAGGGGTCGGCATAGCGTGCGGTCACCCATTCTTTGATGGCCTTCTCGTCTTTCAAGCCGTCCGTCGCAGGAAGGCTGTCCACGCCGAGGGGCACGAAGCCGCCTTGGCCGTCGCGTGCGAACGGACCGACCCAGATGTCGCAGCCGTTCTCGTCGAGCACGTCGTAACGCTCGGGATCGACTCCGTCGGAGGGCGTGTAGGTCCTCAGCTCGATATCGTCGAAGCTTTTCAGCCAGCCGTTCCACTGCGAATCGCGCGCGACGCGCTCGCCTGTCGACGAAGGCGTCACGCGGGCGTCGCCCTCGTGGGGAAGCACGTCGTAGATGACGGTGCGCTCGTAGAGCCCGGCGCTTCCTGCGTTGTGGCGGTTCGACAGACGCGCCTGGTATTCGTAGTCCGTGCCTTCGGGAACGGGAACCGGGCCTCCGAACGTGCCGTCGTAATACGAGGCCAGATCGCTCGAAGACACCTTGGTCTGCTCGATCGTCGGATTGTCTTTGAACGACAGCGCTTCGAGCTGGATGTCGAGCAGCGTCTGGTTGATGTCGCCGTCGAGGTTGGCGTCGCGTGCATCGGTAATCCAACCCACGATGCCGTTCACGGAATCCTGAACCTGGGGCACATACGGGCGGAAGCGCCCGTCTTTGTGGACGTATCCAATGCAGTTGAGCAGGCTCGAGTTCACCGAAGACGAACCCTGGCCTGCACGTATGGGCATCATGACATCCAAAACCACGGTTTGCCCGGGCATCAAAACGCCCGAGAAGTTCCATGCCATATATTTGCGGTCTTGCAGAAGGTTCGGGCCCAGCTGGTCTTTCTGCGCGATGTCGCCGCCGATGAACGGATCGTCCATGCTCACGCCGTCGGCGCGGAACGACTCGCCCTCCTCTTCGATGTGATAGGTCCACATGACCTTCGATTCATTGAGATTCGCCGCAGGAGAGCCGTCTTCGCCCTTGCTGGTGCTGTACGCCGCGTCGAGCGGATGGCTCTCATCCACTTCGGCCCACGGCACGTAATAGAACTCGGCCGCCTCGGTCGGCAAATCCTCCACGAACGGGAACATGATGGACATATCGGGGTTCGACGCCGTGTCCACGTCGTCTTCGATGCCCACTTCGGCCAGCCTGTCGGACGACATATTGGTCAGGCGAAGCTGGTATTTCATCATGAGCGAATTGTTCGTATCGATCTTGAAATCGCTCGCCCAGCTGTAGCCGCTGTTGCTCGCCCCCTCGAAATATGCCTGGCTCAGGCCGATTTCGAGATACGGCTGCTCGGGGTTGCGGTAGAAGCCCGCGCGCGAACGCTCGGTACACGCGAACTTCGTATCGTCGAAACGGGCTGACGCATACGCGAAGTGATTCAGATGCAGCGGGTCTTTCTGACCGTTGATCACGGTCAGGATCGAAGCGCCCGCCGCGTTTTTCGTCAGCGATTCGGGCTTTTCCGTTGCGGGAATCGTCTTCAAGGCCCCCTTGTCGTCATAGACGAAATCGCCGTTTTTATCCTTCTGGGGAGTCCAGCCCACGTTCGTGCGGCCGGCATCCACCTCGTCGGCCTCCTGGCTTCCCAGCGTTTCGGGATGCGCAGGGTCGTCCGGCAAGGCGTCGACGGCGAGGCGGAACCCGGGCGGCACGGGATAGTCGTGGGAAAGCGCGTCTTCCTCCAGCGCCTCCATGCCCTTGACGGCAGGATCGGCCGCCTTGACCACCCAGCGGATCTGCCTGATCACATCGTCGTCGTCCAAACGGCCCTGCACCTCTTCGTTTTTGATATCGATCCGGGCGTTCGTCTTGTCCGAAACGGCATAGCCGTTCTGCGAACCGATCATCACCCAGCGTCCGGCGCCCGCGCCTGCGAAGTCGTCGCGCTCGGCCGACGTGCCGGGACGCATGAAGGCGGCGTCGCCCTCGTAAAGCTCGTTGCTCTCGGCCTTATCGCGAGGCAGAACGCGGGCGAGCACGTATACGCGCAGGTGGTCTTCGATGTCTTTGAGGCGCACCGCCTCCTCGGCGCCGATGCCCTGATTATCGGGGTCGTCGGGGTTTTCGGCGGCGTCGGCGCCCGGCACCTCCCACACGCCCACGTCGATCGACGTGATGCGCGGGTCGACCATCGCGCCCTCGTTGGGCGCATCGCCCGCAATCGGCTTCACCGTCGCGCGCAAGGGCATCTGCCAATCCACCATGAAGCTTTCGACGGCGGCGTCGCCGTTGACGGCCTGGTCGAGCAGGATGCCCTGCTCGCCTTTGAGATACGGGTCGTCAACCACATCGACGCCCAGGTCGGGGTTGCCCACCAGGGGTCGCAGCGCTTCGGTATCGATGCGCGCCGTGGCTTTCGGCATGGCGATCGGGAAACGGCCCGAACGGGCGTGCGCGAACACGTCGTCGGCTGTGCCGTCGCCGTCGATATCGACCGGCGCGCCGTCCTGCGCGCCCTCGGATTCGTCGAAAAGCTCGACGTAGCCGAACTGGTGCGGATCTTGCTCGTTGAATACCGAATCGAACACCGAGAGAGGACGAGGGCCGGGTCCATCGGCCGGGAACACCGGCTTGGGCTCGAGCACCTCCACGCTTCCGTCGTCACGGACGGAAGCGTGCCTCCATGCGTCGATCCACGCACCGTCGGTCTGCTCGGCCGACACGTAGGAGAACGACCGCTCGGACGCCCACTGCTTGAACTGCTGGTCGAGCTCTTCTTCGGTTGTCGGCGCCTCTTCGGCGGAGCCGTATGCGTCGAGCGAAACGTCGCCCTCGGGGCCCACGTTGTCGATGCGGGTCTTCAACTTCAGGGTCATCGAAGAGCCCGTGGCGAAGTAGCCGTCGGCATGCACGCCCGCGCACATGGCGTCGAGCAGCGTGTCGTAACGGGCGAACTCGTCGTCATCGGCGTCGGAAGGCGCGGCCACCTCCACGATCAGCATCTCGCCGTCGTGGTCTTTGGGCTTCACGTTCTCGACCGGCAAATCGTCCAAATCGTCGACGTCGGGCTTGGCGTAGTCGGGGTTCGAGAAGTCGTCGGAGCCCCAATCGGGCACCTTCACGAAATCGATATGCCACCCCTGCTCGCGAAGCTGCGCGGGCGTGAGGACAAGAGGCTCCGCGTCGTCGGACACCTGGTATTCAAGAACGAACTGGTCGCTCTCATGGTAGTTTTCGCTGGTCAGCGTTTCCTCGTCGTAGAAGCTCACATTGCGCGGAAGCTTCACCACGAAGCGCAGCTTGGCATGCATGATTGCGCCCGTATACGCGTAATCCTGCGCATTCAGGGGCTTGTTTTCGATCTTCACCGCATACCACGGCGTATCGCCGTACTGCAGCGGCTCGCCCGAAAGCGTTTCCTGCTCGCCTTCGTCGGGCACATCGTCTTTCGAAACCGCGCCCGTCCTGTCGATATGGCTGCCTTCTTTCGCGCCGTCCATCTCACCCACCATGGTTGCGGGAAGCTCTTCGGCGGTAGGTGCAGGCTCGTCGCCGCCCGTGCTCTCGGCGGCCGCGTCATGCACACCTTCCGCGTCAGGAGCGGCCGGGGCGTCTTCGGCCTGCGCATCGGAATCGGATGCGCCAGGCTGCGAGGCATCGGAATACAGCGATCCGTCGGATTCGGGCATATTCGATTGCGCGCCGTTATTGTCGGCAGAGTTGTCGGCGGCTTCGTCTGCAGGCGCATCGGCAGACGAAGCGGATTCCGTCGTTCCCTCCAAATCGGCCGCGGCGTCGCCCGCCGAGGCGGAAACGCCGTCGGCGGCAATGTCAGCGGTGAAAGCGCCCTGCTCCCGCTCGCCCGTGCCGAGCGCGCCTTCCACCTCAAGGCCAGGGCGGTCGGTTTCGGGGTTGAACTCGACGGCGTGCGACGCGATCAGACGCGGATAGGCCGCGCGCAGCTTCAGCGTGGAGAACACGCCCTCGTCGATCGCGGAATCGGCACGGCCCGTCGCATTGCGCGCGAACGGCTCGACGTATTGCTGCTCGCCGTCGCCGTCGAGCAGCGCGAGCAGCGAAGGCGCGTCGGCGGGCGTATCGCCGTCGGAAGAAGAACCGTCCGCCCCGCCCGGTTCGGCGGAGAAGGGCTCCATTTCGACGTCTTGCAAGGCGAGCCTGCCGCGGAACGTGTAGTCTTCCACGCTGGCGCCGACCGAAGAATCGAGCTCGTAATAATCGTATTGGAAGCCGGGCAGGCTGTTCGACACCGCGCCGAGCGCCGTATGGTCTTTCACCACGCCGTCTTCGCCCACGCAGCCGTCCGTCAGCACATCGGCGGGAACGACGCCGCGCTTGACGTAGTCGCCGTCATTGTAAGACGCGTCGAGGCGATAATCGTTATTCGGCGCGCGGTAGCTCTCGCGATACGCCTGGCTGCCCACCTGGTACGGATTGCCCTCGATGTCGACGTCGGTCAGGAATCGGTAGCCGTCCATCTTCGAAGACACGTAGCTATAGATGTTCTCGTACGCCGCGGCGGCTTCTTCGTGGGTCTCGTCGGGCTGAGGCGCTGCCACCGAGCGCACGTCAATCTTAAATGTGGTCAGGCCGCCCGATGGAATACGCGCCTCGGAATTGCCCTTGGCGATCGCACCGTCGGCGGCATCGAAGCCCTCACCCTTGGCCACGAAGCGCAGCACGTAGCGCTCGCAGGTCTGGCTGGGATCGTCTTCGCGCGGGAACGTCTCGCACGACACGAACACGTCGAAAAGCCCCTGATAGGCCGCATCGTTGCCGGCAAGGGCGTTCGCATCGTCGACATAGTCGTTCGGCGTGGCCGTAGAAACCGACCAATCGGCAGCATCCACTGCGTAGGTCGCGCCGTCGGCGGGATATGCCCTGCCTTCGGCGTCGACCGGCGCAATGCCCTCGGGAAGCACCGCGGTCACCACCGGCAGCACCAGATCGCCCATCGCGCCGCCGTCGGTAGCGTAGGTATGCAGATTGCGACGATAGGAATAGTACGCCGGGTCGTCCCACTCAAGCTCGTCGAGCCAATAGCGGTTCTCAACGTGGATATTCAATTGCACGCGATCGAATTCGGCATCGAGGTAATACTCGTCCACCGTGCCCGTGGCGCCGTTGTCGCCCACGGTGCCCCAGGTGCGCACGAACGGCTGGCGCTGCACGGCGGACGCACCCGTAGCAGCCCAGATGCGCTTGTCGGATCCTCCCTTGTCGGCCTGTGACAGATCGACGCCCGCAGCGGCGAAGTCGTCTTCGGCGGCTTTGCCCGAAGGCGCGCTATCCGCCACCGTTGCGCTGTGGTTCTGCACGGTATGGCCGCCGACGAATGGCATGTTGGGAGAACCGTATGTCAGGACCCATTTCGGATCTTCATAGTTCCAACCAATACTCCAGTTATAGTCCATCCCCAGAACCTGCGTGTCATGCTTCGACGAATCCGCGGCACCGCGGCCTTCGAAGTGATCGATGTCGAGCACGTGGTAATACGAGCTTGCGGGGCTCGCCTTCGCTGATGCGGGCGCATCCCATGGGCTTACCAGCAGGCGGTCGTGCCACTCCCCGCTCACGTTGTTCGCGAACACATGCGCGGGAATGTCCACATCAATCTTATAGCCGCCGTTCGTGTACGCATCGGCATCCGACGTGTCGGCATCAGTCGAATCGGCAGCGCGGCCGAACCATTTGCCCAAGTTCTGCTTCACCGTGATCTTGAGCACCCACGGCTGCGAGCTTTTCGCATAGCTTTCGCTTTCGCCGTCGGCCGAAGCGGCGGCCACAGACTCGTACGTCGAACCCGAAGAATCGGCCGACAAATCCTGGACGGCCGTGGGAAGCGAGGCTCCTTCGTAATACGAGGCGGGGTCTTGCGAATCGCTCGGGGCGTCATAGCCCCGGTAGGCGCCGTAAGGCGTCTGGACCACTTCCACCTCGTACGCGCTTTCGTCGATGACGTCGAATTCGTCGGTCAAGGCGGCGTCTTGGGTTCTATCGCCGTTCCATGCCGCCTGGGAAAGCACCCCGGCGCGCACGTCGAGCACCGACGCCGGAAGCACGCTGCCCTCGGAAATCGCGGAAAGGTCGGTGCCCTCGGCGAACGCGGGTTCCACGCCGCGCGGCATCACATAGACCATTTCCACGCCGTCGAGCGTGCGGTCGCCGTAATTCAACGCCTCAAGGCGCGCCGTGAAATCCTGGTTGTATTGCAGGGCGTCTTCATAACGGTTGAACACGATGCCCTTATTGCTATGCAGCGAACCGTAAGCGCCTTCGCTTTCATAGTAGAACTCTTCATGGGGGTCGCGCACGGTGTTGCTGTTGCCGCTCGGCAGATACACGCGCTTGTCTTTATAGGTCGAGCGCTCGGTCGACATCATGCGGCTCGACGACGCAAGCCAGGCGCTGCGCAAGCGCATGCGCGTCTGGCTCCACACCAGCGGCGTGGGGCTTTTCCCGTTGTCTTCGAGGGTCGTGCGCGGCTCGGTCACGAACACGTTGAAATCACGGTCGTAGTATTCGGAATACGAGCTGTTATCAGCCGAGGTGCCAGGCGTGACCAGCAAAACGTCGCCCGGCAGCCCGTCCGCCGCGCCGCGGCGCGGCGTATAGCGCACCATCTGCACATTGTTCTCGGTGCGCATATCATCATTCAAGAATACGCGATCATTGCCAGAGGACCCCCTAGACCCCCACGATGCTGCACCGGGAATGAACGTATACGTGGAATCAAGCATCTCCCACAGGTCGGACTGGGCGGGCAGATCGCCCGTGAACGCCGCCTCGTGCAGCAGCGAGTCCATGTCCATGAGCTTGTTCTCGTTGCCGATGCGCACCACGCCGGAATATCCGTTGCTCCCAAAGCCTTCGCCCATGCCGTTCACGAAACTGCTGTCGACATAGTATTCGCCGATGCGCGGGAAATACGCCGGGCTGCGGTCGGCGTCGGTTCCCAGATCGCCGTCCTGGTCGAGCCAGGTGCGCGGCAGGCCGTCGACGGCCGCTTCCACCTCGAACCACACCTCGATCGTATCGCCGATCTCCATGCGGATCGGCGTGCCGTCTTCATGAATGAACGAGATGCGATACAGATCGAAACGCGTCTGGGCGCTGACGTCCTGCGCACGCGGGTCGATATCCGCAAACGGTTTTTTACCAGGAGCAGCACTGTCCATCATGCTCAGGGGCGTTTTCGTATACGTCATCGCGCCGCCGTAGTCGGGCGCCTGCGTGCTGGAAACGCGCTCCACCTTCAGCTCGGCACGCTTGGGTTCGGACTGTTCGGCACCCAGCGCATCCTGACCGGCATTTCCGCCGTTCTCGGCGCCTTCGTTCGAGCCCTCGGATCCGCCAGCGGCCTCGCCCGTTCCCTCGCCCTCGACACCTTCGGCGCCTTCGCCAGGCTGCTCGGGCGCTTCGGGAATATACGTGATGCGGTCTTCGAGCACATCGTTGCCCTCGGCGTCGGTCCAGCGCACGTGCAGCATGCCCGCTTCGAGCATGTCGGAAGCTCCGTCGGCCCCGACCAGGTCAAGGTAGTCGGCGGGAATGCGTTCGTATACAACGGGGTTGTACAGCTCGCCTTCCAATGCCGACGCGCCGTCATTGGTGCCGCGCTTCATATTGACCAGCGAGTCTTTATAGAAGAAACGCTCGCCGGGTATGTAATTGAGCTTCTGCTTGGCAGACGAGCTGTACGAAGCCGCCGCCTGGTCTTGCGTCTGGAACGCCTGCGTCTGGAACTGCATGACCGGCGTACGGCGATACACCGTGATGCCAGTCTGCGCCTCTTCGTACCACTTCGTCAAAACGGGGCCGTGCTCCATCGCCTCGGGGAAGCGCCCCTGCTGCAAAACTCCGTCGGCGCCCAGGCCCACGGAATCGTTCTCGTGATGATTATGGATGAAGCCCAGATCGACACGATACGTTGCCGCGAAGCGGTCAGCCTCCTCCGAAGCAGAGTTGCCATCGGGACGCGTATCGGCGAAACGGCCCACGCCCACCAACGCTACATCTTCAAGCGCGGTCGGGCTTGCCGTTGCCGCCTGCGACCCGTCGGACGCCCGGTCGAACGAATTCGCGGGCATGTCGAAATAGGTCCAGCGAACCTGCGTGACGTTTTTGAACTTGTTATGCGTAAGCGACCCGTCGGGATCGGTCGGACGATCGGAGCTCAGCATCTCGACTCCGGCCGCAAGACGGTCCTCGGTCACCCATGCGCCGCCGTCGGGCTGGGCGGTGTCGAAATATTCCACGAGCACCGGCGTGCGCGGGGCGTTCTCGGCAAGACCCGCAGGATAGCGCACATCCACCGGCGCGCCGTTTTCCTGCAGCACCTCCGTCGAAGACGCCGCAATCTTCGGCGACTGCGTCAGCTCGAAGCCGCGATGAAGCGAGCCGTCCGATGACGTCGTCATGAAGTCGACCGTCACCGTCATGGCAGCAGCATGGCTCGTGGTGTTGCGGATATTGGAAACGGTCAGCTGCATCGGATCGGCGTCACTTGTATGCGGAGAGCCGTCGTTGGCGGAAGTGAACGCCGCGCTAATCGCAATGCCCGAAGACGAATGCGAATCGAATACGTTATCGGTATGGACGTGCGAACCGAAAGTAGACCATCCATCAAACAGCACATCGACGCCTCGATTTCGCTTATACGCAACAAGCGTCGAATCGCGACTAATGGTGCCGCTGTCTGACTTATTCGCATAATTGTCATTACCGCCAAAGCCGGCCAGATCATATTGCGCATAGCCGTGCATAGGCTTGGCAACGGCGTAGAAATTCGCCGTTAGATACCTACCCGCATAGGCGGGGTTGTCGGCGCTGCTGTTGAACGCCTCGTTGTCCGTTGTGTTGTAGGCGTCGGCATCGTGGCCGGCAATACGATCGGTCATCTGTGTAACAACGCGAATCTTAAGCGCAGTGCCGGGCGCAAGCGATGTCGACCGTGGATCGGACTCGTCGAAATCGCCCACCGATAAAACAAGGTTGCGGTTGTAGTCGTACGATTCGTCGCCCGTTTGCGATGCAGACTGCGAAGCGGCATCCAAGCGTGTATAGTTCACGTTCGGTAGGCAGGCAATCGAGGAATGCTGCGCGCCATCGCCGTTTTCATCGTCGGACTCCACCAATCGCGCGGTTATCTGATCGTCGGGAATGTTCGTCGAATTCTCGACAATTTCCCAGCCCACGATACGCTGCCCTTCGGGTACTTCGAAGCGCATATCAACATGCTGCAGAGACACGCTCTTACCCTCATGGACCGCCGCTGACGCCACGTCGAGCTCATAATCGACGTAATCGCCCGCGAACAGATCGGCATTGGCAATGTTGGTTCCCGCACCCGCCGCAGGAGCGAAGCTCGACGGATCGGCAATGCTGTTCGAGCCATTCGTCGAATCATAAGCATCCGTTGCGGCGGCGTTATTCAAATCGTAAGCGAAAACGGTCGTAGCGTTGCCGTTGAGTTGTACTTTCTTGCCGCGCACCATCGATACATCCATGCGCGCACGAAGATTCTTCATGGAAGCCCACTGATTCCTGTCAGTACCAGGCTCCTCCTTCATCACATCATGATTCGGGTCATTTGTCTGCACAGACACGCATGTTAAATATTGAAGCATAGACGCGCTGTTGGTACGTTGCATCTTACCGAACGTCGGCGTCGAGGAGTGATTCCACCCATCATCGGCATCATGGGATGCCTTGAAATCGTCCATTGTTCGGTCAACGCAAACGCCGTCATAGCGGAAGGCATAACCGTTCTGCTTATCGGGAGACAGATACTGACCCCCATCCAGCAGCGTTTCACCTTTATCAAACTGCGGTGCCACCGCTTCAAAATCAAGCGTGACAGACTTCACGGCTGCTTTTGAATACCATACATCTTTATCGGTAGGAACGTTTGTCAAGGTGTCCGTTGCCGATGACATTCGGTAGCTCTGCACCAAGCCTTCGGGAGCCAAGCTCGTCGCGTCCTTACGCATCAGTGATTCAACGTCAATCACATATTCTTTTTCGTCGTAGGCAGAAAGCACGCCCAGATCGACGAGTTCTTGCAACGTATAGCTCTTCGTTTTGCCGTTCATGACGAAGGTCACGCGCGCAACACGGAACCATGATTCAAAATCATCATTACCCGCAAGCTCAACGAACGCACGCGGGATGTAAATATGCTGCATGCGATACATGCCATGCGAGTCTTCGGCCTTCAATGAAGCGCTCGTAACGTGAGAAGATCGCCTATCGCCCTGGTTTTCATCAGGCTTATTCCAGAAATACACTTCGTAGTCAAGCGTACTGGGCGTGTTATTGTCGTCCTCATAATCGAAAATAGACGCAGTATCATCGGATCCGTTTGCGCCTGTAATCTTATAACCCACAGAATACGGCAGCAGATAGCCCAGATAATAGGCACCATCCTTATTGTAGTGAGACCCTACGCCGGTTCCACCTGCATCGAAATTAGACGAGACGTATCCAACCCCAGGGTTCCAATTGCGGTAGCCCGTGGCGGATGCGTAATTCATAGCATCACCTACCGCGGTAGGTGTTTGATTCTTGTAAATGTAAGGGCGTCCGTACGTACGCACGTCAAGGTCGGACCAGGCGCCCGAACGCTCTGCGTCATACGACGTGAACGCACCCGTTTCGGCGGCGTAGTCGCCGTCGCCCTGCCAATGCTTCATAACGATGTCATAGCTGCCGACGAACTCGTTTTCCTCGAGTTCCACCACATACGGATTCTCCCCGGCCATTTCGGGCGCAGGTTCTTCGCCGGGAATCTTGAAGGAAATAAGCGCGTTGCCCTGGGCGTTCAAATGCGCCCGCAAATCGGCCGCCGCAATAACGATGGTGCGCCTGGGCGTTTCGCTTGCTTCGGTGGCTTCGACGGTATGCAGTTCGATCGACTCGGCATGGTCCAAAACGCTGCCGCTGCCGCCGCCGACCACCTCGAATCCAGTGGTCAAAAAGCCGTAATAGCCATAATCGGGATGAATACGGCATACGGGCAAATCATCGCTCAACTTCACCTTATCGGCGAACGAAACATTGCCCGACCAGTCATCGCCAGAACGGGAATCGACGTAACTATAGTTATATTCAGCTGGATAATCGCTCCATCGACCATAACGCCCAAGCGTAATATGCGCGCGCTCGAACCCTACGTCGAAATAGTAGTCGTCAGCAAATGTAGCGTGCTCGTCGCCATAATCGCCTTGAACGATAGAATCTTCGATACCTTTAGCCACGAAATTGCCGTCGAAAATCACATCGACACGCGAATCAGCAGCATTATGCCCGACCATGTTCGGATACCAGTACCTGTATCCATTGGAATACACACTGTACTCGTCATGATACGACCACGAAGACCTCTTGTCATGCGATGCCCCCTCGTAACGAGATACCGCTTCGCGGGCATGACGCCCGCCGCCCTGTTCGCCGCCGATTTTCAGATCGACCGTAACCTTCTGGTTTGCGGCCGACGTGCTGCGCCCATCGTCTTTGTAGAAACGGCCGGTCACTTCGAATTGCGCAAGAGCGGCCGTATTGAGGTCCGCATAAGCTTGGATGCCGAAATCGGTACCCGCTGCTGCGGTATGCGCATCGTCGGCATACTGGTTGCGATTGATGTCAATTGTGTAGCGCACCTGCTTCACCACGGGCGTCTGATAAGCACCCGGCGCGGAATCATCTTCCGTATAGAAATCATCTTCCGCATAGTCATCGAAGGCATCGCGGAAGTAGGCATCCTTGTCGTCGGACACATCGGGCACGAATGCACCCGCATCGGTGCCGTCGGAGGGTTTCAGCAGATTGAGACGATAGTACGCCTGTCCGTTTTCGTCATGTTCGAGCGCATTGCCGCCCACCGTCCACAGCGCTTGGTCGGCATGCCACACCGTGCCGTCAGTATAGGTCA
Organism: uncultured Slackia sp.; assembly: GCA_900553775.1. Classification (GTDB taxonomy): domain Bacteria; phylum Actinomycetota; class Coriobacteriia; order Coriobacteriales; family Eggerthellaceae; genus Slackia. The sequence goes on along the minus strand of USEZ01000010.1, from coordinate 12,459 downwards.
CCTCGATATCTTCAATATAAGACATCACTTCAGGACGGATCTTCACGTAGTAGGCGTCGAAGTAATCGGACGGCAACACCTGGGTAATAACCGCTTCGGCCGCCGTGTTGTACGTTTTTGAAGATAGTAGCCTCGCATAAGGATAGGCCATTCCATTCGATCCACTCGATCCCATGATGGACGTATCCCACCTTTCGGAGGTCGAGTGGGGCTTCTCGTTCCAAGACGCAGTAATCTGGCGGAAATCAGCCGTAAACGACCCTTGAGCTTTATAGCCTAGTTCAAGGGTGTCATTTCCAAACGTCCTACTTTCTTTACGCACCGCACTTGAAACGTGGCCGTATCGGGCATCCGTGTCGCCGCGGTCCTTATAGGCTGAATTTGCAAGCGTATCGAAATACATCTTGCTCACGTAGAACAAGGCGGAATCGCTCGCGGCGAACGACCAGCGTCCGTCACGTTGTGCATGCAAGGGCACGAAGCCTGCCTTTGACGCAGCATCAAACGCACGCCCGCCATCAAACCAATCCACTAAGGAAACATCCATGGTACGCGAGGTATCAAAGGCGTTGTCAGCAAAACCACGGAACCCTACCGTGCGATCGGCGTCCGGCGTATGGGCGGCCATATTCTTCCATTGTTTCAACACTACACGTGAAAGATCGATAACGCCCGCATCACGCAAGGCGGATTCCGACACCGTCAAAGAACCCGTATCGGAGTCGGGCGCATATAGCGTAGTGCCATCCGTGAAAGCTCCTGTATCGCCAATGGGCGTCAATGTGAGTTTCGGGGTTTTCGCATCGGAGAAATCATAGAACTCGATCGTTCCATGCTGAGCGAACGATTCCATGAATTGCCTCGAAGCCACGAATTCGGTGGCATGAAAGCCCGTAATCGCAGAAATCTCGGTTCCGTCCTCCTGGGCAATACCGTTTTCATGGGAAAGCGGGAGCCTAAATTCAATGTCCACGTCATCGAGCGCGATATAGCCCTCATTGCCGAATGTTGCCCATAGCGAAAAATCACGGTCGTAGGGAACGCTAATCTGTATCTGATCACCATCGGTGCTGTTCATTGCCGATTTCGTTGCCACCGGCTGATCGACATATTTCCCATATGCATGCACAATGGGTGTGGGGGCCTTTACATCAATGCGCGCCGAACCACCCACACTCGCCTGAGGAAGGCCCAAACCCTCAGAATATGCAGTGGCAAATTGCGCATTCATCGTAAACGAGTCTATACTGCGCGGCACGCCCGCAAGTTCGATGAACGACGAAACGCGCTCATCTGCGCTCACGCTAGCGAACGACGCCATGTCGATATCGAACCCGGTAAGGTGCTTGTCGGGCGCAACGTCAGCCATGCGCACGACAACATCGCCCGCCTCATCGGGGTCGATTGATGCAAGATCCTGACTGGAAAGCGCGATATCGCCTTCCAGGGTATGAAGCGTCAGCGAGGGCGTCGTGGCGCGCTCCAGGAACAATTTGGATAGTTTGATGTACGCCGCGTCGAAACCGACCAACTCGCCATCGGAAGGACGGCCCTCGAATTCAAGGCCGCTCGCAGAAAAGCGCGCCGGCGCCATGACCGATTCCGATTCGTTGCTCGCTTCGAAGCGATAGCCCGAAAACTCCCTACCATAGGCGGCGGTCACGGAAGAACCAGTCTGGATGTTTCCGTCGTCGAGCGTCGCCCATGCAAGCGCATTCATTTGAGGAACGGCCGGCTCGACGGAAATACGAGCATTTGAACTAGCCCAAACGTCCCCTACTCCAAGCGCAGGGTCGTACTCGGTTTTAAACTCGCCAGAAAAATCATACTCCCCCATGCAACTAGTCGTTCCCAGGGCCTCAACAAAAACCCTTTCTTCATCAGCAGGAACGTTTCCGTCAAAAGAGTCCATGAAAATATCGAATCGCGTTACATAGCCATTGCCAAAATGCTCCCTGCCAATAACGATATCGCCATTTTGCGCAAGAAAGTCCTTAAGGCTCGCTTCGTCGTAGCGGTAAGCATTCCCATCCGCCGTCGTAATTTCAATGCTCATTCCTGAAGCATGCTTTATGAAATCGGAGGAAATGGTGATTTGCTCAATCTCGAATCCGATTTTTTTACCAGACAAATCTTCCTTGAACTGCAGTCCGTCGGCTTTGAAATGCGCAGGAGCCATGACCGACCCATGACGATTGGACAACGCAAAACGATACCCCCCCCCTTGCCTCCTAGAGGAACGCCGCTGTTCACACTTTCAACATCAGTACCGTCAGAAAGCCTCTTGAAAGAAACCTCCTCCAAATACGGAACGGGCTGCTGAACGGAAATGCGCGCAGTCGAAGAGGATTGGACGTTCTGGGATCCGAGAGCGGGGTCATACATGGTTTCAAAAATTCCTTTGAAATCATAATCCCCCACGCAGGTCGTCGTTCCAGAAACCTCCACGAACGCTTTCATGCTAGAAGAGTTGACATCCCCATTAAAGGAATCCATGAAAATCTCGATGCCACTCAGGCATCCATCTCCAAATTTCGAATTGGCGATAACAGCACGACCGTCATCGCCAACAAGAGACATGATCTCCTGGTTGTCAAATTCGTATAAGCCGCCTTCTGCAGTTGTAACGGTTAGCCTCAAATTCGTAGAGCAATCCAGCAGGTCGGGGGAAAGGGAGATTTGATCGGCTTCGAAACCGAATTTGCCCCCTTTGGAGTCTTCTTTGAACTCTAGGCCGCTCGCCTTGAAATGCGCAGGAGCCATTACGGAAGAAGAATAATTTGAAAACTCGAACCTATATCCGCTTCGATCACTAAGCGGAACCTCAATTTGAGACCCCTCCTGCACCGAAGAATCATCCGAATTGCTGAATGCGACTGCCCGCACATATGGACTCGGCGCATGCGTACGCAATGTAGCAATGCCTTTCACAAATCTGTTTTTTTCTTCAAACTCTTCTGCGTAGTTCGATCCGAATTCACTAGTAAGCGTAAATTCACCAATGCAATTTACCGCACCAGAAATACCGATGGATGCTCCATCAGCTGCCGCCATATTGCCATCAAAAGACTCCATGTAGAATTCTATAGAAGAAAGCGTCATTCCATCGAAATCGCTTCGGTCGATAACAGCCGATCCGTCCTCGCCAACACGATTCATGATGTCATTGTCGGAGTATGTGTAGGTATGGCCTTCGTCAGTATGGATTTTCAGCGTCAATCCTTCTGCATGATCTATTAGGCCTTTGGATACTACAACGCCCTCCGAGATAAACCCGTATTTCTCTCCGTATGTATTCGTCTTGAATTCCAAAGGAGACGTTTTGAAATACGCGGGCATGATGGCCGACCTCGAAGCGTTCGACAAGTCGAATATATAGCCCGACTTCCTACCTAGCGGAACCGCGATATCAGGGGCTTTCTGCCAAATGTCTTCTGGCGTACCCTCGAACGCATTTGATTGCATTTGCGGAGCTATCCCTGCTGGCAACAAAGTGGCACTCGACGTCGTTTCTTTCGGCAGTAAGCTATAATGACCGGGCTTGCCCGCCACCGAAGGCACCCATTGCTTCATGGCATAAGCCAATTGGGCATCATTACGATATTCATTATGCGGCAACGTCATAATGCCATTAACATTGAAATTACCTGGAAACGCCCCATCTGGAGACAGAGCGTCTTTGAACAAAACGCGGAATTTGCCCGTAAAAGCAGCAAGCTTTCCGTCTTCGTACAGCGCAGACCCGGCCTCGTCGGAGCCGAGCTTCCAATGCAGCTTTCCGTCGGCGCCTTCGCCAAGGGCAACCGGGTCGCCCACGGAAACCCACGTCGAGGCATCGGAGCCTTCCGCCTTCGTTTCGAACTGGATGCACGAGGCGCCGTCGGGAAGGCCAGTGGCAAGCCAATCGGACAACGCGCGCTCGGGCAAACCCTCGACGGTCTGCTTGTCCATCGTGATGTCGATGCTCGTAAGGTCGAAATCATTCGGAAGCATGTCGGTCATCACTGCGCCATAAGGCTGTTCGAGCGAGTCGGGACCGAAAATCGGAACATTACCCGACGCAGCAATGTCGGAAATGGCATAGTGCGAAACATAGCCGAGCGCGCCGTTCGTGCGCTTTTGGGGAGCGTCCGAGAAGTCAAGCGCGTGCTTTTGCAAGGTCAACCCCACCTCGGGAACCTGGAATGCCGACGTGATAATCTGCGGTTTTTTCGACCAGGAAATGGCACCGTTCGTGCTGAAATACACCGTAGGGGTGTTTTCCACCTTAATCTGTTCGAAAATAGAGGTGCCGTCGCCCTGGTCATGAGGAACGAAGTTCGTGGTGAACGGCAGTGCCACATACAACACCGTCTCATCGTGATTACTGGGATTCTGATCATCGGGGTTATCGGGATCGCCCTTGCTTACCAAGTGTCCGCTGCCCGGGGTTCCGTCGGCGTTTTCATGGGGAAGGTCGATGTTCACATGGCCCGGCTGCAGCGAACGATACGGCAGCTCTTCAAGCCCGAGCTCGTCCACGTTGCTGAACCGCACCAGGTCGATTTCATCGCGCAGCTTTGGATCCATGTTCGTCACGTCGTAAATGAGCGCACCGCCCTCGCCCGGCTTGCCGACCAGCGTTGCCGAACTGTCGCTGGGATTCGGGTTCTCGACGACCTGGCCGTTTTCCAGTTTGAATGCCGCAAGGTCTTCCTGACGCAGGCCGTTGCTCTGCTTCACCTCGCTGTAAAGGTCGAAAGCAGCACTGTAAATCTCGCTCTGCGTGGTTTTCGACGTGTTTTTCATATGCACTTCGTAGACCATGTAGTTCACGCGGTCCCACAGCGCATTATCGGAAATGCACTTCGTGCTGAAGTCCCATTCCAAGTTCGAGTTCACCAAAATGGCCGAGCGAATTTGGGAATCGGTGCTGTCGCCTGGCCTGATTGTGAAATCGCCCTCGTGCTGCACCTCATTCGAATCGGTGTACAGGCCCACGTGCATGCCCACGCCGACCTCGGCCATCGTGTTCTCGGGAACATGCCCCTTGAAGCGCGCAGTGAATTCGGGGATCTGAGGCTTCACGCCGCCAGGCAAAACGCCCTCGTTATTTACATACTCGAGACGAATGTTGCCGCTCAAGCCTTCGGTCCACTCGGGCGTGTCTTTTTTTATCTCATGCTTATTGCCGTGCTCGTCGACGGAATAGACCTCCCAGTGGCCTTCCATGTTCGCGCTGGGAATCAAGCTTAGGCGCGTGCCCGAAACGTCGCCGCCGTTCTGCTTCCATTCGCTTTCCCTAAGCGTCTGATGGCTCTCGCCGTCTGCGCCAATATAGAGGTAAGGAGCATACAGGTTCACAACCACCCTGTTGGTCCACGAACCGATGCTTTCACCCTGCACGATTTTCAACTCGATGGGCGTCGTAATCACCGGGGGAGCTTCGCCCGCACGCACAAGATAGGCATTAGATTCGTCGCCGCCCGTCGAAGGGGCACCCGTAACCTGCAGCTGAATATCGGCAGGATGGCCGATGTCTTCTCCTCGTGCGGCATCCGCCAAAGGCGCATCGTTCATCGAAGGCTGGGCGCCCGAAGCGCCCGACGGTGCCGCGTCTTCCTCGGCCAGCGCCTCGCCCTGCTCGAGCGCTTCCTCCTGGGAGGCATCGCCCGCGGAAACGTCGCCCTCGGGCTCGACGCTTCCGGAAGCGTCGTCAGCAGAAGACTCTTCTTTCGAGGAAGAAGAGGGGGTCAGAGCTTCATTTTCCTGCGGTTGCGCACTCTGGTCTTGGCCCGCAACCACATCCGGCGCCGCTGCATCGGCGTATGCCGGATACTCAAGGCCCGTCATGGGCATGCACAGAAGCGCTGCCAGAACAACGGCCAGCCCCTTCCTCGCAACGTCGTTCGCGGCTTTCACAGTCTTCGTGGCCATGGCAAAGCACCCCGTTTTATCTCGCAGCCCGAGAAAGCGGCCTCGGGCGGTTCGTCTTCATCCTTCTTCCCCGCCGCCTGAACCGGCGGCGCGTATCACATGCGGCGACCTGTCGCCTAAAAGTTTGATTTTACCTGAAAATGCTATTTCATGCCCGTTTTATGCGCAGGTGAGGTTGCGTTTTTCATACGCTATATCCTGAAAATCCAAGCGGGCATCGGCAAGCATCGACCGCAATATGGGGCAGCCGGGCGGAATGGGCGGCCGCCCCTGTCGCCGCTTCGAGCCGGCCCCGGCCGGGTCGTCTCGGCCGGGCTTCCTCGGCCAGGCCGCCTCGGCCGCCTTGCCCCGAACGCTTCGCCCCGGCAAGCCCGCCGCGACCGCGTCGGCCGATAGCGGAGCGAATACGCAAAAGAGGCCGTGCCGAAGCACGACCTCTTCTCATGCGAAATGAATTCTTTGCTGCAAGCGCAGGCTTACATCATCATGCCGCCGCCCTGGCCGCCTGCGGCGAGAGCGGACAGATCCGGACCCTCCTTGGGGATCTCGGAGATGGTGGCCTCGGTGATCAGGATCAGGCCGGCAACCGAAACGGCAGACTGCAGCGCGGTGCGGGTGACCTTCACCGGGTCGGAAACCTGCATCTCGATCATGTTGCCGTATGCGCCGGAGGCGAAGTTCAGGCCCTCGCCCTTCGGCAGCGCCTTGACCTTCTCGATCACGATGCCCGCTTCCATGCCTGCATTCTGGGCGATGGTGCGCATCGGAGCCTCGAGGGCCTTGCGAACGATGTCCACACCGACCTGCTCGTCGTGGTTGGCGCACTCGACGGCATCGAGCGCGGGGATGGCGTCGACCAAAGCCACGCCGCCGCCTGCGATGATGCCCTCCTGAACAGCGGCACGGGTAGCCTGCAGGGCGTCCTCGATGCGGCTCTTCTTCTCCTTGAGCTCGGACTCGGTGGCAGCGCCCACCTTCATGACGGCAACGCCGCCGGAAAGCTTGCCCAGACGCTCGTTGAGCTTCTCGCGGTCGAAGTCGGAATCGACGTGCTCGAGCTCGGTGCGAATCTGGTCGCAGCGCTCTTCGATGGCCTGCTTGTCGCCCGCGCCGTCGATGATGACGGTGGAGTCTTTGGTCACCTTGACGGTCTTGGCCTGGCCGAGCATGTCAAGCGTGGCCTCGCCCAGAACCAGACCGAAGTCTTTCGCGATGACCTGGCCCTTGGTGACGACGGCCATGTCTTCGAGGATGCGCTTGCGGCGATCGCCGAAGCCGGGAGCCTTGATGGCGGCGCAGGTGAAGGTGCCGCGCAGTCGGTTCAGCAGGATGGTGGACAAAGCCTCGCCGTCGACGTCTTCGGCGACGATGAGCAGCGGGCGGCCGGTCTTGCTGACCTGCTCGAGGATGGGCATGACGTCCTGGATGGAAGAGACCTTCTGGTCGGTCAGCAGGATGAAGGGGTCTTTGAGGACGGCCTCCATGCGCTCCATGTCGGTGGCCATGTAGGGAGAGATGTAGCCGCGATCGTACTGCATGCCCTCGACCACTTCGATCTCGATGCCGAAAGTCTGGGACTCTTCGACGGAGATGACGCCGTCTTTGCCGACAACCTCCATGGCCTCGGCGATCTTCTCGCCCACGCCGTCGGAGGTCTGGTCGTCGCGCGCGGAGATGGCGCCGACCGAAGCGATCTGCTCCTTGGTGGAAACGGGGATGGCGTCGGTCGCGATGGCGTCGACCACGGCGGCGGCGGCCTTCTCGATGCCCGCGCGGATGGAGATGGGGTTGGCGCCTGCGGCGATGTTGCGCAGGCCCTCGCTCACCAGAACGTCGGTGAGCAGCGTGGCGGTGGTGGTGCCGTCGCCCGCGACGTCGTTGGTCTTGGTGGCGGCCTCTTTCACGAGCTGGGCGCCCATGTTCTCGACCGGATCGGGAAGCTCGACTTCCTTGGCCACGGTAACGCCGTCGTTGGTGACCAGCGGAGCGCCGTAGGTGCGCTCGAGGGCGACATAGCGGCCCTTGGGGCCGAGGGTCACCTTGACCGCGTCGGCCAGCTTGGTGACGCCTGCGGCAAGCGCGCCGCGCGCATCGGTGTCGAACTGGATATCTTTTGCCATGACGATTCACTCCTTCGTGTGATGAGCGGCCGAACGCATCGAAGCGCAGCGGCCGCGGAAATGGCGATGATGCGGATTTAGTCGGTGTAGACGCCGTACAGGTCGTCGGAACGCAGGATGACGACCTCTTCCTCGTCGACCGTGACCTCGGTGCCGCCGAACTTGCCGTACAGCACGCGATCGCCCACCTTGACGGGCACGGGAACCAGGTTGCCGTCTTTGTCGAGCTTGCCCTCGCCGACCGCCAGGACGACGCCGCTTTGCGGCTTCTCTTTGGCAGCGGAGGCGATGTACAGACCGGAAGCGGTGGTCTCTTCAGCTTCGTCGCGCTTGATGATGACGCGATCGCCCAAAGGCTTGAGATTCATGAGCGTATCCTCTCTCTAGCGTCCCTTTGATAGTGGGGCTTCGTGAGTGCTAGCACTGTATGCCTTCGAGTGCTAACTGATGGCTATACTACCATCGCTCGACGCGGATGCAAGAGAAATAACGGGGTTTCCGCGGTTTCCCGCCGATTGTCCCGGAATCGTTACGCGGCCGTCATATTCGGACAGACGCGGCAGGCGCCGCGTGCCGCACGACGGCATGCCGCCGCCGAAAACGGCCCGCATGGCAAAAGCCGCGCGCCCTCGCGCGCGGCGCGCGGCCGAACGATGCGCCGATTGCGCGACGGATACGCCCGGCCCGGCGGACGGCGATTCCGTTCTGCATATTAATCGACCGTTTACCCGCCATAATATGCTTTTCACGCGCAGAAACAGCTATTTCGATGCATGATCGTCGCATAAAAGGCGCCATTTACTCTTTTTTTAACAAAATCACTCTTTCCAAATGGAGTGCTCTATGACATAATGCGTCCATCATATTTTTGATTGACTGCACAAAATATGAATCTTGATAATAAGATATCGCCTGTTCATTGCCTACTTATTATTGTGTGATTGCATTATTATCAAGCAAGAGCCGATGCATTCCCGCTCTCTTCGATGCATCGGCCGCGGAATCGGCTCCATGGTTCCGCCCGCCCGAAAACGGCCCCTCCGAAAACACGCCGGCACGACGGCATTTCCCCATCCGACCGCGACGAAAACGCGTCGCTTCGGCATAGCCCCACAGAAAGGACCTCCCCATGAAGAAGAAAACGCTCTTTTTCGCCCTGGCGATGGCGGCGCTGTGCGCGCTGCCGCTGCTCGCCTCCTGCGCAGGCGGCTCGGGCTCCGACACGGCCGAGCCTGCGGCCGACGGAAGCTACACGCTCGTCGAAGACGGCAAGCTCACCGTGGCGGCCTCCCTCGACTTCCCGCCCTTCGAAAACCTCAACGACGGCAACGTGGAAGGCTTCGAGGTCGACCTCATGAAGGCCATCGCCGAGCAGATGGGGCTTGAGTGCAACTACCTGCCCACGATGAAGTTCGACACCATCATCCCCGCCATCGTGGCGGGCGGCACCGCCGACGTAGGCGTTTCCGGCTTCACCATCACCCCCGACCGCGAGGAGGAAGTCGACTTCTCCACGCCGATCTGCGACACCAACCAGTGCATCGTCGTGCTCAACGGCTCCGACATCGCCGACGAGTCCCAGCTCGCCGGCCAGCGCATCGGCGCCGAAACCGGCACCACCGGCCTCGACTGGGCCAAAGAAAACCTCTCCTCCGCCCAAGAGGTCGTCGCCTTCGACGAGTATCCCGCCGTGTTCGCCGCCCTGCAGTCGGGCCAGGTAGCCGCCGTCGTTCTCGACAAGCCCGTGGCCGACTACTACATCAAGGTCGCCTACTCCGACTGCCAGGTGGTCAAAGAAATCCCCACCGGCGAGCAGTACGGCATCGCCGTGAGCAAGGACAACCCCAACCTCACCGCCGCGATCGACGACGCCATCGCCGCCCTTAAGGCCGACGGCACGATCGACGAGCTGAACCAGAAGTGGTTCGGCGCCTAAGCCATCCCGCCCGCTCCCGACGCCGCTGCCGCCCCGCGACAGCGGCGTCCTTGGTGCGCACGGCATTTCCCGCGCTCGCCAAGGACGCCATGCGCCCGCACGCGAACCGTGTCCTCATCCGTCAGAAAGGCATCGTCATGGACACTTGCATCAAAGCCCCCGCCGCCTCGCCGACGCGCAGAAGGCCGGAGGCATCGCTCGCACGCGCGATCCTTCTCGCGATCGCGGCACTCATCCTCGGCGCGGCCCTGCTCGCCGCCGTGCCCGCGCCCGCACAGGCGCTCGATGTGGAATCGTGCACCGCTTCACCGAACGAAGACGGCGGCGACCGCATCCTCGGCGCCACGCCCACGCGCGTGACCTGGCGTGCGCACGCCGCCGAAGACGAAAGCCTTTCCCGCATCACGCTCGCCTTCCCCGAAGGCGTCGAGCTGTCGGCCGACAAGGTGAAAGTCACCGGCCTCGCCGACCTCGACCGCGTCGAGCTGAACGCGCAGGTAAGCGCGCCGGGCGACGGAACCATCGTCATCGAGATGCCCGAAGCCGCGCCTGCGGGCCTGTCTTTCCTCGTCGAGGTGTACAACGTGGTGTTCCCGGGCGAAGGCGGCGAATTCCAGGTGTCCGTCTCCACCGAGGCCGCCGACGGAACCACGGCCGAGTTCGGCGCGCTCGGCGGCACCATCGTCGTTTCGGGCATCAGCACCGCCGAGCAGATCGGCGCATGGCTGAACGACCAGGCATGGGTGCAGGCGTGGAATTCCAACAAGTTCCTGCATCTGTTCTTCGACCCCGCCATCATCGTCACCAGCATCCCGAGCGTGTTCAACGGCTGGCTTGCGGCGCTCGGCATCGTGGTAATCGCGTTTCCCGCCGCCATCCCCGTGGGCTTCGTGCTCGCCCTGATGCGCATGGCGCGCTTCCGCATTCTGCGCGCCGTGGTCGGAACCTACGTCAACGTGGTGCGCGGCACGCCTATGTTCCTGCAGATCTACATCGCGTTTTTCGGCCTGCCGCTTCTGGGGCTCAATATCAACAACTTCGCCCTGGGATGCTGCGTCATGGCGCTGAATTCCAGCGCCTATCTGTGCGAGATCTTCCGCGCGGGCATCCAGTCGATCAGCAAGGGCCAGTTCGAGGCGGCGCGCTCTTTGGGCATGAACGGCGCGCAGACCATGATCCACGTCATCGCGCCCCAGGCGTTCCGTCGCGTGATCCCCACCATGACCAACGAGCTCATCCTGCTGTATAAAGACACGTCGCTTCTGGCCGCCGTCGGCATCATGGAAACGGTCATGTACGCAAAGACCATCACCGCCGCCACGGGCAACATCACCCCCTACATCGTGGCCGCAGGCTTCTACCTGATCGTCACGCTGCCCATGAGCCGCATCACACGCGCCATGGAAGAGCGCAGCGGCAGCCACAAGGTGGCTATCAAGAAAAAGCCCGCCGACAAAGCCCCCAAATCGCTGCAGAAGCAATCGTGGGGCCCCGATTTGAACGACGCAAAAGACGAACTCGCCATCAAAACGGCCGATCTGTAGGAGGCCCCGATGACCATCGATACGACGAAATCCATCATCCGCATCCGCGACCTGCATAAAAGCTACGGCGAAACCGAAGTCCTCAAGGGCATCGATCTGGATGTCTACAAGGGCGAGGTGGTCGTCATCCTGGGGCCGTCGGGGTCGGGCAAATCCACCATGCTGCGCTGCGTGAACCGCCTCGAAGAGCCCACGAGCGGGCATATCTATTTCGAAGACACCGAAATCACCGACAAGAAGACCAACATCAACGAAATCCGCAAGCACGTCGGCATGGTGTTTCAGAACTTCAACCTGTTCCCCCATCTCACCGCGAAGAAAAACGTCATGATCGCGCAGGAGAAGGTGCTGAAGCGCTCGAAGGAAGAGGCCGAACGCATCGCGATCGAGCAGCTCGAACGCGTGGGCCTGGGCGAGCGCATGGACCATTACCCCGACGGGCTCTCGGGCGGCCAGCAGCAGCGCGTCGCCATCGCCCGCGCGCTTGCCATGAACCCTCATGTGATGCTTTTCGACGAGGCCACAAGCGCCCTCGACCCCGAGCTAGTACGCGGCGTGCTCGACGTCATGCGCCAGCTTGCCAAAGAAGGCATGACCATGATGGTGGTCACCCACGAGATGGGCTTCGCGCGCGATGTGGCCGACCACGTGATCTTCATGGAAGACGGCAAGGTGATCGAGCGCGGCGCCCCCGACGACGTGTTCAACAACCCCAAATCGGAGCGCACGCGCGCCTTCATCGGCAATATCGCATAGGGCACGTTTCCCGCGCGGGCGCCTGCATGGAAAAGCGTTTTCGCCCGACGCGCGCTCCCGCGCAGCGCCCCGTACGACGCATGCCCCTGCGACACGCGTCCCCGTAAGAAAGGCGCCCGTCGCACAGGCCGCCGTTGCGCGCCTTGCACTCTCGCGGGAGGCGCAAGAAGGCCGGCCCCGAACATAG
>USEZ01000009.1 GCA_900553775.1 uncultured Slackia sp. | reverse complement strand
GACGAATTCGGTGTTGTTCCGACGACGCTTATTCCTCGTTTCGGGATAGACAGCCGGAAAGAATGCCGTGCGTTCGAGCTTGTGGATTTGAGACTTGCGACCGATTTTTACGTGTTGTATAGAAACGATTTCATCAAAGATGAGACGGCACGTCTTTTCGTGGAAGCGCTGAAGGATTCGACGACGACTTAAATGATGCTTGCGCGGGCGACGTTCGGGAGTGTAAGGCGGTCGATTGCGCTGCTGTCGCGCCGGTTATGCGCGCATGTCTGGTTTTGCGGTTGCGTCAAGGGCTTGCGCCGATTGCAGCGGAATCGCGTCTGCCGTGAAAGCCCGCCGTGCGCCAGGTGCGTTATACCTCGGATGCGTGTTTCGCGGCGATGCGTAAAGCGAATGCGGCCCGACGCTTGAGGGCATCGGGCCGCATGAAAGATTCGAGTGTGGCGGATTTTCGTTTCGCGGCCGTTCGTCTCGGCGCTTGCCGTTCGGCGGTAGGGCGGCTCGCTTCGAACTATTCGGCGGCGAGTTCGCGGGCGCGGCATCGTTTTGCGGCCAGGCCGCGGCCGATGCGTGCGAATTCCATCATGTAGCGCACGAACACGTATCCCACCATGGCGCAGGCGAGTGCGATTTCGATGGCGACCAGTGCGTGAAGCACGGCAGGATAGCCCACGCCCGCGCCGGCGAGCATCGAAAGCGTGCGGTCGAGCGCGGTTGCCGTGATCACGAACGGGAAGGTCATGGCCGCGTAGCTGGGGTAGAACTTCAGGCGCAGGAAGTGCGGCAGGCGGAACAGCACCGCAATCAGCAGCAGCTGCGCGAGCACGGCGAGCACGCAGGCGAATGCCGGGTTCGGCTCGGAGGCGGTGGCGAGGTATCCCGCAAGCGAGAGGCTCATGGGGGCCGTGTAGATGCAGAACAGCGGCCGCGCGCCCTCCTCGACGGGGTGTTTCGCATAGCGCAGCGTCACCACCGCGAGCAAAACGGTGTAGGCGGCGAATCCGAACCAGAAAATGGCCGACCCGAGCCCTTGCAAGCCGTAGGCCGGAGAGCTCACCGATGCCACGACAATGCCCACATAGCAGATGAAAAACGTCGGATAGACCTTCTTCAGGTCGAACGGGCGCAGGTGATGCGCCGTGAACCAGACGATCAGCGCCGCGTGCGCAAGCACGGCGCACGCCCATATCGCAAGCGCCGCCGGATAGACGAGCGGCGCCAGGTACGTGGAAAGCTGCATGACGGCCATGAGGAATGTGGCGCTGACGCTTGCCAGGATCGGGTTTTCGAAGTCTTGGCGAATGCCCGCGGAATCGATTGCCATGCGGCCCGCCAAAAGCGCCACGAGCGCGAAGGCGCAGATGCCGCAGACCGCGTAGGCCGCGAACGAAAAGGGCTTGAGCAGAATGCCGAGCGCCGCCAGGCCGAGGGCCACGCCGCCCGTGGGAATGGGCACCTTCTTCAGAAATGCGCGCATGTCTTCTCCTTGCGTCGATGCGGCCTTCGCATGGCCGCCGAAAACGATAGGGGTATCTTGCGCCTGCCTTTCGATGAAGTAAACTTATGATTTCTAATGATACGAATAGTTTTCGTTATGGTTGGAGGCGGTCATGCTCGATACCCGCGTGAACACGTTTCTCGCCGTGTGCCACACGCTGAATTACACCCATGCGGCCCGGGCGCTCAATCTGACGCAATCGGCGGTGTCTCAGCATATGGCGCATCTCGAGCGCGCATACGGCGCCAAGCTCGTTGCCATCGAGGGAAAATCGATGCGCCTGACCGAAGAGGGAAGGCTGCTGCAGCGCGCATTTCAATCGTTCGCCCACGACGAAGCGTTGCTCAAGCGCCGCATCGCGGCGGTTTCGTCGGATGAGACTGTGCATTTGAAGGTGGGCATGACGCTGACGGCGGGCGAATACATCGTGGCTCCGGCACTTGCCCGTTTCATGAAGAAGAACCCCCGCATGCGCGTCACGGTGGCTTCGCGCAGCACCGAAGAGCTTTTGGACCTGATGGGAAGGGGCCTGATCGACTGCGCGTTTCTCGAGGGCTTTTTCGAGAAGGACGCGTTTTCGTGGGACCGCCTGTGCGAGCAGGAGCTCGTATGCGTGTGCGCGCCGGGCCATCCTTTGGCGCGTCGCGGATGCTGCTGCATGGAGGATCTGCTCGATATTCCGTTGATCGTGCGAGAGGAGGCGTCGGGATCGCGCGCGGTGCTCGAGCATGCATTGCGCCGCCGCAACCTGGCGATCGCTTCGTTTTCCGACATCGTCGAGGTGTCGAGCATCGGCATCATCAAGGCGTTCGTCGAGGCCGACCTGGGCATTTCGTTCGTTTACGAAGCCGCGGTGGCATCCGAGCTTTCATCGGGCAGGCTCGCGCGCGTCGCGATCGAAGGAGACGCGATCGTTCACGATATATCGTTCGTCCGTCTGAAGTCGAGCGTATTCGAAAACGATTTCAAGGCGCTTTTCAAAGGCGTGGGAGGCGAATTCGAAAAGCTCGGCCGATAGCCGCGCCGCCGTGCGGCGAGCAGGGCGGCGCGCACCGCCGCCGGCGTGCTCTGCAAAATGGGCGAATCCATGCTGCGATGGGGCTGCGGATGCGCTCGATCGATCGCATCGCGGTTGGTCGAGCCGAAGGCATCGTATCTTTCGGCTCGATTGGGGCCTGCGCCGGCGGAAAAGCGGTTTGTCCGCCGCGGCCGCTTTATTCGAAGTGAAAACCGCCCGGCATGACGCATGGCGGGCCGATCGGAAAAGATGGCGCCCCCGGCGGGATTCGAACCCACAACCATCGGATTAGAAGTCCGGTGCTCTATCCATTGAGCCACGGGGGCGGATGTGCGCGCGTCTGCCGCGGCGTTTCGACGGGCGCATCGCGTCTCGTCCGCCGCGCGAAGCGGATGCGCGTGTCGAACGCGCTTCGCGCGGCACGTTTGCGCCTGATCGTCGAAGGCTTGCAGCGCAGTTTCGGTTCGTGCGCCGGAGGTTTCTCAGGCGTGCATGCACGCGTCCATTCATTATAACGGAACGAAAAAAGGAAATAATTGAAAAATCTTCTTGCCAAACGAAGGGAAGGTCTGTATATTATCCACTTGCACATTGCGTGCGACGTGGTGGGTGTGGCCTAGTTGGTTAGGGCGCCAGATTGTGGCTCTGGAGGTCGTCGGTTCGAATCCGATCACCCACCCCATTTTTTAAATTGGCTCTTGCATGAAAGAATATTTTCGTTCACAATAGCCAAGCGCATTTCAGCAACGGAATGCAGAACCTTCACATATGCTTTTCGGATCGTTAGCTTAGTTGGTAGAGCAGGGGACTCTTAATCCCAAGGTCCGGGGTTCGAGTCCCCGACGATCCACCAGGATATCAAAAGGCTGGGAGTCGATGCTTCCAGCCTTTCTTTTTGAAAGCATGCGGAGCGCGTATGTGCAGCGAATCGATTCAGACGGGGCCTCTGTCTACATTCGAGGGGTTTTGTCGAAGAACGCTTGCGACGGAGGGTTATCTGCATGTAAAATCGCGGTTCGTTGTGAAAAATGATGCTAATGCATGTTCTGACAGGTTGAGAAAGGCGGGCGAGCAATGAGCGAACTGATGAGATATAAAGGCAGACGCTCTTTGATTACCGGCGTGAGCCTCGAACCCGGTCAGGTGTACCAGATCGTTCCGCTCGATAGGAAATACGGGCGCGACGGCTTTTGGGTCGAGGTCAGCGACGGCAAGGATAAGTGTCGTTGCCCATACCAGGATAAAGACGCCTTTCTTAATAATTGGGAGATGGCTGGCAACGGGGCGCTGTAGCGCCCCTTTTTCATGGGGAATGGGGTATTCGTGAAAGAGAGCAAAACAACTCGAATCGGCATGAGCCGCATGCAGCTGCTGGTGCTCGGCGGCATGCTGTTCTCGATGTTTTTCGGAGCGGGCAATCTGATTCTGCCGCCGCTTTTGGGCCTGCAGGCGGGAGCCGATGCGGTGCCTGCGACGGCAGGCTTTCTGATCGCCGGCATCGGTTTGCCGGTTCTCGGCATCATCGCGGTGGCGCTGGTCGGCGATATCCGCCAGCTTGCAGGCCGCGTCCACCCTCTGTTCGCCTCCGTGTTCATCGCGCTGGTCTATTTGACCATCGGCCCGTTTCTGGCCATTCCGCGTACGTCCACGACGGCTTACGAGATGATCAAGCCCCTCGTTCCGGGCGGCGATTCGTTCGTGCTGGCCGCAGGGTTTTCGGTGGTCTTTTTCGCGGTCGCGTTCTTTTTGGCGCTTCGCCCCGGCATGCTCTCGCGCATTCTGGGAAGGTTTTCCGCGCCGGCACTGATTGTATTGATCGCGCTGGTGGTGGGCTCGGCCATCTTCGGCGGGCTTTCCGACGTTCCCGCCGCCCGTCCTCCTTATGACGGCAATGCGGCTTCCGAGGGCTTTCTGGCGGGCTATCAGACCATGGATCTGCTTGCGGCTCTGTGCTTCGGCATCGTGGTGGCCTCCAACGTCAAAGAGCAGGGCGTGACCGATCCGAAAAAGGTGACGGGCGCCATCTCTGTCGCGGGCATCGTCGCCGGCGTCTTGATGGCTGCGGTATATTGCGGGCTGTCGTTCGTGGGATTGTCCATGGCGCCCGTCATGCCCGATGCCGCCAACGGCGCCGAGATTCTCGCCGCTTCGGCCAATATGCATTTCGGCGAAGTGGGATCGGTCATCGTCGCCGCCATTTTCCTGCTGGCGTGTCTGAACGTATGCACGGGCCTTATCTCATGCTGCGCCGAGTATTTCTCCGAAGTGTGCCCGCGCATCCCGCTGCCTGCATGGGCGGGCGCATTCGCGGTGTTCAGCTGCGCCGTGTCTTTGGTGGGCCTCGATTCCATTCTGGCGTTTTCCGCGCCGCTTCTGGGCGCGCTGTATCCTCCCGCCATCGCCATGATGGTCATGGGCCTCGCCCATGGCGCTTGCGACAAATTCGCGCGCATGTGGCCGTGGGTCGTTTTGTCCACGGCGGCGACGAGCGTCGTCATCGCGCTGCGCGACGCCTTCGCTCCCGAGGCGTGGATATTCCTCGATGCGCTGCCGGGGGCCGATATGGGGCTGGGCTGGATATGCATCGCCGCGATCGCTGCGATCGCAGGCATCGTGCATTCGTCGATCGAGAAGAAACGCGCATAGGGCCGTGCCGCGCGCGGACGTCGATTCAAGGCGGGCGCCTCTGGCGATCGCCCGAAGAAGGCCTGCATTGCGAATGCCGGCCGGGGCGTATCGTCCGGAGGGGCGCCTGCGCCATCGTGTCTCGCATGCGGTATGGACGTATCGCGTCCGCCCGCGCGTCCAAAGCCTCCGTTTTATCGAGAGCGGCTCGGACGTCTTTGCAAAACGGTTGACGATGCCCGGATGCGCGATAGGAGATAAGGAAAAATATTTTCAAAATTCTCTTGGCATTCCTCGTGTTCTTCTGTATACTACCAACTCGTTGCAACGGCAACACACAACACGGGGTGTTAGCTCAGTTGGTTAGAGCGCCGGCCTGTCACGTCGGAGGTCGCGAGTTCGAGTCTCGTACATCCCGCCATCTGAATTTAAAAGAGTCGCTTCGGCGGCTCTTTTTGCTGTATCCTCGCTGTCGCTGTCGCTGTCGCTGTCGCTGTCGCTGTCGCTGTCGCTGTCGCTGTCGCCGTTCGCCGATTCGTGCCGTCTCTGCCGAACTTTACCTGCATTTGACATTTCTTTGACATGCACCGAACACGACGCTCTTAGTTTGTTTTCTGCAAAATCGGTAGAGCGTGTTCGACGTGCGCATCGTGTTCGAACATGCCCGTTGAAAAGGGGATAGGGCATCCATGGAACTCGCGACGCTCATCGTCGTCGGACTCGTCATAGCCACGGCGCTTATCTTTGATTTTACGAACGGCTTCCATGACACGGCCAATGCTATGGCCACGTCTATCGCTACGGGGGCGCTCAAGCCCAAGACCGCCGTCATCGCGGCGGGTACGCTGAATCTGATCGGGGCGTTTCTTTCCACCGAGGTGGCGAAAACCATCTCGGGCGGCATCATCAACGAGCAAGAGGTGTTCATCGCGCCCGAATTCATTTTCGCAGGCCTTGTAGGCGCCATCATCTGGAACCTTCTGACGTGGCTCGTCGGCTTGCCGTCCAGCTCGTCGCATGCGCTTTTCGGCGGCCTCGTGGGCGCGGTGATCATCGGCGCCGGCGTCGAAGGCGTGAATTTCGGGGCGGTTGCCACCAAGGTGCTCATTCCCGCCCTCATATCGCCTGTCGTGGCGGGGCTTGCGGCGTTCGTGGCGGTGAAGCTTATCTATCTTATTGTTAAAAAGATGAACGAAAGCCAGGTGGAACGCGGGTTCCGTCACGGCCAGACCGTCACCGCATGCCTCGTTGCGCTTTCGCACGGCACCAACGATGCGCAAAAGACCATGGGCATCATCACGCTCACGCTGATCGCCGTGGGCGTGCAGCCTTCGGGGAGCGGGCCCGAACTGTGGGTCGTCGCCGTGTGCGGGTTCACGATCGCGCTCGGAACCTATATGGGCGGCTGGCGCGTCATCCGCACGCTGGGCAAAGGCCTGACCGAGATTTCCACCCCTCAGGGATTCGCGGCCGAATCGGCGTCGGCGGCCACCATCCTCGCTTCGTCGCATCTTGGTTTCGCGCTGTCTACGACGCAGGTGTGCTCGGGTTCGATCATCGGATCGGGCCTGGGCAAGAAGGGCAGCGTGGTGAATTGGGGCGTCGCGGGCCGCATGCTGGTGGCATGGCTTGTCACCTTCCCCGCAGCAGGCCTGGTAGGAGCTGTGGCGTGCGCGATCGCCAAAACGGGCATCGCAGGCACGATCGCGGTGGCGTTCATCGGCGTCGCGGCGGCGGCGGTCATCTTCGCCCTGTCGAAGCGCAACCCCGTCAATGCCGGCAACGTCAACGATCGCGCGGACGTCACGATTAATGCGTCCGCCCAGGCTGTATAGGAGGTGTTTCTCATGATCGTGCATGAGATAGCGAATTTCGTCACCGTGCTTGCCGTGACCGTGGGAATCTCGGGCCTGATCGCGTCGCTGTATGCGTCGGGCCTGCGCCTTTGGGCGGCGGGCGAACTCGATGCCGAGGGCAATGCTCATCTGATGCATCGCGTAGGCTCGGTCGTGTGCTTCTCGGCATGCGTATTCGTGGTGCTTTTCGCGCTGTGGCTCATGATTCCGGTATTTCATTAGCGCCCGATTCTGATCCGTCCCTTCGTTTTGTCCGCGGCTTACCGTCTTTTCGCGAGCGCATGCATGGGCGAGCGGATATCCGCGCACGCAGCAGGGCCCGCCTTCCGTCGCATGGGAAAGCGGGCCCTGCTTCTTATCGTTTCCGTGCGTTCGCTCGTCTCGACACGGCTTCGCGCCTTCTTCGGGCGTTTGGCGAGGGGCGGTCGGCCTCGCCTGCCGAAGGGCCGCTTTTCCGGCCGGGCATAACGCGACGGTCTTTTCCTGAGGCTAGCGCTGACGGTAATGCGCGAAGAAATCCTGCAGCTTGTCCATGGCCTCTGCGAGCACCTCGATGCGCGGCAGGTACACGATGCGGAAGTGGTCGGGTTCGTGCCAGTTGAAGCCTTGCCCGCGCGTGATGAGGATTTTCTTTTCGTGCAGCAGGTCGAGTGCGAACCGTTCGTCGTCGGTGATGTTGAATTTCTTCACGTCTATCTTGGGGAAGATGTAAAACGCCGCCTTGGGCTTGACCACCGAGATGCCGTCGATGTCTTTGAGCGCGTTGTAGACGAACTCGCGCTGCTCGTAGACGCGCCCGCCCGGCACGATGTAGTCGTTGACGCTCTGATGCCCGCCGAGGGCCGTCTGCACGATGGATTGCGCGGGCACGTTCGAACACAGGCGCATGTTGGAGAGCATGTTGATGCCCAGCATGAAGTCGCGCGCGCAGCGCTTCTCGCCCGACATGATCATCCAGCCCACGCGAAAGCCCGCGATCATGTGCGACTTCGACAGGCCCGAAAACGTCACGCAGAACAGATCGGGCGCGAGCGAGGCGATCGACACGTGCTCTTCGCCGTCCATGACCAGACGGTCGTAGATTTCATCGGAGAAGATCATCAGCTGATGCCTGCGCGCCACCTCGACTATCTCTTGCAGCACTTCGCGCGGATAGACCGCTCCCGTGGGATTGTTGGGGTTGATGATGACGACCGCCTTGGTGCGCGGCGTGATCTTGCTTTCCATATCGGCGATATCGGGATACCAGTCGGCCTGCTCGTCGCACAGGTAATGCACGGGAGTGCCGCCTGCGAGCGTGGCGCATGCGGTCCACAGCGGATAATCGGGCGAGGGAATCAGAATCTCGTCGCCCGCATCGAGCAGCGCCTGCATGCACATCTGAATGAGCTCCGAGACCCCGTTGCCCGTGTAGATGGAATCCATGTCCACATCGGGGATATGCTTGATCTGGGCATACTGCATGATCGCCTTGCGTGCCGAAAACAGGCCGCGCGAATCGGAATAGCCTTCGCATTCGGGAAGCTGCATGCGCATGTCGGCGATCACCTCGTCGGGGGTGCGGAATCCGAACGGCGCAGGGTTGCCGATGTTGAGCTTGAGGATATGCTGGCCTTCGCGCTCCATGCGGGCGGCCTCGTCGACCACCGGCCCTCGTACGTCGTAGAGCACGTTGTCGAGCTTGGATGATTTCTTGAATTCGCGCATCTGGGGGCTCCTTGGAAAAGACGGGCGGGGTTTCGTCGGGTCGGTCGCGGTCGTTATCCGCGCGCTTGCTCGCGGGTCGCAGGCGCCGGCGGCTGCGGTCGCCGCGTCGGATTCGGCGGCGCGGCCGACGACGGGCATGCGGGAGGAATCGAGCGCTCCGCGCGCATCCGCACCGTTTTTCTCCTGCGCTTTTTCGGCATTGCGCGCGGCCGCACGACGGGGGGCGGGGCTATCCGTCGCATGCGCGGCGCCGTGCACGAGCCATGCGGCGTCGACGTCGAGGATCGCCGCGATCAAGGCGGCCACGTCTTTGCGGGGAATCGTCTTGCCGCCGACATACTGGCTGACTTGGCTTTTGCCGAGCTTCGATCCGCGTCTGCGCGCGGCATCGATTACGTCGGCCTGCTTCATGCCCGCTTCGGCCATGGCGCTTTTCAGCCTGTCGGAGAAGGTTTCGGACGGCATGGGGCCTCCTAGGACGGTTTTGTCGGGTTGAACTTCGGAAAAGTTCAATTTTCGTGACGCTGCAAGTTCAATTTCGTGCAGTCTAGCACAGTGGAAATTGAACTTTTGAACAATTCGGTTCAATTTCACGAAAAGCCGCGAACGGTGTCGGCGGGGCTTCGTGCGCGGCGGCGCGCCCAGGCCACGTTGTCCGCCGTGCTCCGGCCGCCGTCGTTCATACGGGGCGCATCGTCTCATGCGGCCCGCGCGTTTCGTCTCGCGGATGCGGCGAGGCCTAGCCATCCGCCCGCACAGGGCGCCCATGTTCGCCACGTCCGGTTTTTCCGGCGCCGAAGAGACGAAAAAGGCGCCGGCCGAAGCCGTGCGCCTTTGGGAAAAGCCGTTTCGGCGGGCCGTCCGCCCGTTCGCTTCTAGACTAGCTTGCCTTTGCAATGGTCGATCATGTGCTGCAGCATCTGCGCGGTCCATCCCTGGAAGTCTTGCTTGCGCAGCACCAGCTCGCCGTCCACTGCTTCGTGGTACGAGATTTTGGCGCGCTCGAAGCGCGTGACGGCGGTTTCCTCGTCGCGCGTCAGGCATCCCTCGACGGCTTTGAACGCGCCCAGTCCCAAAAGAAGCTTGGGGTTGTACATGACGTGCGGCTCGTCCTGCTCGTCGAGATAGGCGACGATCGCCTTCGTCTCGCCGATCTGGTTCGCCGCCAAGCACGCCGCGCCTTCGGTGGCGGCCAGCGTATCGAGCAGGTCCTGCGCCACCTGCGCGTCGGCGACGGTGGCCTTTTCGCACGGCTGCGACAAAACGGCGTCGTCTTTCACGAGTTCTTTGATCATGGGACGTCCTTCCCGTCAGGTTTCGAATTGTGCTGTATGGTATCACGCTTTCGCCGCACCGCCGCACCGCCGCACCGCCGCACCGCCGCCATGCCCAGGCACGGCGGCGTACGTCCGATCCCGAGGGCCGGTTCGCCATGCCGGGCGCGCTTGCGCGCCGCGTCCCGCCGCATGCGCCGCAGTCTGCGACGGGCCGCCCGCGCGGACGATGCCGACCGGCTCGTCGCGCCCGTCGCCCGTTTTCGTTTTTCGGCATATCTCTCATCGTGTCCCAAACGGTACGCCCGGGACGGCGCGCGGTATGTTTCGCAACGGTTTTCCGAAATGTGTTGACATCGCATGCCCCCGTACCGTCTAATGCGCTGCATGCAGAACGACTGCATGGCAGGACAGGGGAAGACTAGCCTGCGAACGTAATGACCGATAGGTGTCGGAAGAAAGGTAGAACCATGGGTGACAATGTCGTATTGGCGCGCAATGTCGAAGACGCGCCGAAATGCCCGTTGAGCTCTCAGACCGTGGCGTTCTCGCACTACAACAACATCTCCGCGCAGCTGGGCATCGACCCTGCGACGGGCAAGCTCGTCGAAGGCGGCGTGCTCGAGCAGGCCGCCCAGGCCTTCGCGAACCTCGAGGCCATCGTCGAGGGCATCGACCACGTGCTTAACGACGTGGTGCGCCTGACGGTGTTCGTCAAGGATATCCGCGATATGGACGACGTCGACGAAGTGCAGAAGATGTTCTTCCCGACCTATGCTCCCACGCGCACCGTGGTGGCTGTGGACAATCTGCCTTTCGGCGCGCTCGTGCAGATCGAGGCGCTGGTCACCAACGGCGAGGGCACCATTCCGGGCGAGCCGCAGGCGGGCGATCTGCTGAAATACGTCAACAACACGCATGCGGCCCCGATGAACGTCATGTCTTCTCAGACCGTGGCCTTCTCTCACTACAACAACATCTCCGCGCAGCTGCCGATCAACCCCGCCACCGGCCAGATCGTCGAAGGCGGCATCAAGGCCCAGACCGCGCAGTGCCTGAAAAACATCAAGGCCGTCCTGAACAGCGTCGACGTTCCGTTCGACGACATCGTGAAGATCACTGTGTTCCTGCGCGACTTGGCCGACCTTGACGCCGTGAACGAGGTGTACACCACGTTCTTCCCCGATTCCGCCATCGCGCGCGCCGTCGCCTACATGCCGGCCCGCACCGTGGTCGAGGTCGCCGACCTGCCGCTGCATGCGCTCGTGCAGGTCGAGGCCGTGGTTTCCCACGGCGACGGCACCCCGCCGCAGGCCGTCGAAGACCGTCACGGATTGATCCTCGAGGCGAACGACACCGACGCCGCTCCGAAGTGCGCCCTGTCCACGCAGACCGTGGCCTTCTCGCACTACAACAACATCTCCGCCCAGTTCGGCATCGACCCGGCGACCGGCAAGCTGGTCGAGGGCGGCGTGAAGGCCGAGGCGCTTCAGGCCCTGGCCAACATCAAGGCCATCATCGAGTGCGTCGACCACGTGATCGAAGACGCCGTCAAGGTGAACGTCTACGTGAAAGATTTGGCCGATATGGACGCCGTGAACGAGGCGTACAAGGAGTTCTTCCCCGAGGGAACTCCCGCCCGTCGCGTCGTGGGCGTGAAAAACCTGCCCTTCGAGGCCTCCGTCATGATCGACGCCATCTTCGGCAACTTCGAGGGTACCCCGCCGGTGAAGTAGGGCTTCGCCCGCAACGAGCTTTCGTCGGATAATACGCCTGGCGCGCAAAAGACCCGAGGGTTTCCTCGGGTCTTTTGCATTGCGGGGCTGCGCTTCGAAGGAGGAAGGCCCGCTCGAAGGCCGCGTCCCTTTCGCGCATCCGTCGGCCGCGGCGCCGTGCCTCGGCGTTTTGCCGCCTCCGCGTCCCGCTCAGCGGCGCGGCAGGGCTTCGAGCATGTCGATGGCCAGGTCGAGCCCGATCGCGATGCATTCGTCGCACGGACGCAGCGGCGCGTTTCCTTCGGTTCCTTTTATCTCGTTGCAGCGCGTCGATCCCACGCGCGCGCGGAACTTCTCGACGATGCGCGCCGAAAGCGCGTAGGTGTCCGCCTTGCTCGTGGGGTCGTGGTAGCCGTTGCTGCGCGCAAGGCCCGCCACCACGGCGCCGCCCGCGATGGCGCCGCAGGTTTCGGTGAAACCGCCGAAGCCGCCGCCGAGCCCCTCGGTCGCGCGAAATGCCGTGTCGGCATCTATGCGCACGAAGGGCGCGAGCGTGCAGGCGACGCATTGGGCGCAATTGAAGTTTCTCGCATGAAGCTCGAGCGCATGGGCGCGCAGGGCTTCGCGGTCGAGGCGGACGGGTGCGGCGGCGGTTTCGTCGACCATGGCTGTCTCCTTGTTCGCGGTTTTGAAGCGGTCGCCTCGATTCTACCGCCTTGCAAGAATCGGCGCATCGGCGCCGTTGCCTGCCGGTCCGCTTCTCCAGCATGCGGGGCCGCTGCGCTCGTCGCGACGTTTCTCCGTCGCCGTGCCGCCCGATACGTTTTCGCGGCGTGTCTCGTTCGCTTCCGGCCCATATGGACGACTTCGGTATTTCGATCGAAACTCGGGAGGGTTGCGTGCGTGTTGGCCGAATGGAGTACAATAACCGGATGCTTGATCAACAACGAGCCGAAAGGACCGTCATGAGCGAAGAATTGTATGTCGACGGCTTGGGGCTTGCTCCCGGCGTCATGGAAACCATCGTGGCGATCGCCGCTAAAGAGGTCGAAGGCGTCGCAAGCGTCGGCTCCTCGACGTTTTCGGGCATCCGTTCGCGCTTCGTGTCCAACGCGGCGGCCCAGGGCATCGAAGTCAGCATGAACGAGACCGAAGGCATCGATATCGATGTGCATATCGACGTGCGCTACGGCAGGCCCATCCCGGCGGTTGCCGCCGACGTGCGCCAGGCCGTGGCCGATGCGGTGGTCACCCAGGTCGGCTTCAAGGTGTCTTCGGTCGACGTGTATGTCGACGGCATTCGTTTTACGGCATAACGCACATCACTCACGAGCACTAACGAGGATAGGGAATAGATGAAACGTCACGAGCGCTCCTTGGCGCGCCGTTGTGCGCTGCAGGTTTTGTACCAGGGCGAGATTTTGAACAAGCCGGCCGATCAGGTGGTCGACGAGGGCCTGGTCCCCGACGAGGCGGGCATGGGCGATTATGCCCGCATGCTCATCATGGGGGTGTCCTCCCATAAATCCGAGCTCGACCGCATCATCGGCGCGAGCTCTCAGAATTGGGCCATCGACCGCATGCCCGTGGTCGACCGTTCGATTCTGCGTCTTGCCGTGTTCGAGCTCAAGTACGTAGACGACGTGCCCGTGTCCGTTTCCATCAACGAGGCGGTCGAGCTCGCGAAGGAATTCGGCGGCGAAGACGATTCCCATCGCTTCGTGAACGGCATTCTCGGCAGGATCGCTCGCGACAACGAGCTCGAGCTTGCCATGAACGCCCCCCTTCACGGCATTTCGAAGCCTGCTGCGGCCGAGGTCTCTCAGGCTGCGGATGCGGCCGCGGCCGAACCGGCCGAATAGCATGGCGCGAAACGAGCAGACGCGCAGCGATTTCGGAGAAATTCGCGCCCGCCTGGACGAAATAGCGTCGCAGGTGCGCGACGACGAGCTGCCCCTCGATGCCGCTTTCGACCTTTACGATGAAGCGGTGAAGCTTGGAATGAAGGCCGCGGAACTGCTGGAGACCGCCGACGGCGGCGATGCCGCAAAGCCCGATTCCGAACCCATGTCCGACGATGAAGAGGCGCGCTGACGCCTCTTTCGCTATCGTGCCGAGCGCACGCGAACGAAAGCTGGATATATGGATAACCGCATTCTTGACATGATTTCGTCGCCCGCCGACCTCAAGCTTCTCACCGATGAGGAGCTTTCCATTCTCGCATCGGAAATACGCGAGCAGATTCTTGCCACCACGTCGAAAAACGGCGGCCATGTGGC
This sequence comes from uncultured Slackia sp., assembly GCA_900553775.1. Taxonomy (GTDB): domain Bacteria; phylum Actinomycetota; class Coriobacteriia; order Coriobacteriales; family Eggerthellaceae; genus Slackia. The sequence continues at coordinate 14,612 of USEZ01000009.1, read as the reverse complement.
CCCGAGCCTCGGCGTGGTCGAGCTCACGCTGGCATGCCACAGCCTGCTCGACTGCCCTCATGACAAGCTCCTGTTCGACGTGGGGCATCAGTCGTATGCTCATAAGCTGGTTACCGGGCGTTTGGGCATATTCGACACCCTGCGTCAATACAAGGGAATGTCGGGCTTTCCGAAAGCGGCCGAAAGCGCCTACGACGTGCATCCTTCGGGGCATGCGTCCGACTCGGTGTCGGTGGCGCTCGGCCTTGCCATGGCGCGCGATCTGCGCGGAAGCGACGAGAAGATCGTCACGATCATCGGCGATGCGGCGCTTTCGGGCGGCATGGCCTTCGAGGCGCTCAATCACGCGGGCCAGCTGCAAACTCCCATGGTGGTGATCCTCAACGACAACGAGATGTCCATTTCGCGCAACGTGGGCGCGCTTGCGAAATACCTCGGACATAAGCGGGCATCGCGCGAATACACCCAGGCGCGCGACGGCATCCAAAGCGCGCTCGAAGCGCAGGGCGAATGGGGTCACGGCCTGGTGGATTTCGGGCGCAATGTCAAAGACTCCATCAAGCAGATGATCATTCCCGAAGAGATGGTTTTCGAAAAGCTCGGCTTTCTGTGCACCGCGCCCGTTCCCGGCCACGACATCACGGCGCTCAAGCATACGTTGCGCGTGGTGCTCGAGGCGGAGGTTCCCGTGCTCATGCACGTGGTCACCAAGAAGGGCATGGGATACGAGCCCGCCGAACGCCGCCCCGACGTGTTCCACGGCGTCGGACCGTTCGACCTTGCGACGGGCGAGGTGAAAAAGTCGGCATCCTCCGCGCCGAAATACACGAGCGTGTTCGGGCGTGCGCTCGTGCGCGAGGCGGATGCCGACCCCGATATCGTGGCCATCACGGCCGCCATGAAGGACGGCACGGGCCTGGCCGAATTCGCCGAGAAGCATCCCAAGCGCTTCATCGACACCGGCATCGCCGAAGAACATGCGGTCGCGCTTGCGAGCGGTTTGGCCATCGGCGGCAAGAAGCCCGTCGTGGCCATCTATTCCACGTTCATGCAGCGCGCGGTCGATCAAATGGTGATCAACAACGCCCTGCCCGAGCTCGACGTGGTGTTCTGCCTCGATCGCGCGGGCCTGGTGGGCGACGACGGCCCCACGCATCACGGCGTGTTCGATATCGCCTACACGCGCATGATTCCGAACATGAAGGTCATGGCCCCCTCCGACGAGGCGGAGCTCGTGCATATGCTGCATACGGCGCTTTCTTTGCGCGGTCCTGTGACGCTGCGTTATCCGCGCGGCGAGGCCCGCGGGGTCGAGCTGCCTGAAACCCCGCAGGTGCTCGAGGTGGGCAAGTCCCGCACGACGCGCGAAGGCGGCGACGTGGCCATTCTGGCGTTCGGCCGCATGGTGCAAGAGGCCGAGGGCGCATCCGACATCCTGGCTGCCGAGGGTATCGGCGTGCGCGTGGTGGATATGCGCTGGATCAAGCCGTTCGACGAAGAGGCGGTGCGTGCCGCCGCCGAGCAGTGTTCGCTGGTGGTCACGGCCGAAGAGGGCGTAGTGGAAGGCGGCATCGGGGAAGGCATTCTCGAGGCGCTTGCGGCCACGCCGCCGGCGAAGGTGCCGCCCGTGCTGACGCTCGGCATTCCCGACCGCTTCATCAGCCAAGGCAAAGTGGCGCTGCTGCATAAGGAAATCGGCCTCGACGCCGAAAGCATGGCGAACCGCATCCGCGAGAAGCTTGCAGCTTTGAGGGGTTCCCAGGCGTAGGAAAACCGAGGGCGCGCCCGTTTGCGTCCGCGTGCATGGAAAAGCGAAAAGGGCGATGGATTCGTTTCCGTCGCCCTTTTGCGTGTGCGTCGGGATGCCGCCTTGCCGGTGTCGCTCGGCGAAGGCGCATGCCGTTAACGCTGCCAGACTTCCATGCCGGCGATGGTGACGCTTGCCACCTCGTCGGGGCTGGCGAAGACGTCGAACACGTAGGTTTTGTGGACGCTCGTGGTGCCGTCGTCGTTGACCTCGCTGCTCGCGCCGCTTTCGGTGGCGTCGATCACGGTGCCGTCGGCCAGTTCGATCAGGATGGGCAGGTTCAAGATACGGTCCATTTCCGCCGTGTTGTGATCGGACATCTTGCCGTCGCTTTGGTCTTGCCAATCCATGACGCCGTGCGCGGTGTAGTCGACAGTGATGCCGATGGGCGAGATGGCGATCGATTCGATGTCGGCGCTCAGGCCGTGGTAATCGACGGAGAACCCAGCGGGAAGGTCGATGGTCGTGTCATCGTAGTTCATGGCGAATTTGAGGTCCCACGAACCTGCGGCAATCAGGCGGCGTTCGCCCGCATCGTCGATCGCATACAGGTTTTCAAGATGGACGCGCGCGGTATTGCCGATGATGCTCTTCCCATCGAAGGTGTCGGCGGACATGCTTTCCACCATTTGGATGGCGTTGTCGGTCGGATCGGCGTCGTAGAAATGGATGCCGCCGCCTCCTGCGTTCATCCAGTCGATATGGACGCCCGAAGGCCCGTCGAACATCAAAGGCAACGTGCCCGCTTCGTTCGGGGCTACGTCGAACGGCTCGCCGTCGTCGCGGGCGATGCTGAATACCACGACGTAATTCCAGCGGTCGCCCACCACGGCGTCGGCGGTGATGGTGACGCCGTTGCAGCTGGCGGATGCGCCGATGGGGCGGCCGATCGCGTCGATGACTTCGGTCGAGGCGGGTGCTCCGTTGAACATGTCGTCGAGCAGGCCGCCGACGGTGGTCAGGCCGCCCGAGGCTACGGCAACGCCTGCGCTCCCCATGACCAGGGCGCCCGCAAGGCCTGCCGCCGCAACAAGATGCCAGCGTTTCTTGAAACGCGGCGCGCGTCGGCGGGACGTGCTTTCCTGCGAGCCGGCGTGCGGCGCGACCGGCGCTACGGGGGCGAATCCGCCCGTCGCGGCGTTTTTTTCGGCGATGGCGTGTGCGAGGCTGCTCGTCAGCTGTTCGGCGGCTTTTTCCGAAAAAGCCATGTCGTTCAGGGCTTCATGATACGTCTTATTCATGACGGCCTCCAAGGAGTCGGTTGGGCGGAAGATCGCGCCGGCTTCGTTTCTTCGGCGCGGCATCGGTTCGTACGACGTTGCGTTCACAGCGTGGAAGCCTTGCCGTGAGCGGGTGTCGGCGCGCTGCGAAGCATCGTCGTCGTGGCTCGGGTGTTATCGGGTGCGCGCGGCGCATGCCTGCTTGCGGCCGGGTCGCTTTCCTCCGAGGCTTCGTCGCTCGATGCCGCGCCGAACTCGTCGGCGTCTTTTTCCAGAACGGAGCGCAGTTTCGCGCGTCCTCGGCTCAGATGCGCGGCCACCGCTGAGGCGCTGCGGTCGGTGAGGGAGGCTATTTCGGCGATGGAATAGCCCTCGTAATAATGCAGATGGATCGCTTCGCGGTATTTCTCGTCGAGGCCCATCACCGCATCGAGCACGATGCTGCCGTGCGGCTCTTCAGGGGCGGGGGATGCGGCGGCCTCTTCGAGCGGTGCTGCCGTGCGACGATACGCGTTGCGCATCAGGTCTTTGCAGGCGTTTGCCGTAGCGCGCACCACCCAGGCCTTTTCGTGCTCGGTGCTGCAAAACGGCTCTTGCCGCTCGATCAGCTTCATCAGCACGTTCTGGCAGATGTCTTGCGCATCGTGGGTTGATTTCAAATACGTGAAGCTCAGGCGCAGGATGAGGCTCGAGTACGTTCCCACAAGGCGGCGGGCTTCGATTTCGGGGTCGGGATGCAGGCTGCGGCCGGGAGATGCGGCGGCGCGCGTGTCGCGTCGATCGTTCATGCGCATGGCGCCCTCCTTCGGTTTGGTTCGGTGCGTTTTGCAACGTTGCTCGCTTACAATACGAACGAGCGATGCATTTCTTGACATCGCGGGAAAGAAAAAGCGAAGTTTTTTCCAAAGGGGTCGCGATGCCGTCGCGTGCCACGTGCGCGTAGGGCATGCGTCGTGCGGCGATCTGCGCTGCGCGTTTCGGCGTGCCGTCGCCTTTGGGTTGTTGCAAGGAAAGGTCCGTCGTGTCGAATCGCGAATCCAATGAAGCGAATGCTTCGGCTGCGCAAAAGCCCAAGCCCGCGCGCAAAGCCAAGCCGAAAAAGATGCGCCTCGATGATCTGCTGGTCGAGCTCGGCTATTTCGCCGATCGCGGCCGGGCGCTGCGTGCGGTGCTTGCCCACGAGGTGCGCGTCGATGACGTGTATCCCTCGAGCGCGGCGGTGAAGGTGCCCGAAAACGCCGACGTGCTCGTGCGCAACAGGCGCGCGTTCGTCAGTCGCGGGGGTCATAAGCTGCAGGGGGCGCTCGACGCGTTCGGCCAAAACGTCGAAGGCGCGCGCTGCATCGACATCGGCAGCTCGACGGGCGGTTTCACCGATTGCCTGTTGCAAGCGGGTGCGAAAAGCGTGGCATGCGTGGACGTGAACTACGGCCAGCTTGCTTGGAAGCTGCGCGAGGATTGCCGCGTTGCGGTGTTCGAGCGCACGAACATCAAAACGGCCGACCCCGAGGCGCTCGGGGCGCCGTTCGATATTCTGGTGGCGGATCTGTCGTTCATCGGATTGGCGGGGCTCGCCCCGGTGTTCGCCGCACTGTGCGCGCCCGGCTCTGTCGTGCTGGCGCTTATCAAGCCCCAGTTCGAAAGCGCCCATGACGAAACCGACCGCGGCATCGTGCGCGACGAAGCGGTTCGCTTGCGCGTTGTGGAAGAAGTGAAGGATGCGTTTTCGGCGGCGGGCTTCGAAATAGCCGGGGTGGTGGAAAGCCCCATCACCGGCGCACAGGGCAATATCGAATATATCGTGAAGGCCGTCTACGGGCAGTGTGCCTAAAGGCGCGGCAGAGCCTGCCGTACAAAGGGGCGCTCGGCGAGGCCGGGCATGCCTGGAGCGAGGCGTCGGGTGCAAGAACCCGCCGCATTGCGCAGGGGCGCTCGTGCGCGACCGACGGTCTTCGTATGTTCTATACAATGTAAAGACAATTGTTTATCCTGGTCGCATAGGTACTGAATCGTAACGGCCGCAACGGCGCGGCCGTTTGCAGGTTCGACAGGTCCAAAGCGGAAAGGCGAAGGCGATGGCGATGGCGTCGGAAAACGATATGCAGGCATCCGCGTCGGGCAAACGGCGCCCGTTGACGAAGCAGCGGGTGATCGCCGCTGCGTACGACATCGTGGATGCTTCAGGCGTGCAGGCGTGCTCGATGCGTGCCCTCGGGTCTGCGCTCGGCGTGACGGCGATGGCTCTTTACGGCTACGTTTCTTCGCATGAGGCGCTGCTCAACGAGGTGGCGGCGCGTTTTCTCGAAGGCATCGACACGCATCCTATTCCCGGGGAACCGTGGGACGATGCGTTTTTGCGCACGATGCATGCCAAGCGGTGCGCCTGTGTCGAGCATCCGCACCTCGCGCGTCTTTTGAACGATCCGCGCGTGTCTGCGGGGCTCGAGCCGTACATGATGCGCCTGTGCGCACTTCATATCGAACAGGGGATGCCCGAGGATATCGTCATTCAGATGATCGGCATCGCCGATGCGTTTTTCACGGGGTTCTGCCTGCGTTCGTTTCAGCGTGCCGACGACGGCGTCGATTGCGACGAGCGAGGCGAAGCCGCCATGGCGGGCGATGGCGCACGTTTTTCCGCCGAATCGCGCGTTCCCGGCATGCTGACCGGCGCGAGGTCGGCTCCGATGACGCGCATTCTGCATCCCAACGAGCATTGGAGGCGCTCCGTGCGCGAGGGCTATTCCGAGTGTTCTTTCGAAGCAGGCTTGCTTGTGATCGTGGCGGGCGTGCGCGCCGGCGCCGCTCCCGACCCCTGCGTCTGGCGCACGCCCGCCACGCGCTGATACTTGCTTGCGGCCGTCGGGCGCCCTCCGGCATCGCTCGCGCATTCTTTCGCGACGGAAACGCTTCGCCGGCCTCGCCGTATCGCATCGCACCCCTCGCTACACTTCGAAGCAGGGAAGACGAGAGAAAGGGGAGGCCATGGCCGAACCGTATTACCACATGTCCGCATCGCAGGCCATCGCAAGGCTCGATGCATCCGCGGACGGGCTGACAAGCGAGCAGGCGCGCGTACGCCTTGCGTCGCACGGGCCGAACAAGCTTGCCGAAGGCAAGAAGAAAAGTGTCGTCGTGGTGTTTCTCGAGCAGTTCAAAGACCTGCTCGTGGTCATCCTCATCATTGCGGCGGGCATCTCCATGCTGACGGGCGATGCCGAAAGCACCTTGGTCATCATCGCGGTTTTGATCCTCAACGCCATTTTGGGCACGGTGCAGTACATGAAGGCCGAAAAGTCGCTCGATGCGCTCAAGAGCATGGCCGCCCCCGTGCTGCGCGACGGCGCACGCGAAGAGGTCGCCGGTCCCGACGTGGTGCCGGGCGACATCGTGTTTCTCGAGGCGGGAGACATGGTGGTGGCTGACGGCCGTTTGATCGAGTGCCATTCGCTGAAGGTGAACGAGAGCTCGCTTACGGGCGAATCGGAGGCGGTCGAAAAAGACGAGGCGCCGCTTGAGGGCGATTCCGTCGCCTTGGGCGATCGGAAGAACATGGCGTTTTCGGGGTCGCTTGTCACCTACGGCCGCGGCCTTATGGTGGTCACGGGGACGGGCATGCAGACCGAAATCGGCCATATCGCCCGCCTGATGAACCAGACGCAGCAGCGCAAGACGCCGCTTCAGCAGAATCTGGACGATTTCTCTAAGAAGCTTGCGGCGGCAGTGCTCGCGGTATGCGTATTGGTGTTCGCCTTGTCGGTATTCCGCAGCCATATGCCCGTGATGGATTCGCTGCTTTTCGCCGTGGCGTTGGCCGTGGCCGCCATTCCCGAGGCGCTCAGCTCGATCGTGACGATCGTGCTGGCCATGGGCACGCAGAAGATGGCCAAAGAAAACGCCATCGTCAAAGACCTCAAGGCCGTCGAAAGCCTCGGGTCGGTGCGGGTGATCTGCTCGGATAAGACGGGAACGCTCACGCAGAACAAAATGACGGCGGTCGAGGCATGGCTCGACGGGGGCGGCATCGAGGCGTCCGCAGCAGATTCCGGCGAGCCTGTCGTGCGTCGTCTGATGGAAATCGGCCTTTTGGCAAGCGATGCCACCACCGACGAGGAGACGGGCGCCGCCGTCGGCGACCCGACCGAAATCGCCCTGGTCGATTGGGCGGATGCGCACGGCTTGCGCGAAGAGGATGCGCGTGCGCGCTATCCGCGCCTGGGCGAGCTGGCGTTCGATTCCGACCGCAAGCTCATGAGCACGGTGCATGAATTGGACGGCGCGCTTCTCATGCTGACCAAGGGCGCGCCCGACGTGCTGCTGGCCCGCTGCGTGCGCGTGATGACGCACGAGGGGGAAGCCGATCTGACCGACGAGATGCGCGGGCGTATCGCCCGCGCCAACGACGATTTCTCGCAGCGGGGCTTGCGCGTGCTCGCCTTCGCCCAGCGCTCCCTCGATTCGGCCGACGTGGCGTTTTCCGACGAATGCGACTTCACGTTCGTCGGCCTTGTCGCCATGGTTGACCCGCCGCGCATGGAAAGCGCCCAGGCCGTGGCCGATGCGAAGCGCGGCGGCATCCGCACGGTGATGATCACGGGCGACCACAAGGTGACCGCCTCGGCGATCGGACGCAGCGTGGGCATTTTCGAAGAGGGCGACATCGCGCTCGAAGGCGCAGAGCTCGACGCCATGACCGATGCCGAGCTTGACGAGATCCTGCCGAAGGTGTCGGTATATGCGCGCGTTTCTCCCGAGCATAAGATCCGCATCGTGTCGGCATGGCAGCGCCGCGGCTGTATCGTGTCCATGACGGGCGACGGCGTGAACGACGCGCCTGCGCTCAAACGCGCCGATGTGGGCGTGGCCATGGGCATTACGGGCACCGAGGTGAGCAAAGACGCCGCCTCTATGGTGCTTGCCGACGATAATTTCGCCACGATTGTGAAGGCCGTGGTGAACGGCCGCAGCATCTATGCGAATATCAAAAGCTCGATCCACTTCCTGCTGTCGGGCAATATGGCGGGCATCATGGCCGTGCTGTACGCATCGATCATGGCGCTTCCCGTGCCGTTTGCGCCGGTGCATCTGCTGTTCATCAACCTTTTGACCGACAGCCTGCCCGCTATCGCGCTTGGTTTGGAGCCCGCGCGCAAGGGCCTGCTCGACCAAAAGCCGCGCGACCCGAAGGCCTCCATTCTCGATGCGCCGCTCGCACGCAAGGTGGTTTGGCACGGAGCGCTGATTGCGACGGCATCCATGACGGCGTTTTACCTGGGGCTTTCCGCAGGAGGCGCGGCGCTTGCGTCTACGATGGCGTTCGCCACGCTTGCTTTGGCCCGCCTATTCCACGGATTCAACTGCCGCGGCGACGAATCCATCTTCAAGCTGGGGGTATTCACCAACAAATGGGTCCCGCTGGCGTGGCTGGGCGGATTCGTGCTGCTGGCGCTCGTGCTGTTCGTCCCGTTCTTGCAAAGCGCGTTTTCCGTGGCTCCGCTTACGGCGGTCCAGTTCGCCCAGGTCGTCGGCCTGGCGCTTGCTCCGACGGCCGTGGTGCAGATCGGGCGTGCGATGAAAAGCATGGTGCGCAAGTAGCGCCCAGCTGCCGTTTCGGACGTGCGCGTCCTTGCCAGCTCGGGCAAATCATATCGTTCGCTGCAGAAAGCGGCTCGCATGCATGTGCGGGCCGCTTTTTCCTGTAACGCCCACCGGGCGAAAGCCCCTCAGGCGGCCGACGAGGCTGCGCGGCGCGCGATAAATCCGAGCGAATTTCGACCTTTCATGGCAAAATGGCTCTTTGCAGAGAACCATTTTGCGAATTATTTTGTGATAGTGGGCCATAGAAGCATCGGTCGGGCCGGAAACCCCGCACGATTGAGTGCGCCGACATCCGGCGAGAGGGGAGTCCAGCATGGCCATGCCTGAAGAGTGTTTGACGGAAAACCTCCTTGATCGTTTGCGCGCGGCGGCAAGCCCTCAGGAGTATCTCGACGCCGACGTCACGATTGACCGGTCGCTCAAGTCTTACCTCGATGATTTGCTTGCCGAGAAAAGGGTGAAGCGTGCGACGGTGATACGCGCAGCGGGCATGAATACGACGGTCGCCTATGATATCTTTTCCGGCAAATGCGTTCATCCAGGGCGCGATAAAGTGATTATGCTTGCTTTTGGGATGGGCTGCACGTTGGTGGAAACGCAGCGCATGCTGCGTCTTGCGGGGGTTTCCGAGCTTTGGCCCAAGGTGCGCCGTGATGCCATTGTCGTATGGTGTATCGACCATGGTATGTCACGTGCCGCTTGCGATGACGAGCTTTGGAATTTCGGCGAGAAGACGCTTCTCGGAACGGGGCCGCTGCGTTAAGGAATGCTCGATCGTTGCCATCGTCCTTTTGGCTGGCTTTCTTGAGGGAGCTGCTGCATCGGGCAAGCGTTCTCGAAATTCAGTTGTACACTGATGAAGCGTTTAGGCGCTCTGTCTACAATTTTGGCCAGCGTTTGCTCGAATGCGTCTCGCACGCATCGGCCAACGCGCCAGAAAAGGTGGTTTTCGTACCTATGCCGCGAATGAGGATAGTTGGATTGAACGAAGAGCAGGTCATGCATGCGCTCGGCATCGATGATGCCTACGAGGTGGAGCGCACGCTTGCCGAAGGGCGTACCGGCGTGACGCAGCGCGTGACCATCGAGGGATCCGGCCCGTTCGTCCGCAAGAAAATCCCGACAGCGCTTGCGAATCGTACCATGTGGGCGGTTTTGGCCGATTGCGAATCGCCGCGTTTGCCGCAGGTTGCGGCAACGTATGAGATGCCTGATTGCTTTGTGGCAGTGTACGATTACATTCCAGGCGATACGCTCGAACATATCGTCGCTGCCCGCGGACGCTTGACGGTCGACGAGGCGGTGCAGATTGTGCAAGATATATGCGAAGCGCTTTCGGACCTTCATGCACACGGGGCGATTCATTGCGACGTGAATCCGTCGAACGTCATCGTTGCGGCCGACGGGGCGCATCTGATCGATTTCGGCATCGCCCAAGTTGCGGGGCAGCGATCTTCGCGTGATACGGTCGCGCTTGGAACATGGGGATTCGCAGCTCTCGAGCAATATGGCTTTGCTCCCGTCGACGCGTGCAGCGATGTATATTCTTTGGCGCAGTTGCTGGGGTATATGCTGATCGGCATTTTCCCCGATTTGGGCAACGAGTCTTTTGTTCGAGCGCTCGACGATTCGCAAATCGTTCCACCTGCTCTTGTTGCGGTGGTGAAATGCGGTAGCGCCTTTGAACCGAGCTCTCGCTATCAGTCGGCAGAGGGGCTCTCGCGGGCGCTGGCTTCGGCGTGTGGAAAGCCGAACGGTCCGCGCATGCCCGACAATATGTCTGAATGGACTTCGGCTTCCGCGTCTTGGAATGCGTCTGGGGCCGACTCCTCTTTCGCCCAATCGCATGCTCGGTCCGATGTCGGGAATCATGGGGTTTCTGACGGGGGTCCGTGGTTGGGCGCCGATGCCGATCATGCGCGAAAAACATCGGAACCGTCGAACAAGGCGCGCATTGCGCTGGCGTTTTATCGTGAGGTCAGAGACTCTCGGTTTCTGCAATGTGCGATTTTGCTGGTGGTCGGTCTCGCCATGTCTATTGTGGGCAATTTCTTGGGGTCGGCATCGGGCGATCCCGATTCGCCGTTTTACATGATGTCGCTCATGGGCTTGCTGTTGATGATGGGTTCTGGCCTTCTTTTCATCATAGACAAAGCGAGCAAATAAGAGGTCGTTTTACCAGCGAAGCGGTGTTTTGTTCGTTTTTTCAAGGCTTTCTCCTGCGCCTTCTGCAGCATGATGCAAAAGGTGCTTGGCTTGTTGCGTTTTTTGCATCAGGCCGCTTTTCTTCCCTGAATTCAGTTGGCAACTGAGGAAAACCTCCGTTTCCCCGTCGATAATCGCGTCTTGTTTCGTTTACGCGTGAAGAATGGGGGAATGCATGAAAACAAGATCGATGGCGGTGCTGCTTTCGATGGGCCTGGCCTTTTCTCTTTCGGCCTGCTCGGGCGGTTCCGTTGAAGCCGATACGGGTTCGGCCGGCGGGGCTTCTGCCGTCGCCGAGAAGACGGATCCTGCCAAAGATGAGGTGAAGGCGGAAGAAATCGTATGGACGGCGAGCGATGTCGTGATTGATGGAAAACGACGCGTGGCAATCCAATATGAGAATAAAAGCGCCTATACGATTGCGAATCTTCGAATCGATTTTGTCGTTAGGGAGGATTTGAGCGAAGAAGAGCTTCAGGCGGCCTTTTCGGACATGCAGTCGGAGATAAACGCCGATCCTGCAGGCAATGCGAAGAAAAACGGCATGTGGGGCGAAGTGTCCATTCCCGTGCTTCCCGGCGAATCTTCCGAGCCGGGGCCGCTCGAAGTAGGCGCGATTTATATCAATGACATGGCGCAATTCGAGGCGGTCGAGCCCGATTTGATGAAGATTGCGTTCTTGACGGACGACGGGAAGATGTACGAAGAGACGTACGATTTCAAGAACGATTCATACAGTCTGAATTCGAAGGTTATCGATACGGCCGAATGGGGAAGCGAAGAGCCTGCCACGATGTCTCCCAAGATCGACGGCGCGATCGTTGTTGATGTCGAAGATACCGCCGATAGGTTTTCTTTCGAAGCCATCGATGTCGATCAGGGAGAATTCGATGCATATGTCGATGCCTGCAAGGAAGCGGGTTTTACGGTCGATCCCGCGGAGACGGATCAGACGTACTATGCCGACCATGTTGACGGAGGCTTTCATGTCGACTGCTTCTATTACCCCGGAAGGCAGCAGCTTACGATTTATCTCGATCGTTTGCAGTAGCGACGCGGTGCGCGTGGGTTGAAGAGACTAGAAATCGATGAGGTCGGCTACTTTGACGCCGAGCGCCCGGGCTATCTTGCAAAGCACGTCTATTCCGATGTCGGCCGAACCTGATTCGATTTTCCATAGATAGGAACGGCTTGTTCCCGTCATCATGGCGAAGCGGCGCTGCGAGATACCCTGCCGTTCTCGGGCGGTTTTGATGGCCGTTCCCAGGCTCTTCTTTTCGCAGGCGTTGTCCATCCGCCCAGTGTATGCGTGCTATTCTAGATGGCGGCTCTCTACAAAGAGCCGCCATTTTACTTGGGACGGCATCTTGTGTGGGTGCATTTGGGATGTGGAAGTGTTCGCTTGCGGAAGGAAGAAATGAAAGAACCTGTTGAGTCGATGTTTCGGCATGCGTTGCCTGGAAACGTGCGTCTAAGATTGCGGGCAGCGTGCAAGTTTGCTGCTGTGTTCGTGCTCGCCACGTTTTCGTTGTTCGCGATTTCGTGCAGCGCTGGCGAAGATGTGGAGCAGAAGGCAGATGGCGCTCCTTGTAGAATTGGACTTGATATTGAGTGCGAGCAGAATTTCGCTTTTAGCAAATACGATGTCGAGGTGTTCGTAGACGATGAGAGCATCGGGATTGTAGAGCACGGCACAAGTAGGGCGTTCGAGCTCGAATTGGGCCGGGGCGATCACATTCTTCGAATTTGCGAAAACGGAAATGGAAGCCTCGATTTCCGAGTGGAAGATGATGGGCTTATAGATTGCGCGGTGCGTTGTAAAGACGGCGAAGTGAGAATGAAAGGAGCGATAGCTGACTCTTCTATCGATTTGCTCGGAACGAGCGAGGAATCGTCTCTGCTTGATACCCTTGCAGATGTTTATTCTTTTGACACCATAGACGATGACGAGGATTTTTCCAATTGTCGCGTTGGAGAATGGGCGGCGCGGAAGAATTTCGAGAATTACGGAGAGGCTCTTTATCAGGATGGTTTTGATTGCCTTTGGCGCACCGACCTTGTTATGTGCGAACCCCAGGATGACGGGTCGTACCGTATAGAAGTTGGCGTTTCAGTGACCGATGACGACGGTTTTTCGGATAGGACTTATGCGGGTGGGATTATCAAAGACGGCGTCGTTTCGGATTTCTGGGTAAGGTAGTAGTGGCGTCTACGATTGGCCGATAAGTGACGGTCTGCGATGCCATCGCGCTTTGTCGCTGGTTTGCGAGAGTTTTGGATGAAGGGCAATATTGGATATGGATAAGGCTTTAGCGGAGTCGAATATTGGAGAGAGCTGCGACATTGCAGAAAGAAAAAAAGCGTTAAAAAGCAATCTCGTTCGTAAGGTGTCCTGCACGATCGTTGCTATATCCATAGCGTTATGTTCTTTTACGTTCATTGCCGATTTCATGTCGTCTCCCGAAACCCATGCGGCTTCCATTGCGACCCTTGATGAGAAAAGGGCCAATGTTACGGGTCTGGTCGGTGCTTCGGCGGCGGCTTCGTTTGCGGTATCGCTTATTCCCGACGACGCTGGAACTGCCATTTCCGAACAGCTTGCCGATTTGAGCGCCGATTTCGCGATTATCATTGCGGTCATTACGTTCGAAAAATATTTGCTCACCATCATGGGTCTCGTTTCGTTTAAAGTTCTGGTTCCCGTGGCGTGCGCCATGTTTGTTTTCGACCAGTGGATTCCACGATTCGGAACTCGTCTTCGTTCTCTGGCTGTGCGTATTGCGGCTCTGGGCATAGTGTTGTGCTTCGTTGTTCCCGCGAGTGTTTATTTATCGAATGCAATCGATGAAACGTACGATACCTCATATAGCATATCGGCTGCGATGGAGGCCTCCGAGCAGGATGCGGAGAGCGTTTCTGACGAACAAAAGGAAGAAGAAGGATTGCTCGACAAGCTGTGGAACCTTCCGGGCAATGCAGTGGATGCCGTTGTCGGGGCCGCTTCGGATACTCTGGATAAGGCCGTGAAGGCGTTCAATAGCTTGCTCGAGGCTTTTGCCATCATGGTTATTACGGCCTGCGTAATTCCTGTCGTTGTCTTGATTCTGGCGATATGGCTGACTGGCGCAATTTTGGGAATAGGCACATCAAGGCAGATCGATGCCTTAACGAGTCGTCCTTGGCTCGCTCCCATTCGTGAGAAGCGCCGTCAGATGGTCGATGCGGTGAATTCCGTAAAAAACGACAGGGATCTTCTTGCTTAGGGAGAAAGCATACCGAGTAAAGAAAGGTGCAATATGGTTGTCAAGGGTGGAAAAGTCGGGCTTATTTTGAATGCGGCCTCTCTTGCGTCTGTTGCTATCGAGATGGCGAAAAATCCAGAGGTGCAGGAGAAGGCAAAGGATATAGCCAAGAAAGCCTGGAATAACAAAGACGAAATCAAAGAGGCCGTTGACGCCGCTGCTCCTGTCGTGAGAAAAGCAGTGAAGAAAGGGGCCGCGGCGGGCTCGAAGGCGGCAGGTTTTGTAGGGGATACCGCTTCGAATGTCGCGAAGGCTGCGGGTAACGTTACCGATTCAGCTGCAGAAGCGATGAAGGCGTCTGCAGAAAGGCGCGCTCAGGAAAAGGAACTTGAAGAGGCTCGCCAGCAGTTGCTGCAAAGCGCCACGGCGAAAATGAAGGCAGATGATTTCGAGGCGGAATGGGAAAAAGCGCAGCAGACGGGCTCTATGCCTCCCTTGAAAAGCCCGGGCTATTTCGTCGTCGCCATTTATAAAAATAAG
>USEZ01000008.1 GCA_900553775.1 uncultured Slackia sp. | reverse complement strand
GGGCGGGGCGGCCTCCGACGAGCGCGCCATCGACCCGCAGCCGTCGGGCGCTGCGACGCGCGTCGACGATGCCGCTCCTTCGGCGGAAGCCCGGCAGGCGCAGCAGGATATCGCCTCCCAGCTTTCGGCGCTTGCCGCCGACGAGGACGGCGCTTTGGAGGCGTACGTGCGGCAATTCATCGAGGACTACGATGCGGGAGTCGATGCGGCGGCATCGTACGGGTTCTCAGACCTTGGGATATCTTCGGCCGAATTGACCGAGCGGCTTGCGCAGGGCCTGGCGTTCTCGATCGTTTCCGCCGATGTCTACGGCGATAAGGCGTGGATCGAGGTGTCGGTGACGTCGAAGAGCTTCTCCGACCAGTCCGATATCTTCGCGGCGTCCATCTCCGACGCGGCGCGTTGCGAAGATGCCGAGCAATACAAGCAGTATCTGAAGGAGAGGCTGCTCGAAGCGTTCGACCGGGTGAAGCCGAGGACGGCCTCCGCGCTGGTCGTCGTCGAACGCGGCGAGGAGGAATGGATGCTTTCCTCCGACGACATCGCGACGCTTCTCGGCGAGGCGTGGTACGGATAGCGCGTCGCGCGTCGACGCCATCGAGACGGACGGAATGGACATGGCTTCATCGGATAAGCGCCCTTCGGTGAAGGGCAGGAAAAAGGCGCAGGCGCCCTTTGCGCGCGAAGGAAAGGCGGACGCCCCCGATCGCGACGATGCCGCCTGCGAAAGCGGCGCCGAGGATATGCCCGGGAAAGGAGGCGCCGCGGAAGAAGGCCTGCAGCCTGTCGTTTCGGATACGGCGGCAAGCGTCGACGGCGTGCCGAGCCCTCCTTCTTTCAAGCTGATTTCTTCCCGAGGAAAACGGCCTGCGACGCCTGTCGTTTCGGCCTCCGATTCCGACGGGCTCGCACCCGACGCGTCGGGCGTAAGCGGCGCAGCCCCTTGTCCGATCAGCCCGCCGCGCGGCGGATCGGGCCTTGCCGTCCTTCCGGAGCAGCCTTCCGACTTTTTCGATCTGGGCGATCTTGACGACGGGGGCGCTTCATCTTGCGAATCGGCTCGGCGTCTTCCCGCGATTCCGCTTGCCGGGCGCAAGCCCTCCCGCGCGCAAGACGGGCGCGGCTCGCACGACGACGTTTTCGCGGAAGCATCGCCGCGCGTCGAAGCCTCTTCTTCCGAAGGGCAGCCCGAGCAATCCGCCGACCTTCGGGGGCGAAGCACGTCGCGTAAGGCGACGGAGCGCGAGAAGGCCATCGTGCGCGGCCGCAAGCGCAAGATCGTCTTCGCCGCGATCGTCTCGACGTGCATCATCGCCATCGCGGTCAGCGGCCTTTTGTTCTGGAACGCGTATTTGCGCTACGACGATGCTTCCGACATACAGGGCGAATGGCAGGTGGCCGACGGTTCGATGACCGTGGTCATCGACGGCGATTCGATCGATATGCCCGAGTCGCTTTCCTACGCATACGCCCTCGATACGTGGAAAAAGGAAATCTCGTTTTCGTTCGAGGATTTGAAAGGCGGAGGGTCCTATCGGTTCACGTCCGACAGGAAGGGGCTGGTCATCCGCGAAAACGCGGGCGACGGCGCTTCCGCTTTGACGCTTGTCAAGCTTTCCGACGATGTTTCCGCCGCGCCGCGCCTCGGCGATGCGCGCACGCAGGAGGCCCCCTCCGAAGACGCGGCCTCGGATGCCGGCGACGGGCAGGAGGTCGACGGCGATGCATAGCGGGGCGCAAAAACCCTGCGAAGCGCCCATGCGCCCGATCGGCATCGAGCATGTGGCGGTGCGCCCCGACCGCATCGTCGCCGATGTGCGCGTGGGCGACGAGCGCTACGCCTCGACATCGCCCGCCCTCGTCGCCGTCGCGTTGCGACGCTTCCCCCATCTGCTAAGCCACGCGTGCGTCAACGGCAAGGGCTCGACGTTCGCGGCCGTGGCCGACGACACCTCGATTGTGCATCTGCTCGAGCATATGGTGATAGAAGAGCAGGTTCGCATCGGCGGCGAAGGGCCCGTCTACGTCGGGAAAAGCGTCTGGACCGACCGCCGACGCCTGCGCGGCCGCGTGGAGGTGAGCTACGTCGACGACCTGGTGGCCCTGCGTGCGCTCAAGGCGGCGCAAGAGTGGCTCGACGCCTTCTTGTCCCGGGGGCGTTTTCCTTCCCCTTGCGATTCGTGTCGGTCTGTCGCAAATGGGGAAACGTAACGTCAACGAAAGCGGTGCGGCAGGCGTTATCTTCTATAATGGCCGCAAAGAACGTCTGCGCGCGATGTCGGGCCATCCGGCCGCGCAAGATAGGAGGCTGCAATGGCACATAAATTCGGTGCGTTCGTGATGGGCGGTTTGGTCGGCGCGGGCATCGCGCTTCTGTGCGCGCCTCGCAAGGGCGTCGAGACGCGGGCATTGGTGGCCGACAAGGCTTCCGCCGCGTTCGGCCAGGCTCAAACGCTCGGCGGCCAGGCGGCCGAGCGCGGGCAGGAGCTTTACAACGAAGCGGTGGTCTCGGGCCATCGCGTGTACGATTCCGCCGTGGCGACGGGCCAGACGGTCTACACCGACGTGACGGCCATGGGCAAGCAGGTCTACGGCGAGGCGGCCCAGCGCGTTCAGGAAACCGCGCAGCGCGTGCAGCAGACGGCCGAAACGGTGAAGCCGGCGTTTTCCGACAAAAACGACGAGCTGCGTGCGAAGATCGACGCGGCTCGCGCGCGCATCGCCGCGCAGGTGGCCAAAAACGCCGAGGCCGCCCATGCGGCCGTGGCCGAGAAGGTTCCCGTGGCTGCCCAGAAGGTCAACGACGTCGTGGACGCCGCCCAGGAAAAGATGACGGCCGCCGCGGCCGCGCTTGCGGGCGACGGAGCCAAGGCCGATGCGGCCGCCGACGCGCCTGCCGCGCAGCAGCCGGCCGAAGCGGATCAGGCCGCGCAGCAGCAGGCCGAACAGCCCGCCGAAGGCGAGGCGAAGGCCGAATAGCGTTTCGACGCATAGTTCGATGATGTTCGAGGGCCGGTTTAGCCGGCCCTCCTTGTAACGAGGGGTTCGTTCATGGCTCGAAAGAAAATGGTCACCAGCAACGACATGCACAAGATGCGCGTGTTCGGCGGCAAGCGTCGTACCAAGCGCATCGGCAAGGTGAAGTCGTGCGTGTTCCACCCGTCTGAGAAGCGCTGCGTCGGGTTCATGGTGAAGCGTCCCGACCTGCTGTGGATGTTCCACCGCAAAGACCTTTTCGTCGCCTTGGACGGGTTCGACCTGTCCGACGGGCGCATCGTGGTGAAAGACGAGGCGGATATGACCGGCCCCGCCGCCTGCCGCCGTATGGGCATCGATTGGGATTCCTGCGTCATCTGGGAGGGCATGCCGCTGATGACGGCCGACGCCACGGCGATCGGCTATGTGGGAAACATCACGTTCTCCCTGCGAACGGGCGACATCGATTGCGTCGAGGCATCCAACGGCGTGACGGCGAAATACCTCTTAGGAACGCTTGAGGTGCCGGCGTCTTTGATCAAGGGGTTCAAGCGCGGCATGGGCGCCACCCTTGCGGTGAAAGAGGATACGCGCGAAGCGGGCGAGGCCGTCGAGTTCAAAGGCGCCATCCTCGTATCCGACGAAGTGTGGGAGCTGACCCCCGAAGGCGGCTGGGCCGAATCGGCGGGCGAGTTCACGGCCCGGGCCAGGGAACGCATGCACGAGGCGGCCGAAAAGGCCAAGCCGAAGGTGCAGGAGGCGACCCATATCGCCGGCGAGGCCATCAACGAAGGGGCCTACGTCGTCGGCAAGCAGATGGCGGCGAGCAAGGGCATGTTCGCCTCGTTCAAAGAAGAGTACGACAAGGCCCGCCACGGAGACGATACGCGCGCTATCGCCGCAGCCGATGCCGACGATACGGCCGTCGCGAAAGCGGAGGAATCCGCCGCGCCGGCGCAACCTGCCGAAAGCGAAGGCGGCGTATCGGGCATGTTCGCCGCCTTCAAAGAAGAGTACGACAAGGCGAGCCGCGCCGACGGGGACGCTGCCCGCTCGCACGCGGATGTCGCCGATTCGCACGGCGGCGAAGATTGCGACGCCGACCTCGATGCCGACGCGGACCGCGACGACGATATCGCCGACGAAGCGGTCCGGCCCGCTGCTTCGAAGAAGCAGGCGCTGGCGAAGAAATCGTCGGTATCGGGCATGTTCGCCGCGTTCAAAGAGGAATACGACAAAGCCCGCTATGACGATTAGAACGGTGGATGAGTCTCGTGGTGAAAGAATCCGATTCTAACGCGGGCACGGTGCGCGAGAGGATCGATGCGCGCAAGGCCGAATTCGCAGAGCGTCGCGAGGAGCGCCGCGACGAATTCGAAGAGCGCTTCGAGGTTCCCGTGTCCGACAAGCCCGCCCTTGCCCGCCTGACGAAGGCCGATTTGTTCAAACTGGCGGGTTTGGCGGCGTTTTTCGTGCTCATGGCCATCTCCTGCTTCGCGGCGGCGCCCCTTATCGCCGAGCTGACCGAGCCGGGCGGTTTGGAGCGCGTGGTGGAAGACGTGCGCAGCGCGGGCCTCGGCGGCATGTTCATGCTGCTCGGGTTCCAATTCCTGCAAATCGTGGTGGCGTTCATACCGGGCGAAGTGGTGCAGATCGCGGCGGGCATGATGTACGGGCCGTGGGGCGGCGCTTTGATCGTGGTCGCAGGCTGCATCGTGTCGAGCGCGTTCATCTTCGCCGTGGTCCATAAGCTGGGCGCCCCATTCGTGCGCGCCATGATTCCCGAAAAATGGATGGGCAAGCTCGAGAAGTTCGAAACGAGCGAAAAGCTCGATGTCATGGTGTTCGTGCTGTTCTTGATCCCCGGCCTTCCCAAAGACGTGTTCACCTACCTGGTTCCTTTGACCAACATGCGCATGCGCAATTTCTTGTTCCTTTCGAACGTGGGCCGCATTCCCGGCATCCTTATTTCCACGTTCGGCGCGAACGGCCTGGTGGAAGGCGATTATCTGCAAAGCGTCGTCCTGTTCGCCGCTGCGGCGGCGATCGCCGTGGTCGCGCTTGTGCTGCATGAGAAGATCCTGCACGGGCTTTCGGGCATGAAGCGCCGCGCGAAAAGCGGGGCGCCCGAGAAATAGCGCCGCCGCATGGCGCGAGGCCGACCGCCGCGCCGCCGTCATGGGCCGAAGGCGCCTTATGGAAGAAGGAAAACGCGTCGAATGCGGGGCCCGGCGTTTGTTCGGGCGGGCCCGACGCCTCATCGCCTCAGGGCTTGCTTCGCAGCTTCGGCCTGCTTCGGGCATGCCGTTTTCGGCCAGCGCGCGCGAGCGGCATGATATATCGGACGAGATGAAAGGATGCGCGAATGCGTCTTGTTTCTTGGAACGTGAACGGCCTGCGCGCCGTGGTGAAGAAAGGGTTCGAGGAGTCCATCGCCGTCCTCGATGCCGATATCGTGGCGCTGCAGGAGACGAAGCTGCAGGAGGGCCAGATCGATCTTGCGCTGCCCGGATACTTCCAGTTTTGGAGCTATGCCGAGCGCAAGGGCTATTCGGGCACTGCGGTGCTGTGCCGGCAGCGGCCGCTGCGTGCCATTCACGGCCTGGGCGTGCCCGAACTCGACGACGAGGGACGCATCGTGGCGCTCGAGTTCCCCTCGTTTTGGTTCGTGGACGTGTACACGCCCAACGCCCAGAACGAGCTCGCCCGCATCGACCATCGTATGGCCTGGGACGATGCGTTCCGCGCATTTTGCAAGGGGCTTGAGGCGGGCGTGATTCCCGCTGGCGTTCCCGTGCAAGATCCCGCCGTGGGCGAAGGGCATGCAGCCATATCCGAACTTCCGCGCACGACGGGCGACGAGAAGTGCGCTCCCAAGCCCGTGGTCATGTGCGGCGATTTCAACGTGGCCCACCACGAGATCGACCTGAAAAACCCCAAATCGAACCGCGGCAATGCGGGCTTTTCCGACGAAGAGCGCGAGAAGTTCTCGCTTCTGCTCGATGCCGGGTTCGTGGACACGTTCCGCATGCTCAATCCCGACGTCGCGGGCGCGTATTCGTGGTGGAGCTATCGATTCAACGCGCGCAAGAACAACGCGGGCTGGCGCATCGACTATTTCTTGGTGAGCGAGGCTTTGCGCGATGCGGTGAACGGCGCCTCCATCCATGCGGATGTCATGGGAAGCGACCATTGCCCCGTGTCTGTCGAAATTGACGTATAATCTGCGGATTGGCTGAGACGCGTCGCTTTGGAAAGGCTGTCGTGCGGATGAACATCGGCAACAGGGAATGGTGGCAATCGCTGAAAGCGCCGCTGGTCGCGGTGTTTGCCGTCATAGCCGCCATCGTGCTGTTCGTCGTGTGGCTCGGCATCGTGGTCATAGCGACGAAAACCCTGATAGGGTAGCGTCATGTGGCAGAAATTCTCCCTGTATGACTTTCGCGTCATCGCCCATTACCTCGGAGTTCTGGTGCTGTTTCTGGCGGTGGCGCAGTGCGTTCCCCTTGCGGTGGCGTGCCTGCTCGGCGAGTGGTCGGCGGCATCGCGCTATCTGCTGGGGGCGGGCATCGCGCTGATCGCGGGCTCGCTTCTGCGCATGTGCCTGGTAAGCCCGGGAAAGCTCTCTCCCAAGCAGGCGTTGGCGGTGACGGGCTTCGCCTGGCTGGTGCTCGCCTTGCTCGGCGCCGTTCCCATGGTGCTCTCGGGACATTTCGGCTCGTATCTCGACGCCGTGTTCGAATGCATGAGCTCGTGGACCACCACGGGTGCATCGCTTGCCCAGGATGTCGACCATATGGCGACCTCCGACAATATGTGGCGCTTCACGATGCAGTGCATCGGCGGTCAGGGCGTGGTCGTGATCGCGCTTTCGCTCGGCCTGTTCGGCCGTGCGGTGGATTCGTCGCTGTACTCGTCCGAAGGGCGCAGCGAACACGTGATTCCCAACATCATGCAGACAGCGCGCTTCATCGTGCGCTTCTCGACCGCGTTCATCCTGATCGGTACGGCGACCCTTGCGCTTCTGTGCCTGTTTTTAGGAATGGAGCCGGTCCGCGCCTTCTTCAACGGGCTGTGGCTTTCGGTGGCGTCGTTCAACACGGGCGGCATGACCTCCATGAGCACGGGCATGCTGTATTACCACAGCGGGCTTGTCGAGCTCGTGGTCATGGTGCTGATCTTGCTCGGGTCGATCAACTTCACCCTGCACAGCGAGGTGTGGAAGGGGCGTCTCGATCATTTCTTCAAGGATATCGAGATCAGGACGCTGGCTATCTGGCTTTCGGTGGTGATCGCGGCGTTCGTGGCGGCGTTGTGCACGTCGAATCTCTACGACGAGCTGCCCACGCTTCTGCGCCGCGGCGTGTTCACCGTGGTGTCGGCCTTCTCGTCGACGGGCTTTCAGACCATCAGCACCAATCAGATGACCACGGTCATTTCGAGCGGCGCGCTTTTGATCATCGTGTTCTGCATGGCCATCGGCGGCTCGGCCGGATCGACCTCGGGCGGCATCAAGGCGCTTCGTGTGGGTATTCTGGCCAAAGAACTCGTGGCCTACATCAAAGACATGCTCGCTCCTGCGTCAGCGCGGCAGATGGTGTCCTACTATCATGTGGGTCGCCGCCCGCTCAACACCGATTTGGTGCGTGCCAATCTGGCCGTGTTCATGCTGTACGGCACGCTGTTCCTCGTGACCACGATCGTCACGGTGGCGTACGGCTATGATGCCGCGCCGTCTCTGTTCGAATCGGTGTCCATGGTGTCCAACATCGGCATGTCGAGCGGCATCATCCAGCCGGGCATGCCCGATATCCTGAAGATCCTCTACATCTTCGACATGTGGGCGGGTCGTTTGGAGGTCGTCACGCTGATCGCGCTGGCGGTATCCATCGTGGCGTCGTTCGGTCCGAGAAGGAGGTTGCGTCGTGTTCGCTGATACGAAAGCGCGCTTGCGCGCGGCGTTTTCGGTCGCGGCGCTTCTGGCCGTGCTTCTTGCGGCCGGCGCGGCGTGGGCGGTCGAGGGCGACGGCTCGTCGCGCGATGGCGCCGTGGTGGAAACCGAGGAATCGCAGGCGCCGCAAGACGGGTCGTCTTCCGAAGAGTCTGCGATACAGGGCTCGTCTTCTGTCGACGACGCCCCATCGCCGCTTGATGCGGACGGCAACGAAATCGTCGACGGCCAGGTTTCCGACACCTCGTTTCTCTACGATGCGGCCATCGCCGATCTGGCGGGCGCCGATTCGTACTACGACGGCCAAACCGTGCAGGTGCGCGGCGAGGCGGTGGGCGAGGCCATCCGCATGACGGACGGCCCGGGCGATCGCGTATGGGTGACGCTCGTCGACACGGAATCGGGCTCGTCGGTGTCGGTGGCGATGCAGCGCTCCGACGCCGAGAAGATCGATTCGTTCGGCGCGTACGGCAAAACGGGCTCGCGCCTTCGGGTGCAAGGCGTGTACAACCTGGCATGCAGCGAGCATGACGGGGAAAGCGACATCCACGCGACGGCGGTGGCGGTGGAGGCGAAAGGATACGTCCATCCCGACCGCTTCGACATCCAGATGTTCTTTCCGGGGATAGCCGCCGTCGTCATCGGCGCGTTTTTCATGGTGATGTTTTGGTATATACGGGAAAGGTCTCGTTGATGCGGGGAATCGTGGTGAAGCTCGACCGGGGATATCCGCTGGTCGAGGTGGAAGGCGGAGCGCGGTATCGGTGCGAGCACGCGACCGCCCTGGTGAAAGGCGCCGACGTGCGCGCTGCCTGCGGCGACCACGTGGAGGTGAGCGTTCCCGACGGGCACGACAAGGGAATCATCGACGAGATCCTTCCGCGCCGCAACGCCTTCGTGCGCAAAGACCCCACCGAGCGCATGGAGCCGCAGGTGCTCGCGGCCAACTTCGACAAGGTGTTCGTCGCGCAGCCGTGCGCGCAGCTCAACGTGCGCCGTCTCGAACGCGAGCTGGTGCTTGCCTACGAAAGCTGCGCGGAAGTGCTCGTGCTGCTGACCAAGGCCGATCAGGCCGAAAGCGCCGAGGCGCTCGAGCAGGTGCGCGACTTGGTGGCGCGCGTCGCCCAGGGCACGCCCGTGCTCGTGGTTTCCTCGGAAGATGCGGCGAGCATCGAGGCCGTCAGGGCGCATATCGCGCCGGGCGAGATGGCCGTTTTGCTGGGCAAGAGCGGCGTGGGCAAGTCGAGTCTCGTGAACCTGCTGGTGGGAGACGAGGTTCAGGCTACGGGCGCCGTGCGCGAAGGCGACGGGAAAGGCCGCCATACGACGGTTTCGCGCGAAATCGTGCGTATTCCGAACGCCGGCTGCGTGATCGACATGCCGGGCGTGCGCGGCCTTGCCCTGTGGGATTCCGACGCCGGCATCGACGCGGCGTTTTCCGACGTGGAGGCGCTTGCCGCGCAGTGCCGGTTTTCCGATTGCCGCCACGGCGCCGAGCCCGGATGCGCCGTGCGCGCGGCCGTCGAGGACGGGACCCTGACGCGGGAGCGTTTCGAGAGCTACATCAGGCTGCGCGGCGAGGTGAAAACGGCGAAAAAGCGCGTCGAAGAGGCGCGCCGCATCAAATCGCGCACGGGCCATCCGCGCCGCTGGAAAGGCTGACGCGGGTATTTTCTGCTTACGGTCCTGCGGAATGTCTTGCCATAAGAGTTAGCCCAGGGTAATATCTGCGTTTCTTTCCCTCGCGCAGACGCCGTTCGCGTTTCGGCGTGGTACGTTTCGCGCGCAGGGGTCGCCGTCGAAGAAAGGTCGGTCATGGAGGTCTTGCATATACTCGAGCACGCGCTGGAGCATGCGTTTTTCGATACGTTGAAGCTGGTCCCGTTTTTGTTCGTGACCTATCTCGCCATGGAGGCGCTCGAGCATCGCGCGGGCAAGGCGAGCGAGGAGGCGGTGCGCAAGGCGGGCCATGCGGGCCCCGTCGTCGGCGCGCTGCTCGGAGCGGTGCCGCAATGCGGCTTTTCGGCCGCCGCCTCGACGCTGTATGCCGCGCGCGTGGTGACGCTCGGCACGTTGTTCGCGGTGTTTCTTTCCACAAGCGACGAGATGCTTCCCATCCTGATAGCCGAGCAGGCCCCGCTTGCCTTGATCGCGAAGGTGCTGGCCATCAAAATCGTCGTCGGCATGGCGGCGGGCTTCGCGGTGGACGCCGCGCTGCATCTCATGCGTCGCGACCGCGAGCATCTTCGCATCCACGAGCTGTGCGAGCGCGACCGGTGCCATTGCAACGGAGAATGCGCCGCATGCGAAGAAAACCCCGAGCTCGCCTACGACTATCGCCATGACGAAGAGCATACCCACGATCACGCGGGCGTTTCGATCGCGAAAAGCGCGTTGAAGCATACCGTGCAGGTCACGCTGTTCATCTTCTTGGTCACGCTGTTGCTCGAGGTAGTCATGGATTCGGTGGGCGAAGAGGCGATCGCGACGTTTATGGCAAGCAATCCGGGGCTGTCTGTGCTTGCGGCGGCCTTGGTGGGGCTGATTCCCAATTGCGCCGCGTCGGTGGCGATCACCGAGCTGTATCTGGACGGCACGCTGGGC
The DNA here is from genome assembly GCA_900553775.1 of uncultured Slackia sp. Classification (GTDB taxonomy): domain Bacteria; phylum Actinomycetota; class Coriobacteriia; order Coriobacteriales; family Eggerthellaceae; genus Slackia. The sequence continues at coordinate 18,194 of USEZ01000008.1, read as the reverse complement.
GCGGGCGCCATGATGGGCGGCTTGCTGGTGAGCGCAGGCGTGGGCTTGCTGGTGCTGCTGCGCGCGAATCGCCCGATGCGCGACAACATTGCGATCATCGCGGGCCTGCTTGTCGTGGGCATTGCCGTCGGCGGCGCGATGACCGCGCTCGGCGTGGTGCTGTAAAGCGGCCCGCGAACGGGGGCGTTTCGGGAGGTGCTTGCCGCGATACCGGCCGTGTCGTGCCGACCGGGCGGGCTGAGCGGGCGAGGCATGCAGGTCGCGGCACGCCTGCCGTGGCGAGCAATCCGCCCGAGGCGCTTCGGTCGCGGCATGCGCGCCGGGCCGCATGCCGCGCATCCTCGGTTTGACGGATCGAGTGCATGCGCGGTACAATCACGCCCTGTAAAGCCTCCTTCATCACCGGGTGAGGGAAGAAAGGCGTCTGAATTCTGCCGTAGGTACGGCGTCCGCTCGGGGCGCTATAAGGCGGGGTTCGGGCGCCTTTCGCGTTTTTCGGCGCGATATTCGGCATGCATGCCGCATCGGTGCGGCTGCCGGAAAGTGCGGCTGTCGGAAACACCGTCTGCCATGCGCGCCCGCCAAACGGCGGCGTTGCAGGCGGCGGTTGCGGCAGGGAAGCGCGCGGCAACGGCTGCCGGATCGCCCGCGCCGAGGGCTTTGCGCCGGACCGAAGCGAAAGGAACATATCATGGCGACACTCGATGCAGGCATGACGCGCGAGGCGGCCTTCGCGCTGCTCTGCGAGCATAACAAAGACCCGTTTCATATCGAGCACGGCGAAACCGTCGAGCAGACCATGCGCTATTTCGCCCGCGAGTTCGATGCCGAAAACGAGGAATTCTGGGGCATCGTGGGCCTTTTGCACGACCTCGATTGGGAAGAGCACGACGACGAGCCCGAGAAGCACACGCTGTTCGCCGCGCCGCTGATCGAGGCGGCAGGAGGCACGCCCGAGCTCATCCGAGCCATCCAGAGCCACACGTCCGATTTCAATCCCGACCTGCCGCGTCCCGAGCTGCAGATGGAAAAGATCTTGTTCGCCACCGAAGAGCTGACGGGCCTTATCGGCGCGGCGGTGGTCATGCGTCCGTCGAAAAGCGTGATGGATTTCGAGGTGAAATCGCTCAAGAAGAAATTCAAGGACAAGCGCTTCGCCGCAGGCGTGAGCCGCGATGTGATCCGTTCGGGCGCCGAGATGCTCGGATGGGAGCTCGACGAGCTGTTCGACCGCACGATCAAGGCCATGCAGAGCTTCGCTCCCGACCGCGATACGTTCGTCGCGCCCGAGGCGTAAACGCTTTCGCGCTTCGACGGCTCCCGAGAAGCGTTTGCGCGACATCGCGAAATCGGCTGCAAGGAAGGGCCCTTCGTTTTCGACGACGGAGGGCTTTGTTTTTTCCTCTCGAGCGCGCCCGTGCAGCGTCGTGCGGCGATCGTCTATGATAGAAAAAGACGATCGTATCGTGCGAAGGAAGGGCCTGGTATGGACGAACGCCGCCACAGCGACCTGTTGGGTTATCGCGTCTACCGGACGCAACGCATGCTCGCGCAATGCCTCGAAGACGCTTTGGCGCGCTACGGCATCACGCCCGGGCAATGGAACGCCTTGAACCAGCTCGACAAGCGCGGCCCGCTTTCGCAGCGCGCCCTGGCCGACGCCTTGCAGCGAAAGCCCGCCACCATCACGCGCTCTATCGACAAGATGGAAGAGATGGGCCTGGTGGAGCGGGTGCCGGATGCAACCGACCGACGCGCCAACGTCATCGTGCTGCGCCCTGCGGCCCGCGACCTGCTCGAACGCATCCAGCCCGATGCCGTCGACCTGGCGGACAGAATGCGCGAGGGCATTTCCGACGAAGAGCTCGCGCTGCTTTTCCGCCTGCTCGATACGGTGTACGACAACGCCGATAAGGCGGCTCGTCCGCTGTAGCTCTCGCGAAGCGGGCTGCCGAGGAACCCGTGCGCTTCGAACCGCGGTCCGACGGGGCCCTTGCGACCTGCGGCAAGCGGCTTGCGGCGCGCTGCCGCCGGCCGCCCTTCGGGCGTTTTTCCGCCGTATCCATTATGTGAAAAATAGAATAATCCGGCCTCCTTGAAGCGCGGCGTCGCGGCGATATACTTAGCCAAGTAATAGTTAGATAGCTAACTATTGTTCTTCTAACAATGAAGGATGGGAAAAGGGGGAAGTATGTCGCTTAAGATGAGTCGTCGGAATTTTCTGAAGGCGACGGCCGTGGCGTCGGGTTCGGCGCTGCTTCTCGGCGGCGCCCAGGCTGCGGCAGACGAAGGGGCGGCGTCCTCATCGGATGCCGCCGAAGACGTCAAGGTCATTCCGAGCGCATGCCGCCAGTGCTATGGCCGTTGCGCTTTGTTCGGCACGGTGAAAGACGGCCGTTTGACCAAGGTGGAGGGCAACCCCGACCTGTTCAGCGAAGGAACGCTTTGCGCCCGCGCGTTCGGCATCCCTCAGGAGCTGTACAATCCCACGCGCGTCCGCTATCCGCAAAAGCGCGTCGGCGAGAAGGGGTCGGGCCGATGGAAGCGCATTTCGTGGGAAGAAGCCTACGAAACCGCGCGCGACAAATTCACCGAGATAGGCGAGACGTACGGCTGGCATACCATCGCCCACCAGTACGGCACGGGACGCGACATGCTGCAGTTCCAGGCGATCAACAAGCTGTGGCTCGAATTGGGTTCGACCGCCACGTTCGGCGTGGGCAACCTGTGCTGGGTGGGCTCGTATTTCACGAGCCAGTGCCTCTACGGCGATGAGACGCAATACACCGGCTGGGACGGCAACAACACCGATTGCATTCTGATCTGGTGCCGCCAGGAACGCTCGCGCGGCTATTACGACTGGCTCACGGTCAAGCGCGCCCAGGAGCGCGGCGCGAAGGTGATCTGCGTCGACCCCCGCTTCACCTGCACCGCTTCGAAGTCCGATCTGTGACTGCCCATTCGTCCCGGCTCCGACATGGCTCTCGTGCTTGCGTTCATCAACGAAATCATCCATTCCGACAAATGCGCCACCGACTTCGCGCGCTACTGGACCAACGCGCCGTTTTTCATCGACGAGAAAGACGCCGACGGTAACGGCACGGGATATCAGCTGCGGCAGTCCATGCTGGCCGAAGACGGAAACGAGGAGCTGTATCCCGCATGGGACGAGGCGCACGACAAGCTCATTTTCTGGAACGGCGATTGGCAGGACAAGCACGGACTGGGCGCCGAGAAGGTTTTCCAGTGGCTCGACGAAGAGGGCAACGTGGTGGCCGATGTCAAGCCCGCGCTTTCGGGAAGCCATGAAATAGGCGGCAAGACCTATCGCACTTCGTGGGATATCCTGGTCGAGCACGTGACCCCGTGGACCACGGCGCGTGCGGCGGAGTTCTGCGAGCTCGACGAAGAGAAGATCAAAACCGCCATCAAGTGGTATATCGACGCCAGCCCGCATGCCTGCTTCACGCGCGGCCAGAAGGTCGAGTTCTCGATCAACACGTCGGGCATCTCCCAGGCCTTCACCATCATGATGGCCCTTGCCGGCAATTTCGACACCAAGGGCGGCCAGAACATCGGCCGCGAGCCCGCCACCGGCTACGACTCGTTCATGTTCGACGTGGTTCCCAACAAGGCGGGCCGCATGGGACAGCGCCGCAAAGAGACGGCCATGAACATCAAGAAGCTCTCGGTGTGCCAGAACACGGGCTATCAGACCATTCTGCAGGCCGACGACGCCACCGGCGAGCTGCGCGAGGTCACGCAGAATTCGGGCGGACAGGTGATCTACGGCCAGCAGGGCGGCTTCGGCGCCGCAACCACCAAGGCCATGGCGAAAGGCGACCCGTTCCAGATCCACGGCTATTGGCAGCAGACGTCCGAGCCCATCCTGTCGATCGAGGGCGGCAAGGAAATCATCGAAGGCTTCAAGAACCTCGACTTCTTCGTGAACGTGGATATCTACATGACGCCTTCGGGCGAGATGGCCGACATCATTTTGCCGGCGGCGCATCCCAACGAAGTCGATCGCGTGGAATGGGCCCATTCGGGCCACGGCTATCCGACGAGCCACACCTACCTCATCCGCCAGCCGTTCCATGCGCCGCTCGGCGAGGCGCGCGACGACATGGACATCTGCTTCGAGTTCGCCGAATACATGGGCGTCGACATGTATTGGAAAGACAAATACGAGTTCTTCGACTACATGGTGAAGGGCCCCGAAACCCTTCCGCCCGATCTGTCCTGCGCGAACTTCGAGGAATTCCGCGAGCGCGTGAGCGTGACGGGCGTGCAGATGGCCGACGTGAAGGGCGCGCCGAAATACGAGACCGGCTTTATGCGCAAGACGAGCGATTTCCGCCCCGGCTTCAACACGATGTATCGCGGCAACAAGATGGGCACGGTCTATCGCTTCCCGGGAACCGTCACGCCCGACGGCAAAGAGATTCCCGCGCATCCGCAGTCGGATAACGGCAAGATGGAAATGTGGTCGGAAGACCTGCTGCTGTACGGCAACGTCCCGCTTCCCATGTACATCGAGCCGCCTATCACGAAGAAGTCGCGCGAGGATCTGGTCGGCGAATATCCCTACACGCTGATCACGGGCGGCCGCAGCCACGCCTTCTTCCACACCGAGTACCGCAACAGCCCGTGGCTGCGCGAGGTGCATATGTTCCCGACGATGGATATCAATCCGGAAACCGCCGCCAAACTGGGCATTCAGCAAGACGACTGGTGCTGGATCGAAACCTACGTCGACCGCATCCGCCAGCGGGCGAACCTCACCAACGCCATCAAGCCCGACACCATCCACGTCGAGCACGACTGGTGGTTCCCCGAGCGCGAGGCGACCGACGACCTGCACGGCGCGCTCGATTCCAACTGCAACGTGCTGTTCGAGAACAACGGCCCGTACGACCCGGCCGTGGGAACCGACAACTTCGGCGGTTTGTGCAAGGTGTACAAGGCCGAAGAAGGGGCGCCTGAGAATATCTGCATGACGAGCGACGATTTGAAGATCTTCCTGCCGCTTTCGGCCGAACGGCTTGCGGCCGACGACCAGGCGGACGGCGTGAATATGCCGAGCATGAAGGGGGCGAAGTAGAAGATGACCCGCAATACGATGGTTATCGACCTGGACAGCTGCATCGGGTGCCATTCGTGCGCCGTGGTGTGCAAGCAGGAGAACAACGTGGGCCTGGGCACGTTTTACAACAAGGTGCTCACGGTGGGGCCGAACGGCACGTATCCCGACCTCGAGATGTATTACCTTCCCGTGGCTTGCCAGCATTGCGACAACCCCCAGTGTGTGAGCGTGTGCCCGACGGGCGCGAGCTACAAGCGCGAAGACGGCATCGTGCTCGTGGACCACAGCACGTGCATCGGATGCCAGATGTGCGTCATGGCCTGCCCGTACGGCGTGCGCACCTACGACGACGCCCCCGACAAAGGCGTCATCGAGAAGTGCACGATGTGCGCCCATCGCATCGACAAGGGCGAAGTGCCCGCCTGCGTGTTCCATTGCCCCGGCCAGGCGCGCAAATTCGGCGATATCGAAGATTCCGAAAGCGAGGTGTCCAAGCTTCTCGCTTCGAAGAAGAACCATCGCCTGATCGACGTGGGCAACCATCCGGGCGTGACGTATGTCATGGACAAGTGCGAGTGGAAGGAAGGTGAGTAAGGATGGCGATCCAGTGGCCGCTTCTTATCTTCAGCGTTTTCCTGGGGATATCGTCGGGCATGATGATCTTCGTCGGCATCGGCGAAATCAAAGGCAGGTTCAAAGAGGTGCGCGTGGCCGCCGCCGTCATCGCGCTGGTCCTTTTGATCGCGGGCGGATGCGCATCGGCGCTTCACCTGGGCCATCCCGAGCGTGCGCTGCATATCCTGGGCAATGCGGGCTCGGGCCTTTCCCGCGAGCTTTTCGCCGTGGGCGCCATGGCGATCGTCACGTTCGTCTACGCCATCGTGGCCAAGAAGGAATTCGACGGCGCGGCGAAGGTGTTCGGCGGAATCGCGCTGGTCGTAGGCGTTGTTTTGCCTTTGGTGGCGGGCGCGTCGTATCTCATGGCGGCCCGTCCCGTATGGGATTCTCCTGCGCTGCCCGTGATGTATCTGGGAACGGGCCTCGGCATGGGGTTCGCCGCCATGGCATGCCTGGTGCTTGCGAAAGGGTCGCGCGAAGACGCGTCGTTCGCGACGAAGCTCGCCCTTTTCGGCGCGGCCGCGCGTCGGCCCGGCGTGAAACGCGAAGAGAAGGCATGCATCGAAGGAGGAACCCATGTCGGATAGCGAACTGAACGAAGCGCAGGCCGCCGAGCTTGCCGGCCTCATGGAAAGCCGCGCTCACGTGTATGCGCTGCTTTCCCGTATCTACGAGGTGGAAATCGACGCCGCCTTCGCGCGCGAGATGGCGGAGGAGTTCTCGTTCGAAAGCGACGACGCCGGCCTCATGCGCGAGATGGGGGCCATGAAGGCATGCCTTGCCGATATCGACGCGGCGGGCATCGAAGAGCTTGCCGTGACGTTCGACCGCGTGTTCTTCGGCATGGGCCCGCTTTCGGCGACCAAGGCGTTTCCGTACGAATCGGTGTACACGAGCCAGGCGGGCCTGATGATGCAGGACGCCTATAGCGAAACGCTGAAGGAATACCGTCGGGAGGGGCTGCGCAAAAAAGAGCGTTTCACCGAACCCGAAGACCATCTTGCCGTGCAGCTTTCTTTCGTGCGCGTGCTGTGCGACCGCGCGCGCGAAGCGTTGCTTGCGGGCGATTTTCCCGCTGCCGAGCGGGCGGCTCGCGAGCAGCGTTCTTTCGTGAACGGGCATCTGGCGAATTGGATAGGCCGTTTCGCCGCCGATGCGTGCACGGCCGCCGAGGGCGGTTTTTATGCCCATGCCGCCCGTTTCACGGCGCGCTTCATCGAAGAAGACGCCGCCGTGCTCGCCGATATGCTCGACTAGACCGAAAGGAGGCGGTGCGCCATGAGCGCAACGGATTGCGGGAGCGCCCTGTCGCGTCGCGGGTTTCTCGCTGCGGGGGCGGCATCGGCGGTGCTTGTGGGCTTGGGCGGCGCGGGCGCGTTCGTACGGCAGAGCGGACAGGCGGTGTTTCTGCGGCCGCCCGGCGCGTCGAGCGAAGACGACCTGCTCGCGCGCTGCAACCGGTGCCAGCGCTGCGTGCAGGCGTGCCCGTATTCGATCGTGCAGCCGCTCGCGCTGACCGCGGCTTTCTTCACGCAGGGCACGCCTGCGCTTTCGTTCAAAACCGGATTCTGCGACTTCTGCATGAAATGCGTCGAGGCATGCCCCACCGGCGCCCTGAGCTTCCAGGCGCCGAGCTGCGACGATATCGGCGTTGCGAAAGTGGTCGAGGATGCGTGCATCGCATGGGATTGGGCGGGATGCACGGTATGCGTCGACGAGTGCCCGGTCGAAGGGGCGCTGACGCTCGACGAGCATGGCCGCCCCGTGGTTGACGAAGCGTTGTGCGACGGCTGCGGCAAATGCGAGCTGAAATGCCCTGCGGCATCGCTGCGCGCCTATGACGCCGCGACGCTCGAGAAGGGGATCTACGTCGTGCCGCGCACGTGCGAGGCCGCCTCTGTTGCCGGGGCATGCACGTCCGAGGCGCTCGAGCGCGGCCGCGGCGTGGCCGCGCAGGAAGGGGCGATCCATGCGTAAGGTCAGATATCTCCGATTCGCCGTCGCCTTGGCGGCGGTGCTCGCGGTGTTCGCCTCCATGCAGCACCACGGCGTGGCCGTAGGTTCGATCTGCATGCTGTGCCCCGTGGGGTTTCTTTCCCTTACGGCGGCAAGCGGCTCTGTCGCCTGGGCGCTTGTGCCGGGGGTCGTGGCGGGCCTTGCCATCGTGCTGCTTGTCGGCCGGGCGTTCTGCTCGTGGCTCTGCCCGACGGGCGCGTTGAAGAACCTGTTCGGCGGACGCAGCCCGCGCGGCGTGGCGGGGCGGGCGGGACGTGCGCCCGGGCCATGCGCGCATTCGTGCTCGGCCGGCTCGTTGAAGGCCCGGGCCGTCGTGCTGATCGTGCTGCTGGCGGTTTCGTTCGTCGTGCATTTCCCCGTGTTCTGCCTGATCTGCCCCATCGGGCTTGCGCTCGGCACGGTGTATGCGGTCAGCCGCGCGTTCGTGCTGTGGCAGCCCGGCTGGGAGCTTGCGATTTTCCCGCTCATGCTTTTGGCCGAGGTGTTCTTGTTCAAACGCTGGTGCTCGGATATCTGTCCATGGGGGTTCGCGCTTTCCCTGGTTGCGAAGGTGCGCACGAAGCTCGGCTTCGCCGTGGGGCCGCGCTCGAAGGCGCCCGCGTGCCGCTCTTCTGCAGGCTGCGGCGCGTGCGGCTCGGCCTGTCCCGAAGACATCGACGTATCCGCCGCCGACCCGGCCGCGTTCGAAGGATGCACGCTGTGCCTCGATTGCGTGTCGGCCTGTCCCGCTCAGGCGATTTCCATCGGCGTGGTGCGCGCTAAGCCGCATGGCGGCGAAGGCGAGGGCGAAGAGGCGGAACCTGCGGCCGAAAGCGGGCGGCAGGCTCCGCCGGAGCGCTGATTTTTCTGATTGCGGTTCCGATGAGAAGGCCCGCCGCATGTTCGGATGGCATCCGGCATGCGGCGGGCCGCTTCATCATGACGGCCCCATGCCGCGTTCGCGATTTCGCGACGCGGCGCGCCCCATGGACGCGATACGCTACGACGGGTTTTTCGGCGTCGGGTTCGCCCGGCTTTCGCTTGCAGGCTCGCGGTGCGGGGCATAGGTGCTCGCGGCGCCGCCTTCGGTTTTGGCAGCCGCGCCTGCATTGATGCTTTGGGCCATGCGCGCCTGCGCTTCGGCGCGCAGGCGGATGCGATGTGCCGCTTTCTCATGGTGGGGCATCTGCGGCTCGGCCGCGGTGACGACGCGCTTGTCGACGGCGCTGCGCACCGCCTTTTTGACCGGCTGTGCGGCCACATGCGCGACTTTCTTTACGGGCGCGATCACCTTGTCGCTGTAATCCTGCGCGGGCCGCGTGCGCCATCCGAAGAATTCGGAGGCATAGCGGATGGCCATGACCAAGATCACGCAGGTGATGGCCGCGTAATCGCCGAGCACGTCGTTTTGCTTCATGAGCGCGAAGGCGGTCGAGCCGAACAGCGACGCGGTGCCGTACAGGGTGCCCGCCTGAAATGCCACGGGGCGTTGCGCCATGAGCACGTCGCGGCTGATGCCGCCGCCGACGGCGGTTATCGTGCCCAAGATGATGGACGGAATGATCGCAAGCCCCGCCGAAAGCCCCTTGCCGACCGACACGACGGCCCACAGGCCCACCGATAGATTGTCGAGGAAGTCCATGATCCAGTCGAAGGCGTCGGCGAGCTTGTGGAAGTAGAACACCAGCCCGCCTGCGACGGCGCATGACAGCAGAAGCACCGGGTGCTGAAACGCGTAGATGCCGTAGTCTTGCAGCAGGATGTCGCGGATGATGCCGCCGCCGAGACCCGTGACGCAGGCGAGCACCGTGGTGCCGAAGATGTCGTACTGCGCGCGCACGCCGGCGATGGCGCCCGCGAGGGCGCCGGTGATCGTGCCGGCGAATTCGATCCAGAACGGTATGGCGAGGACGCTTTCGAGCATGGCGGGCGAAACTCCGATCTCTTGTTCGAGAGGATAAAGACGATGTGCGATCGACGGCATAGTATACGCTCGCCGCGCATCGCGACACGAAGGGAATCGCGTGCGCGCACGCCCGCAAGACGGCCGGGGCGCCGGAAGGCCCGTTAGCGCGCGGCGGTCTTCGTGGCGCTCGAAACCGCGTCGACGGCGACGTCTTCCACGGGTTCGCCGCTGAAGTCGAGCCCGTGCGTGATGCGTCGTGCGGCGGCCAGGTCGAAACCGTCCGCGAAAAACGCTTCCAGATTCGCGGCGGCTTTGTCTTTCGCCGCGCCGTAGATGTCCCAGAAGCTGTCGTTTCGCCGTTCATGCGTGAAGGGGTTTTCCCACGTCTTGCGCATGCGGTTGTCGAAATCGCTCGTCATGGAGGCGTTGTCGCGGTGCGCCATGGATTTGTAGAACGAATAGTTGCGGCGCAAGAAGCACGTTTCCACCGTGTTGGCGAGCGAATGGATGGCGGTGCTCGGCGAATAGAAGAACTTCTGGGTGGTGCGGAAGTTTTTCACGGCGGTGGGGAACAGGTCGCACGGCACGAATGCGCGCAGCGCCTTCATGCAGAAGAACGCGTACATCTTGCCGATGGCGGTCAGCACCTCGTCGCTTGCCTTGAGCACTTCGCGGAAGGGCTTGTAGGTGGCGATGGTGCGTCCCCGTTTGCTGTAGAGCACCATCTCGTCGAATTCCCGCTCGATTTCCGCGTGCACTTCGTTGCCGTCGGCGCGGGTGAGCCCCTCGACGCCCGCATCGCACAGGGCGAACTGCTGCTGGTAGACCAAAGGATGCATGGAGCTGTCGAGCGTGTAGTGGCACAGAAAGCCCGCCGCGTAGGCGCGCCCGATCGGCTGCTCGAAGTCTTCGAGCACGTCGAGGCTTTCCTTCAAGGCGCAGAGAAGCTTCGAGGGCTCAAGATGGTGCATGTCGCTTCCCAGGCCGAAAAACGGCTTCATGCGCATGGTGAGAACCAGGTAGAACAAGGGATCGGGCCCCTGGTTGCCCAGCAGGAACGCATCGCGCTCGGCATCGCTTCTTCCGATGGCGTCGGCGTGTTTCGCGTAGATGTCTTTACCGAAGAAATCATGGGTCATGATGGCCGGCATGGCTGCCTCCTTCGCATGCTCGGGCCGCCCGTGTTTTTGCGTCGATTTGACATGCGGCGGCAGCGGGGCGGCTCTTGTGTCGGGGCACATGATATACAATTGTGCGGATGTTTCTTCCGTCCCCGGGCAAGTCTACCGACATTTTGCACGCCATCGTTTCCGCTGTTCGCGCATCTTTCGTGCGCCCAGGCGGGTCGTGCGCGCCGGGGCGAAGCGAACCGGTTTCCCGTCGTGCGCGCCCGTGCGCGGCGCACGACGGGAAGGCCGCATCCTGCACGAACGGCGCATCCGCCGCACCCGTCTTCGGCGGGCGGCGCGGCGGTATCGAAGCGCGCCTGCGAATCGGAAAGAAGGCTTCATGGCGATCGGAAAACTGACCAAGCAAGAGAAGAGCTGGATCATGTACGACGTGGGAAATTCTGCGTTCGTGCTGCTTTCCACCGCGCTGATCCCGGTGTATTTCAGCTCGATCGCCGAGGGAAGCGTCGTGGTGGCGTGGGGCTACGCCGAGACCATCGCCTCGCTTGTCATCGCGCTTACGATGCCGGTTTTGGGAAGCTTGGCCGATTTGCGCCATATGAAGAAGAAGTTCCTGGTAGGAACGGTGGGAACGGGCGCGCTTGCGTGCTGTGCGCTGGGGTTTGCCACCGACGCGCTTCCGTTTCTGATCATCTACGTGGTGGCGTCGATCATGCTCAATTCGTCCATGGTGTTCTACGACGCGCTGCTTGTGGACGCCACGACCGACGAGCGCTATGACGAGATTTCCAGCCAGGGCTACGCCTGGGGATACATCGGCAGCTGCCTGCCGTTCATCGCCTGCCTGGCCGTGGTGCTCGGCGGCGGGGCCGTCGGCATCGACATGGCGCTCGGCATGAAGATCGCCTTCGTCATCACGGCGCTGTGGTGGGTGGCCTTCACCGTGCCGGTGTTCAAAAACGTGCATCAGACGCATTTCAAGCAGCGCTCCGCCCATGTGGTGCGCGACGCGTTTAAAGGACTGCTGCAAACGCTGAAGCGCATCTGGCGCACGAAATCGCTGCGCTATTTCATGCTGGCGTATTTCTTCTACATCGACGGCGTGCATACGATCATCAAGCTTTCCACGAGCTACGGAACCGATCTGGGCATCGACTCGGTGCAGCTGGTCTTGGCGCTGCTGGTCACGCAGTTCGTGGCGTTTCCGTCGGCTATCGCCTATGGACGGCTGGGCACGAAGGTCGGCACGAAGAAGATGCTGCTTGTGGGCGTGTTCGCCTATATGTGCATTACGCTGTTCGGCGCGTTCTTTCTGAAAAGCGCGGTGGAGTTTTGGATCTTGGCCGTCATGGTGGGCCTGTTCCAGGGCGGCATCCAGGCGCTGTCGCGCTCGGAATTCGGCAAGCTCGTTCCTAAAGAGCATGCCAACGAATACTTCGGGTTCTTCGACATCTTCGGCAAATACGCGGCGGTCATGGGCACGTTTCTGGTCAGCGCGATCACGCAGCTCACGGGCCAGTCGAACTGGGGCGTGTTTTCGCTGGTCGTGCTGTTCATCGTGGGATTTCTCCTGCTGCGCAAGGTTCCCGAGAGGGCATAGCGGCTGCTCGCACGGTTTTTTTCGGAACGGAATCGGCCTGCTGACGGACGGCTGACGCATGGATTACGGAACGGCAGCGAATCGTATGTTCGCCGCCGTTTTCGTTTAGGATGGCAGGCGAGATGAGAAAGCGACAGCAAGACGGAAGGAGCGTGCGCCATGGCTGAAAAGAACGCGAAGCCGGCATCGCCTGCCGACGAGATAGCGGAACTGAAGGATATGATGGAGCGCATGCAGGAGCGTTTGGCCGAACTGAGCGCGGCTGCCGAGCGCAAGGCCGGAGACGAAGAGCCTGCAGACGACGTGCCTGTTCTCGCGGACGGGGTCGAGGGCGAAAGCGCCGATCGGGTCGACGCGCCTGCCGATGCGGCCGATGTGCGCGTTTCGGCGGATTCCGAAAACGGGGGAGATGCGGCGCAAGAGGCTCGCGCCGAAGACGCCCCCGCCGATACGGCCGCGTTCTCCCCTATGCCGGTAGAGCCCGTGCCCGCGCCTGCCGAGGCGCCTTCTGCGCAGGACGCCCCCGCGTCTTTCGCCCGGCAGCATACGCAGCCTGTCGCGGCCCAGGGGTATGCGGCATACGTGCCGCCCGCGCAGCCTGCGGCGGCAACGCATGCGGCTTCGCCCGTTCCTCCGCCCGCTTACGACGCGTCGGCGGCGTATGCCCAGGCCGCCCAGGCCGCTCGCGCCGAGTATACCCAGCCCACGGGCCAGCAGGCGTATCAGAATCCGCATGTCTACGCGAACGGATACGGTTCCGCCCAAAGTCCGTACAACCCGTACGGGCAGAACTATTGCCAGCAGCCCGTGGTGCGCACGAAAGACCACGTGGCGGCGGGCCTTCTGGGAATTTTCCTCGGCGCCTTCGGCATCCATAAGTTCTATTTGGGCTACAACACCGCAGGATTCATCATGCTGGGCGTGTCCATCCTGGGCGGTTTGCTCTCGCTCGGCCTTGCGACGGGCGTCATCTGGCTGATCGGCCTGATCGAGGGCATCATCTATTTGGTGAAAAGCCAAAGCGAGTTCGAGCAGGCGTACGTGTTCGGCAAAAGGGAATGGTTCTAGCGTTTCCCTCTTGCATCGTCTCCTTTCAAGCGGCGGGCCTTGCCGGGATCGTTTCCGGCAGGGCTCGCCGCTTTTGCGTCGCGCGATCCGGCGAAACAGGCTTTCGCGCCGGCGCGCGTCGGCGCGAAAGCGCGTCACGCGGTTTCCCTGCACGCTTACGCGGCGGAGCGATTTCGAGAATTCCCCGCTCACGGCATGGGTGAGCCGGGGGTGAGGGCGGTTTCACCCTCGGCTTGCGGGGTTTCACCCCCGTCTTTGCACGCCGGCCGTCGTAGTGTCGATGGCGCACGGCGCACTGTCGTGCGATAAGCGTGAACAAGAGGAGGGGGATATGGAAGAGCAGACCGCTCATGCGACGAGCCGCCGCAATTTCTTGAAGGCGACAGGCTTGGGCGTGATCGCCGCGGCCGCTTCGGCGCGGCGCATCCGCGCGCCGCCCTGGCAAGCGACGCGCTGCCTGCCACCGAAACGGGCGTTACCGATTTCAGCGACACGATGGGCGTGTACGAGGATGCGTTTCAGGTTCCGATGCGCTCCATTCCGGTGCGCGATGTGGAGAGCGACCTCGACCGCCAGGGCAACGTGGCGTTCGAGATGCGCGATTTCGACGAATCGGAGATAGCGCGCACCGAAGAGACGGACGTCCTTGTGGCGGGCGCCGGCATCACGGGCATCGTAGCCGCGGTGTCCGCATCGGACGATGGAGAGACGGAGGTCTTGTGCCTCGAGAAGATGAGCGAAGGACGCGGCATCTTCGAGGGCATGGGCGTCGTGGGCGGCAAGAAGATGGCCGAGGCGGGCAATAACGTCGACAAGGCCGAGGCGATGGACGCCATGCGCAATGCTGCGTACTACCGCGTGCCCGTCGATCCCATCAAGCTGTGGGGCGACCGTTCCGGCGAAGCCGCCGACTGGCTTCAGGACAAGTTCGACGAGGGCGAAGCGGGCATCGAGACGTATTTCAAAGAAGGCAAGGCCAATGCCCATTTCTTCCCGAGCGTGCAGACCGAAATAGCGTTTCGTTGCGACGAGTGGTCCGAGCAGACCACCAAAAACGCCGGCGGCGCGGGCATCTTCATCGTGAAAGACCTCGCCAACACGTTCTCGAAACGCTCCAACGCCACGCTTCGCTACCGCAATGCCGTGGTCAAGCTCGAACGCAACGACGAAGGCCGCGTGACGGGCGCCATCTGCAAAGATTCCGACGGCTACTATCGCGTGAATGCGAAGAAGGGCGTCATCCTCGCCACGGGCGGATTCGACGCGAATCCGCAGATGCTCAAGGCATGGTGCCGCCCCGAAGACATGGTGAACTACGGTTCGTGGTGCCCGGCGTACGGCACGACGGGCGACGGCCAGCTCATGGGCCTGGCCGTGGGCGCCCAGATGGATCCGCTGCCTGCCTGCGTCATGAACTTCGACATGGGCAACGACGACGCGTTCTATTCCAGCAGCACGGGCATGCGACCGTTTCTCGGCGGCATCTTCATCAACGAGAAGGGCGTGCGCTTCGCAAGCGAGGGCATGCCGTTCCAGGCTCGCTCCAACGCCATTTCCGCCCAGCGCAATTTCGGCGAGAAAACCTGGAAGGTCGCTTCCGATTCCCAGTTCGCGGGCGTAAGCGATGCCGACAAGGAGAAGGCGTTCAAGAAGTTCGAAGAGGTCAAAGGCAAAGGCTGGGCGTTCGAGGCCGATTCGATCGAGGGTCTTGCCGAGCAGATGGGCTGCGACGGCGCGACGCTGCGCGAGAGCATCGAGCGCTTCAACGGCTTCGTCGACGCGCAGAAAGACGACGATTTCAACCGTCCGATGGAGGGCGTGTCGAAGGTCGAAGGCGGGAAGTACTACGCCATCGCGCATCAGTCGTCGATTCTGGCGACATGCTCGGGCCTGGTGGTCGATTACTCCTGCCACGTGCTCGATTACGACAACGAAGTCATCGACGGCCTGTACGCCGCAGGCGGCGCATCGGGCGGATTTTTCTCGGGGAATTACCCGCGCCACATTTTCGGCCCCTCTATCGGCCGCTGCGTGACGTTCGGATACGTGTCGGGCCAAAACGCCGCAGAGGAGGCATAGGAAATGAAGAAACCCAATCGATTGAAGCCCCTTCTCGCCGTCGCGGCAAGCGTCGCGGTGCTCTCGTTCGTCATCGTCGGCTGCTCGCCGAGCGGGTCGGCCGGGTCTTCCTCCACGTCCGATCTGGAGAAGCAGTTCCCCCAGCACGCTGCAAGCGTCGATGCCGGCGAAGGCGAAGCGGGCTTTCACGCCCAGCTGGGGCAAGATTGCGAAAGCTGCCATACGGGCGATTTGAGCGCCGAGACGGCGGCGCTTTCCTCCACCGATTCGGGCGAGGAGCCGGCGCTTTCGTCCGCATACTACATGGACAGCCAGACGTGCCTCGATTGCCATGGCGGCACGTGGGAAGAGCTCGCCAAGCTGACCGACGATCTGGGCGATTACAATCCGCATGATTCGCTGCACGGCACGATCGAGAACTGCAACGAGTGCCATAAGGGCCATGCCGCCCAGGTAGACCTGTGCAGCGAGTGCCACGATAACGGCGGCCAGACGATGAAGGGCCTCGTGAACGGTCCTGTCGACTAGCATCGATGCCGATAGGCGGCTCGGCCCCTCCCTTCGAGTCGCTGCGCGAAAAGCCGGACGGCGTATCCGTCCGGCTTTTTTCAGCTTGGGGCGAAGACGGCCCCGCAGGCGCGCGATGCGAGGCCCGTTCTCTATAATGATGGCGAAATAGGAGGGGAAGATATGGCCGACATGCTTTCGCGCGCCGAAACGGCGCGCGCCTTCGCCGATGCCGAGGCCGATGCCGACGGCGCCGGCGCGCCGCCCGCGTTGCATCCGCTTCGTTTTCTGGGCATGGGGCTTTTGATCGCCTGGCTGTGCTGCACGCATATCAATGCGATCTATATCGACGCGTCGTCTCCCGTTCGCCTTCCGGTCGAGACGGGCATGCGCCTGGGCGATATCGGGGCGTTTCTCGCCATGGCGCTGTTCGCCCGCCGTATCGCCGCGTTGAGCGCCCATCGCTTCGCCGTGTCGGCGTCGGTGGCCGTCACCGCATGCGGAACGGCCCTGATAGGCCTCGTTCTTGTTCCGCAGGGTTCGCCCGCGGCGATCGTCTGGGCGGTCGCGGTTGCAACCGCCGTCGGCGGAGCGGTGCTGTTCTGCTTGTGGGCCGAGGTGTTTTGCCAGATGGGAACCACGTCGATGGTCGTTTACGGCGGCGGGTCGTGTATCGTCGCCTTTCTCGTCTACTGCCTGGTCTCCACGATGATGCAGCCGTATGCGATCGTGGCGACGTCGCTTCTGCCCGTTTGCTCGCTCGCGTGCGCCCAGGCGAGCTTCGCGCTGCTTCCGCGCGAGGCGCCCCATGGCGCGGCGAGCTATCCGGTGCCGTGGAAGCTCATCGTGCTCATGGGCATCGCGGGCCTCATGTCGGGCGCGGCGGGAGCCCTTCTGGGAGATGCCTCCAACCTGGGGGCGATCCATCGGATCTAGGTCACGTGCTTTGCGGGCGGCGTTCTTCTGTATATGGCGCTGCGCCGTCCGTCGGCGTTCGATATCCGATTCATGGCCCGCGTCTGCTTCGCCGCGTCGGTTGTGGCGCTCGCCATCATGCCCCTCGCTCCTTTGGGCCTTGCCGCCGCCGTGTCTTTTCTGGTCAAGCTCGCGTACGTGTGGTTCACCGTGTTCGCCGTCGCGCTTCTTGCGAATCTTGCGTATCGCTTCGACGTGCCGAGCCTGCGGCTGTTCGCATTGGCGAGGGCATGCAGCGAAGGAGGGATATTCCTGGGCGTGCTGGTCAGGGAAGGCGTGACAAGGTCGGAGGTCGGGCTGGATGCGACGACGCTTTCGCTGGGCGCCTTCATCGGGCTGCTGCTTTTGGGCGTATGCGTGGGAATTTGGCGAAGCGAGCGGGCCGTCAATGCCGACTGGGGCGCGGCGGGCATCGAAATCGAAAGCGGAGAGCGCGTCGTCAGCCCGCGCGAGCGCCTGATCGCGCGCTGCGAGCAGCTGGCGCAAGAATACGGGCTTACGGCGCGCGAGGCCGAGGTGCTTACCTTGATCGCGCAGCGCAAGACCCGCGCTGAAATGGAGCAGGAGCTGTTCTTGTCGCAAAACACGGTGAAAACGCACGTGCGGCACGTGTATGCGAAGCTCGGCGTGCATTCGAAGGCCGACGTGTACGATTTGGCGGGGGAGTGGCCGCAGGCCGAAGCGGAGCCGGCACGTTTCGCCGGCTCGCAGCGATAGCGCATCATTCCGCCTGCGCTCTTCGACTTTCTTGCGTTCATAGGGTGAGAGCCCCTTGCGCAACGATGAATGCGCTGATCTCCGATGACGCCGCAGCCGATGTCGAGGGGGCTGCAAGGCGGTCTCGATGTGCGGCATCGGCGGTTTGAAAGAAGGCCCGCATCGGCGATGCGGGCCTTCCCATGTGCGATGAATCGCGAATCTTCATCGCGCGTATATCGGCCGTAAGTCGTGCCTTGCGGCGTTACAGCAGGCTCACGTTCTCGCCGTTCATGGCACGGTTCATCGTGCGCACCGAGCACATGGCGCCGCACATGGTGCAGGTGCTCGGGTCGGCGGGCTTGGTGGATGCCACGTAGGCTTCCGCCTTTTCGCGGTCGATCGCCTCGTCGAACATGGCGGGCCAGTCGAGACGCTGGCGTGCTGCGGCCATGCGGTCGTCCCAGTCGCGCGCGCCCGGGATGCCCTTGGCGATATCGGCTGCATGGGCGGCGATCTTGGAGGCCACAATGC